>JAQBWV010000161.1 GCA_027624335.1 Planctomycetota bacterium
ATTTTTCCAGCCGAGATTCGGTGTGTCGAGAACAACTCCATCGATCAGGTCCAGTGGACCGGGCGCTCCGAGTCCGATTCCCGCGATGCGGTCAACGGAGACTTCGGCCTCTTCCACAGCTTTGACGATTAAGCCCTGAACGCGGTCTATCCCTGCTTCGCTGCCTTCGGAACCTCGTGTGGCTTTCCGTTTCTTTCCGAGAAGCTGAAAGTCAGAGTCGTACACAGCGGCCAGCATTTTGGTGCCGCCCAGGTCGAAACCAACCCAGAGGTTCTTCTCGCTCGCCACCTTCCTGCCGTCCTCTGCAGGATCGGGGGTCTCTGAATCGCTCATGTCGCCTCCATTGCTGACCATGTGCGACGACAGTGGATTCCACAACACTGACGTTTGAGACGCCGCACGGCCTCAACGCGAATAACAATTGCCGGACCCACAATTTGCAAGCAACGTCACGCAACTTTCTGTACTGGTTCGCGAACGCTCCGGAAACAGCCTCGTGATCTTTACTGATCGTCACGCTGGATCCGAAGCAGCCAGTGCGCTGATCAGACGCTGGCACTCGGACGCCAGAGTATGCAGTTGTTCGGAAATCGCGTGTGAATGTTGAGCGTCTGTTCCGTTCGACGCAGCGGCGACGATTTCGCGGTGATACCAGACTATCTCGTCACGGCTGGCGTTGAATCGGCTCCAGATCTCCTGACCGTGTTCCAGGTCAAAGATCATCGATCCCAGGTTGTGAAGTTTGTCCGCGAGCACGATCGCGCGGCCCGCTACCGACGCATGACGCACGAGCGCGATGTGAGATTCCTTCCTGACTCGCCACGGAATCTTCGTTCCTGATGCGTCACGTTTGGCTTCGGTGCATTCCTGAACGAGCTGGACAACGTCGGCGGGAAACTCGCCCGTCAGTGACTCTACCGTGCAATCAGTATCCTCAATTGTGTCGTGTAACACGGCGGCGGCGAGCAGGTGATCGTCATCGAAACCGCAGCGGGCAAGGATCAGGACGACACTCGCAGGATGCTGGAAGTAGGGCAGGTCTGACGCCTTGCGAGTCTGGTCTCGATGTGCGTTCGCAGCGACACGAAAGGCCCTTTCGACAACTGGCGAATAGAGCGGCCCGCGATTGAAGTGAGAAACTGGAGGATCGACGGAGTTGTTCATTGAATGGGCGAGGTTTCGTGGCGGAATTCGTTGAAGTTCATGTATTCCCAGTGCCGGTACAGCGCCGAACTTTTCAGCAGCACATCATGCGTTCCCACAACTTCTACTTTGCCCCGGTTCAGCAACACGATCCGATCAACGCTCCTGAGTGTCGACAGTCTTGATGGCAGAACGATCGTTGTTCGACCGACAGACGCTCTGCGAGCGGCATCTTCCAGATGTGCCTTTTCGTCGTCCGTCATGTCGAGAGCAGGTTCCTCAATAATGAGCAGCGCAGGATCACGCAACATGGCTCGCGCCATTGCCAGAAGAAAGCCCTGTACATCGCGAAGCTGCTCTCCGTGTTCTCCAATGACGGTTTCGTAGCCCTGCGGCAGTTTCTGGATGAAGTTGTGTGCATGGACCATCTTCGCAGCTTCGGTCGCCTGAGTCTGTGAGTACCGAGTATCACCGCCCGTGATATTCTCTCGAACAGTTCCGGTGTACCAGGGCTCGTTTCCTCCGACAAGCAGCGTTTCTGCTCTTAATGATTCGAGTGTTGCCCAGTTGATATCTTCGCCGTCGATCAGTACTCGACCAGCGTGAGGCTCGATAAATCGCGGTAGCAGCGAAGTTAACGCTCTGGCTTCAAGACTGTCGAACGCAACGACCGCAGTCGTACCAGAGGCGGGAATCTTGAGCGTCACATTGTTAAGCAACGTTCTTCGACCCAGCCGGTAGACGACACCTTCGAACTCGATCATCTTCTCCAGCGGGTTCAGGAACTTTGCACCAACGGCCTGCCCGACTTCGGGAATCGTGTTGAGGTATCGATAAATTCGCTCGGCGGCCTGCCCGGCCTCGCCTCGCAGATGACGCAGATTGGCGAGCGATTCGACCGGTTGCAGACCGAAGGCAAAGCACGAAGCCAGCAGTAGCCCTTCTGCCAGCGTGAGATGTTCCGGCTCGTCCGGTACTCCCAGCATTCTGGCTCCCAGCAGAAACAGGACCAGTGCGAAACAGGCCAGACTCAACATACGGGAAAGCCACTGAGTGCGACGTTCACGGCGTTCGATGTCGTGCAGCCGACTCTGATAGCGCTTCAGGTGCTGCTCGAATCGCCGGTCTTCGTGTTCTTCCAACTGATAACCGCGGATCAGGCGACTCTTCTGAATGCCTTCCCCCAGTAGTTTCAAATCGGTGGATACACGGTCCGCATTGAGATTCTGCTCGATGTCGAGGTAGCGCCGTTCACGTCGAATGAGATACCAGCAGGCCAATAACGGAACGAGGCATTCGATAGTGACCATCCAGTTGAGCGTCATGGCCAGGCTGAGTAGCACCAGCAGCTGCAGTGGACTCCGGAAAATGGTCGTGATCCATTTTTCGATTCCCATACGAACTGTTGCCGCTTCCGTTGTGAAAAGCTCGATTACTTCTACGGTTCTCGCATCAATCAGGTCGCTGGTGCCCATGCGAATCGAATGACGATGCAGAGACTGTCGGAGTTGCCCGACAGTGTGACCAGCCGCCCGAGAGGCAAGTGTCGCCATGTGTGAGATCGAGCTGCTTTGGATGAACCCCATCGCCAGTCCGACTGCAAGTAGCCAGGTCAAGGCCGAGCCAGTTGACTGCAACGTGGGATACTGCCGGCAGAGCCAGGCGAGAAACGGCCCCCAGGAACGATGTCTTCGCTCCCAGGCGATGGCTTTCAGGCCTGACTGAGGCAGTTCCAAAGGCGAGGCATGAACGATCTCCGGACGGTCATGTTCGGAGCCCGTACTGAAAAGTCGCTGGTACTCTTCGATGTCACGCGTATCGATCGTTACGCCGCCGCGAGAACTCAACAGGGCGACGATCAGAAAAGTAGATATCAGGATGGCAGCAAAAGCTGCCATTCCGACAAGGCACCAGACAAACGCCCACAACGAGTGTCCACGGAACAGTTGCCGTATCGGAAAGACTCGCCGCAGCAGATCCAGGTACTGCCTCGACACGACGGAACCACTTTCCGGCTCAAATCCCGTTGCACCCGCCTCTCCTCCAGATCGTTCGGACTTCTCGGCGTCCCGACAGTGCTGACGAGCACGTCAGTTGGACAACTCGACCACGTGCATAGCGAGCGGCATCCAGCTCAGAAGATGCGCGAATCGATGTAATGTGATCACAAGCAAGTCGAACGAGCAGAAAGTCTGCTCAGGCAAGGTCACGGTCTTCAAAGAGGATGAATGAAAGGAGAACCGCGGCTCCGCCGTAGACGATTGAGTAGGCCAGAGCGGCCAGAAGATAGCTCGGAGGAATCAACTGCCCGGTTGCAACGGCAGCGGACATGTTGAAGTATTCAAGATTTGGAAGCACCGTAGCAATAAGCCTCGCCATAAAGTCAACGATTTCAATTTTGATCGCTCCGGACTGCACGAGCATCGGGGTAATGTGCCCGATCACAAAAATCGCCAGCGATGTCACAATGTTGACGACCATCGGCATGCGGGTCGAAATGGCGACGCTGACAGCGGTCAGAACGGCAATTTCCAGGAATATCAGAGCAAACCCCGGCAGGATCTGCAGCACTTCAGCAGCTCGGGCCGCGTTCGGCAAAAACGAGCCGTCCTGAAGAAATGACGGAATTTCCTCGCCGGATTCGCGAGCGTCATAACCGACCTTATAGAAAATGAAGGCCGAGAAAATGATCATCAGTGGAACGATCAGAGCAAGTACACTTTGCAGGATTCCAATGTACTTTCCGACCACAAACTGCCGCCGCGTGATCGGCTTCGAAAGCAACGTCATCGCCGTCTTGCCCTCGATTTCGCTGGCGATGCTGGTGCTCGACGTCCAGATTGCCAGCAGCAAACCACCGATCAGAATCGTTGCCAGACCGCAGTCTTTCAGCATCTTGATGTCTTCTCCCAGGGAGAAGAACGGCAGGAACGTGTTGACGACGATCAACATCCCTCCGATAAACAGCATCAGCAGAAACAGAGGCTGTCGAACGGCTTCCTTTGTCGTCGCTCGAGCGATGACGCCGGTCCTGGTTCCGTAGCTGGTAGCCAGCAAAGCGGCGAATATGGCGATCACCACGCCACCGGTGGCCCACCACTGCCAGACGGGAATCCCGGCTTCAACTCCATCCACGGCCAGCAGCCCGAGTGCAGCAAACGTGTAACTCATAGTCGTTTCATACCTTGTTATTGTTCAGAAAATCTGTGCTACACAAACTGACGGATCAGAGAATGATCCGCAAAACAAAACGACGACAATCAGAGACAGTCGCTGGCAACCACTTTATCCAGACCGGTGGCCGAGCAAAAGCATGGAATGTCACCGAATGGCAATGTCACGTGGTGACCGTCGAGTCGAATCGATAGATTCTGTCCAGCTCGACCATTTCACGATCTCGGAGCCCCTGATTCCACTCTATTCGGAATAAGCGGCGCTCGCTCAGGACGTTGGGAATTGCCGGGAACCGGCTCCTGCCCATTTGACGCGGATACGACGATGATCACAGCAGTGATTGGTGCAGCAGGACAACTTGGGACAGATCTACTGAAATTACTCCCTGGAGACGTTGTCCCAATACGGCACTCCGACATGGAACTGACGAATCCGGACAGCATCGCCGGTTGTCTTGACCGAATCCAGCCGGAATTTGTCATCAATTCGGCGGCGTACAATCTCGTCGATCGCGCTGAGGACGAAATCGAGCAGGCGTTCTCGGTCAATGCCTTCGGCCCTGCCCGACTGGCTCGATGGTGCCTGCAACATCAGGCAACTCTCGTTCACTTCAGCACCGACTACGTCTTCGGCAGGCACCCGACCACGATACCGGAGTCGGGTGATCTGGTTCCGAAACTTGAAACTGACGCTGCGTTTCCCGAATCCGTTTACGCGGCGAGCAAGCATTCCGGCGAGAACCTTGTTCAGGCGATCTGTCCTCGGCACTTTGTGATTCGGACCTGCGGCCTGTACGGAGTCGCGGCCACTCAGGGAGCTGGCAAGGGGAACTTTGTCGAGACCATGTTGCGTCTTGGTCGCGAACGCGACGAACTGGCCATCGTGAACGATCAACACTGCACGCCGACCGCGACCCGCGATCTCGCTCAAGCCACTGTCGAGCTGATTCAAACCAGAAACTTCGGGCTTTACCACGCCACAAACTCGGGGGAGACAACCTGGTACGACCTGGCGCTTGAGATCTTCCGGCAGGACAACATCGACGTCCGCGTCCGACCAGTTTCCACGACAGAGTTCGGCGCGAAGGCGGCTCGGCCTGCTTACAGCGTGATGAATTGCCAGAAGCTTGAGGCAGCAATTGGCCGCCCGATGCCGTCGTGGCAACAGGCCCTCAGTCAGTACCTGATCGACCGGACGAAAACAGCAGACTGAGCGCGATCACTCCAACGGGAAGTGAGCGGTAGCGGTGGGGTGCGTGAAGCGGAGCGAAACGCGCCTTTGCAGGAGGACGCAACTGAAATCTGGCGTGCTCCGCTTCACGCACCCTCCGACGAATGGAGAACAACGAACAATCATGTACTGCGACGGGTCCGGATTTCGTCCATTGACCAGTGCCACTACAATGCTCGGTCAGTAAACCGAAAATTAGAACGCAAGGGACTAAGGAAACCTGCAGAGTCACAGGCGACCTCTCCTCATTATCTCTGCGTTCCCCTTTCCGAAAGTTGCCCCAGGGATCCGAACCCTCAAACAGTCAGCACGGAGTAGACAATCGCGATGTCCGAAGAAGTCACAGTCAGCAAAGTTGAAGTTCTTAAAGCCGGCAGCCGACAGCTGCGCGGCACGATTGCCGAACAGCTTGATCCGGCGAACGAGTGCTTCACGGACGACAACGTCGGCTTTCTCAAGCACCACGGAACGTACCAGCAGGACAATCGCGACGATCGAGGCGGCAAGAGCGATGACGGTTCTAAAATGGGCAAGAGCTACATGATGATGGTCCGGTCGCGAATCCCCGGCGGGCGGCTGACCGCAGGTGATCTGCTGGCAGAACTCGACATGTGCGACGAGTTTGGTAACGGCACGCTGCGAATCACCAGTCGGCAGGGGTTGCAGTTGCACGGTGTTCTGAAAGACGACCTGCGACCAACGATTCGATCGATCAGCGAGAAGACAACGCTGACAACACTCGGCGCGTGCGGCGACGTTAATCGAAATGTGATGTGCTGCCCGGCTCCGATCCGCAACAACGCTGTTCACGATCAGTTGCAGGAACTTTCACAGCAGATCGCTCACCACTTCCGGCCTCACACGACCGCCTACCAGGAAATCTGGTTGCAGGACGACGAGGGCGATAAAGAAAAGGTCGCAGAATTCACGCCAGTCGAAGAACCGATCTATGGCGAATGCTACCTCCCGCGAAAATTCAAGATCGGAATCGCTCTGCCGGAAGATAACTGCGTCGACATCCTGACGTACGATCTCGGCCTGCTGGCGATCGTCGAGAACGACCAAATCGTGGGCTACAACGTCTACGTCGGCGGCGGGCAGGGAGTGACTCCGGCGGCTAAGAAAACTTACGCCGCGGTCGGACTCAAGATGACATTCGTCCCAGCCGACAAGGCCATCGCCGTGGCCGAAGCCATCGTTCGCTGCTGGAGCGACAACGGCAACCGCGTCGACCGCAAACAGGCTCGCATCAAATACCTCGTTCGAGAATGGGGTCTCGAAAAGTTCAAGTCCAAGGTCGAAGAATACTTTGGCAGCCCGCTACCGGAGCCTCGTGCCCAGGAAGTCTGCGACGTCGATGACCACATGGGCTGGCACGAGCAGGGCGACGGAAAGCTTTATCTGGGCATCAACGTTGAGAACGGTCGCATCAAAGACGACGGCGACCTGCAATTGAAGACGGGGTTGCGAGCGATCCTGAACCAGTACAGCCACCCGGTTCGCCTGACAGCATTGCAGGGTTTGATCCTGTGTGACGTCGACCCTGCTGACCGGGACGGCATCGAACAACTGATGGTCAAACACGGAATCAAGAAGGCGGACGAATTGTCGCTGGTGCGTCGATTCTCGATGGCCTGCCCTGCTCTTCCGACATGCGGACTTTCCGTTACCGAATCGGAACGAGTCATGCCGCGAGTCATCGACGACCTCGAAGTCGAACTCGACAAACACGGTCTGAAAGACGAGCGAATTGCCGTCCACATGACCGGTTGTCCGAATGGTTGCGCTCGACCGTACTCTCCGGACATCGGCCTGGTCGGAAAATCCCGAGGCAAGTACACGCTCTACCTTGGCGGAAACACGCTGGGAACAAGAATCGGCTTCATTTACCAGGACCAGGTCCCGCTGGAAGAAATCGGCTCGACCGTCTCACCGCTGCTGGGGTACTTCAAATCCGAGCGAACCGACGGCGAATCATTCGGAGACTTCTGCGCCCGCAAAGGCCTGGAAGACCTGCAGCAGCACGCTGCTGTCTAGAGCCGTGCCGCCCGAGCTTCTTTTCGCAGGCTGCGTGGAACGCAGCATTAACAGAAGGCCGAAATTACAATCCTGTGCGTTCCGCTCTGCTGCACGCACCCTGCGAATTCTGACGACCTTTCGATGCCGCACCGCATCAGGGAATGAAAACCAGTTCATTTGCATTCAGCATCGCACGACAGAACTGCATCAGCCCTGATTGCTCGATAAAGGTAACGGAGTCCGACAGTTCATCGGAGGTTGGCTCGCGACTGAAGCATAGCTCAAACGCCAGATGCACTTTGTCGCCAGTTGTCTGCGGAGCTTCCGTTGTTAAACGCGCCGCCAGAAACTCGGACTGCTCGATCACGAACGAGCTGTTCAGCAGATTCAATGCCTGCAGTGGCGTTGTCGACCGACTGCGTTCAGGCGTCACCTGACTCGCGTCCGGGCAGTCGAAGGAGCCAAAGACCGACTCCTGCTCCTGTCGTACTTTGGTCATGTAGATCATCCGGCGAAAATCTTCCGGACCGAAGCTCACCTTCGGATGAAAGTGCCGGACGTTTTCCATCTCAACTTCAAAACCGCTGAAGCCAGGTCCGCCCATTCTCGAATTCAACTGTCCGCTCACCGCCAGCATGCTGTCGCGAATGACTTCCGCCTCGATGCGCCTTGGCGGAAATCGCCAGAGCAACCGCGTGGCCCCATCGACTTTCATGGAATCGGCGATCGGTCGACTGTCCTGCTGCCACGTGTTCGACATCAGAATCTGCCGGTGGACATGCTTCAGCGACCAGCCGTTGGTCATCAGGTCTCGAGCCAGCCAGTCGAGAAGTTCCGGATGAGACGGTGTGGTCCCGTTCGCTCCGAAATCGCTCGGCGTGTCGACAATGCCTGTCCCGAAATGAAACTGCCAGAGTCGATTGACGATCACTCTGGCTGTCAGCGGGTTACTGGAATCCGCAATCCACTCGGCAAAGGCCACGCGCCGTTGCTGCTCCGGCGCGTTCCCATCCAGTTTCAGTGAGCCGAGCATCTGGATCGCGTCCGGGCCGACGATTTCCCGTTTGGCATTGTGGTCGCCGCGGTACAGTCGGTGCGTTGGTCCCGGCTGTCGAAAAGTGCCAGCGTACACCGTGGGAACGACCGCCAGCCGCTCGGCTTCCTGCTCAGCGGCATCCAGTTGTGCCAGCCACTGGCGTCCCTGGGTCGCCAGTTCTTCGGTAACATTATCAAACCGGTAGACCGGTACCGATTTCTTCGAATCGCCGAATGGACGTCGGTCATCCGACGACGCCACGGAGGTCCATTCGCCAGCGTTTATCGCAGTGTCAATGCGGTACTCAATTGCCAGCCGGTCGCTGAATCGGGATTCTCGATCGCGTGCCCATTCCAGTCGGCGGATGGTTTGCACGTCCGGAAATTCTATCTGCACCCAACCGCCACCAGCTTCATTCGAAATCCAGCTGCGACTGTTCCCGTAGACGCCGTCGTTGACATGCTCAAGCTTGTGAATCGGATAGCCGGGCAGAGAACTCGAACACGTCGCGACGGCTCCTGAACTCGCCAGTGCGACATTTTCCTTGTCCGAAAAGATCTCCAGCTCGTCGATGCACGGTTGCGATGAGTTGGTTCTCAGTATGGTGAAGCGAACAAACCTGGCCTTAACCGGAGCGAAACGATCGACGTTGTGTTTCGCTGAAACCGCCTCGCGAAACTCGTTGCTGGACGGCGGGATGAACCCTCTCAGCTGCTGACGGAGATTTTCAATCCGCAGCCTGATGGCGGCAATCTGCTCCTGTCGATCTTCAGGAACTGGCAGTCTCCGATCACCATGCTCGACGCCGGCGAAGACGGCCTGCACCGCGTAAAAGTCTCGTTGCGTAATCGGATCGAATTTGTGATTGTGGCACCGTGCACAGCCGATCGTCATTCCGAGGAAGGCCGTCGTCGTGGCGTTGATCAGGTCGGAAAGTTCGTCCTGTCGCTGCATGAGCGTGAGATTCGGATCCTGCCCCTTCACGATGTCATGGGGACCGGCCACCAGAAATCCCGTGCCGATCGGCTCTCCGAACGCGTCGCCAGCGATCTGCTGCCGAACGAATTCGTCGTATGGCTTGTCCGAATTCAGCGACTCAATCACCCAGTCCCGAAAATACCAGGCGTTGGGGCGTTCGCGGTTAGTCTCGAAGCCGTGCGTCTCTCCAAAACGAATCAGGTCGAGCCAGTGCCGAGCCCATCGCTCACCGTATTGCGGACTGTCGAGAACATTGTCGATCAGGTTCTTCCACGCATCGGGCGAGCCGTCGCTCACGAAAGCGGCAACTTGTGCGGAAGTCGGCGGCAGGCCGAGCATCACGAGAAACAACCGTCGGATCAATGAGCGACGATCAGCTCGCGGCGACGGCACGAGTTCCTGCTCCTTCAATTTTTTCAGAACGAACGAGTCGATTGGCGAAGCCACAAACCGATCGTCCATCCTCGGCGGCTCAGGATTGCCAACCGGCTGAAACGACCAATGCCCCGTTTTGCCAGCGTCGGCGGGTGTTTCGCTGCCGGGCATTTTCAGCCCCTGATCGATCCAACCTCGCAGAATGGCAATCTGTTCGCTGCTGAGACGCGGTCCCTTCGGCGGCATCCTCACGTCAGGGTCCAGGCCGGCAACCACTTTGATCAGAAAACTGTCTGCACTGCGTGAGAGCACGATGGCCGGCTCACCACTTTCTCCGCCGCGCAATAACGACCTGCGCGACAAAATCTGTATGTCCGCTGTGGGATCGTCCTTGCTGTGACATTCGGCACAGCGACTTTCAAGAATCGGTCGCACGTCCCGTTCAAAGTCGACGACCCTGGTTACGGCTGCCGGTAACGCATCCGCCGATGCGTTGTCCGCTGCTGCGACGAACGATCCCGCAAGCACGGTCACCACGAACAGAAAAATCGAACGGCTCATTTGTCTTCTTGTCATTGCTTGTTCCCACGGAGCATAAACTTTGTGTCCAGGGGCGGCTGATCTGATTGGCCAGCCCATCCTGAATCATCAGACTTTCTCCGGCAAGAGAGGCCAGCACCGACCGACATCGCCTCTGGAATATGAAAGGCGACGAACCAACCGCGAACGATTCGGAAGAGCACGGAAAGCTAACTGCCTTTCGTGGCATCAAGCTCACGTCGTGCGCCGTCAGAACACCGGTCACGTCGACTTCGACAACCGGGCAATTCGAGGACGGCGGATTGTCTCAGTTTCCGTCTCTCTGCGTGCGCGAACTGGCCTCAGGTGACGCGGAAATGCGGTTAGCGATCGGTGTAAGTCGCGACAGATTTCGGCGTTTCCCAGAGCGACACTTCACTCACCGGAAGCCCCTGCGATTTCGTGAAGTCGAAGATCAGCCTGGCGATCGCTTCCGCCGTCGGATTCTCGGGAAGCAGATACAGAGGCTCACCCTGCTCCTTGAAAAATGACACGGCAGGATCATTCTCATGAAGAATCATGCGGTGGTCGAGTTCGTCGTCGATCCAGGTTCGTACAGACTTCTTGATATCCGTGAAGTCGACCAGCATTCCTCGATCGTCCAGCTGTTCGCCTTCGAGTTCAATGACCGCCAAACCGTTGTGGCCATGCAGATGCCGACATTTTCCGCTGTAGTTCAATAGTCGGTGGCCGTAGCAGAATTCGATGTTCTGAGTCACTCGAAACATGGCTGTGAATCTTCCTGTCAGCAACAATACTCGACAAACCGAAGTTGCAGTGGATCACTTGCGGCGTTTGGGGCTTCCTGATTTGGCCTGGCTGTCGTTGCCGTTTCCTTCACGTTGATTCTTTTTGATCTGCTCCTGCATCTCGGCAGCAGCCTGCATCTGTTGAACGAACTTTCCGAAAAAGCCGTCCCCACGTTTCTCTTTCTTCCTGCGGAGTTTCTCTTCGTCGACAGCCTTCTCCGGCAGGAATTCCAGCAGCTTCCGTTCGGACATCCCCCAGGCACTGGATGCAATGAAGTAGACGCACAGCCCGGCTGGAACGCGATAGAAGAGGAACCCCATGAAAATCATCATGAAGTTCATCATTTTCTGCTGCATCGCCATCTCGTCCGTCGTCGGAGGCGGCATGAACATCTTCTGCTGAGCGTAGAACAGAACGATCGTGATCATCGGTAACAGATTGAAATCTGAGCCGAGAAACGGCAACGAGAATGGCATCTCAAAAAGTGCGTCCGGTGCGGCCAGATTTTCGACCCACATGAACGAGGCCATCCGCAGGTCGACCCAGTTGTTCAACGCCTGATACAGCGAGATGAAAATTGGAAGCTGCAGGAAGACAGGCAGGCAACCGGCAAACGGGTTGAAGTTGGCTTCCCGGTAAAGTTCCATCTGCGCCTGAGCGAGCTTTTGTTTGTCGTCTTTGTGCTTCTCGCGCAAAGCCGTCAACTGTGGCTGCAGATCTTTCATCTTCTTGGAACTGGCAGCCTGCTTTCGCGAGACTGGAAACATCATGCCACGCACGAGGACTGTCAGCATGACGATCGCGATACCGTAGTGAACTCCCCAACCGTGGAACGTCTTCAGCAGATAAACCATCACGTGACTGATCGATCCAAACCAGCCGTAGTCGATGATCGAATCCGCTTTGTAGGGAAACAACAGGTCCTGGCTCTTGGGCCCCAGGAACATCTGAAACTCGTGCTGAACCAAACCGTCAGCGGGGATTTCGAATTCCGCCGACTTCAACTCCAGACTGATGTCGCTGCGTTCGGTATTCTTTTCGTCAGTCGTGATGACTGTTGGAGTCACCGTCGAAAACGTCTGGCGAGCAAGCTGATCTCCCGTCGGAAGAATCAATGCTGCAAAGAACTGGACGTCGACACCGGCATACCGGACAGGACGAGTCCATTCTTCGACGGTGCCTTTCTTTGCGTCCTTAACAAGTGCCGATGAAGTCATCAGCTCCGCGGACACCGATCCCGAGTCGTTCAGAAATCCAACTTTCACATCACGAAATTTGCGGGCATTCTCAACATCTTCCAGCGGAAGACCCACTGGCCCCTGCAGCAGGTATTCTGCAACGACAGTTTTTTTGCCAATGTTCCGCAACTGTATCGCGACATCAAGCTGGTAAGCCGGAGCAAAGATCTGCCGAATATCGGCTTCCGCAAGACGATCCGCAGGAACTCGCTGCAGCTGGAAGATCTTGCGGACTTCCAGCGAGCCGTCTGGAGAAACGATTCGGAACGTCGCTCCTGAAAGAACTCTGGAATCATTAGCATCTTTTTCTGTTTCGAGCAGTTCCCAGTTGACCGTGCGCAGTGACGCTCGAACATCGAGTTCGGCCAGCAACTTGTCGATCGACACGACGTCCAGGTCGACAGTGAGTTTGCCTCGGCTCTTTGTCAGTGGCCTGATCGACTCGTCACTGAGAAGGTTGTTTCCAACCACTCGAAGTTGCGGACGCGGAGTAACGTCGCCCACGTCTCCGGCAACGGGATATCGAGGATCAGTCAGTGTGGCCGATTGAACCGACGCACCAACGCTGGTCAATTGAATTTGCAGCGCGTATCCGGAACTCAGATCCATCGAACCGAGCATGACGGTCTGAGTCGGAAACGCCGGCAGGTTTACAACGGGAATCTCGGGTTTGTTGCCGTCGGCAGTCGGGTCCTGCTTCTCTGAAGTGGGGGGAACTTCGGGGGGCTCGACGGCGTCACCAACTTTACCGGAGCCTTCTCCGCTGTCAGCAACTCCTGCTGCTGTGGCACCCTCGTCGTCGGTTGACGTGCCGTCTGCGGCGGCGTCATTCCCACCGTCCACCACGGCCACGTCCCGCGGCTGTGGAAACATTCCGGGGAACAGTTTTGGCCCCAGAGTTGCCCACACAAACAGAGTAAGAAAGGCACTGAAGCCAAAAAGTAAAAGCCGTCGCTGTTGATCCATTTCATCGACCGTCGCGGAGACGGTCCCCCAGGAAATTATCGAGTTCGGGAATCGCGTAGATCTTGTTCGCCGTCGCCTCGACGTCATAAACAACCCGACGAAACGTCAGCTTGTTACCGTCGAGAATGACGTAGGACGAATTCGGAACGCCGTTTCGTGGCTGCCCAACCGAACCGACGTTGATCAGATGCTTCTGATTCCCAAGCTGGTACTCGAAATCAACCTCTTCCGGGGTCAGGAAATTCATGTCCTCGGTGAAAATGCCAGGGATGTGCGTGTGCCCCTGGAAGCAGTCCTTCTCGACAAGTGCGAAAATTCGCTCCATCTTTCTCTGATTGTAGATGTCTTCAGGGAAGACGTACTCGTTGAGAG
The DNA here is from genome assembly GCA_027624335.1 of Planctomycetota bacterium. Lineage (GTDB taxonomy): Bacteria > Planctomycetota > Planctomycetia > Planctomycetales > Planctomycetaceae > JABMPE01. The sequence goes on from JAQBWV010000161.1 coordinate 13,861, forward strand.
GATTTCTCGCCGAGCCATGCACAAAAAGCCGGTTGGGTTCTTTGATAACTCGCGGAAGGTCGCCCAGAAACTCCCAGCGTGCTTCACTTCCTTCGCCGGTTTCAAGCACGGATCGCGTCCAGAAGATGGCGCGTTCTGCACCCGCGTTGAAACCTTCGGGATCAAACAACGCTCCCTGATCATGGTTGCCAAGCAGCGAACACGTACAGAATTCACGGACGCGGTCGATACATTCTCGCGGGTTGGGTCCGTAACCGACGATATCGCCGAGACAGTAGATCTCGCTAATCCCCTGCTCCTTGATGTCGGCCAGAACCGCTTCAAGAGCATCAAGATTTCCATGAATGTCGCTGAAGATCGCTCTCAAGGGAGAACTCCGTGCAAGCCGCGAAACCTGCAACTGCAGGGGCTCGGGTCCCAATACAAAACGAGACACCTCAGACGTTTGTCGGCATTGCCTGAGCTGTCTCGACCAGATTCCGCCTGCCATTCGCACAATTTGAAAAACCGGAGCACGAAGCGGGTTCAGAATCTTAGTTGCGCAGCGCAGAACCGGTCAAGGACGTGCCAACGTTTCACACTGACCCCGGAACTGTTTGTTTTCTGTCCGAATTTGCAGGAACGACACCGGTCCATTGTCGAAAACAGGGTTTGAGGTAACGTCAACGCGCAGTCGCCACATTCCAGGGGATGCAGCAGGATGCGAATTCCTGAGAATGCCTGATGATGTTGCAGACGCGTTGTGCGGGTTCGCAGTATTTTCCGGTCGGC
>JAQBWV010000162.1 GCA_027624335.1 Planctomycetota bacterium
CTTAATCAGTTCATCAAGCGTCGCGACGATTTCTTCTTCGGTTTTCTGCACACGCGCTCCACTGCGGCCCAGCTTCAGCCGACGTTCGACATCGGACATCATTCTCGCCACTTCATTGAGCGACTTCTCTTCAAGTTTCTCAAGGTCGGACTTCATCAAAGCGGCGACCGTCGAATATCTCACGGGTACGTCGGACGTGTTCTCCAGCAGAAGCTTCAGTGTCGCGAGTCCTTCTTTGGCTTTCAGCAGACGATGTTCGCAGACCGCCCTGTCAAAGAAGTACGAAGGTGGATCGACAAGTTCCTGCGGCTGGACCTTGTCGAGTAGAGTCAGGGCTTCGTCGTAGAATTCATTCTGCGCGAGAAACAGGCCGACGAACGCTCGCAGGTTGTTCGAAAACCAGGGAGCCAATCCATCGTCTTCGAGCAACGCGGACCTTGGAACGACGCCAATGCCGAACTCACATTGCTGCACCAGGGCAGCGACGTCTGGATTCGCAATCTCGAAAGTTCGAACGGTCAGTCGATGCAGCTCTTCCGGGCGTTGCTGGACCTCGCTGATCGTCCACAGTTTTCCAATCGCGTCGATGAGTGCGCGATCCTTCAGGTCCAGTCCCGCTGCCCAGTCCAGCGATTTTGACCGGACCTGGTCAGTCGTCATCGGTGCAAACAATTCTCCGTCTGCTGCACTGACGACGGTCGAGACTGACAACGTCAAGCTAGTGCAAAGCAGAACCGCAGCGACTCGTTCAAACATCGCGAGCTCCTGTAACCAGAACCGGAACGTTTCAAGGTTTTCAGTGTACCGACTGCTGTGCCAGCTGGGGGAGGCCGAAGGCGAATTCGGTGAAAATGATGTCCCTGCGATCCGTCCGCGGCGTGAAGGATCGGTGGATTTCGTGCATAGCCCTCAGAGTCTGATTTCCGAACGCTGCGGGTCACTGGCGAGAAACTGCAGCACTTCCTCTCGGGTTGGCAGAGATGGAATGGCTCCGCGACGAGTCACCGAGATGGCAGCCGCTGCCATCGCGAATCTTGCAGCTTCCAGAAGTGTGCGTCCTTCCGCCAGTCCAGTTGCGAGTGCTCCGTTGAAACAGTCGCCCGCGGCAGTTGCATCGACGGCTTCGACGACGAATGCCGGAGTCAGACAGACGTCGCTGGACTCTTCCTTTAAAATGCAGCCGCGATCTCCGCGTGTAATGATGATGCGGCGGCTGCCTCTCTGCTGCAGTTGCTCGCACCAGATGCAGGCGTCTTCCAGGTCCTTCATTTCGTCCCAGCCACTCAGAAACGTGGCTTCGGACTCGTTCGGAGTCAGTACGTCGACCAGCTGCAACAGTTCGCGGTCACAGGCCTCTTCACTGGCAGGAGCGGGATTCAGAATGGTTTTCAGGCCAGCCTCCTTTGCCCGTTTCAATCCTGCGATAACCGTCTCGATTGGAGATTCGAGACACGCGACAAACACACTGGCTTCCGAAAAGAAGGCATCGTCGATGGCGGCAACGTCGTCCGGTGATAGAGCGGCGTTCGCGCCGGATGCGACGCTGATCTGATTCTCGCCGTACTCGTCGACCATGATCAGCGCGACGCCAGTGGCATAATCATCCACCATGCGGATGTGCTGCGTGAGCATGTTCTCGCTACGGAACTGCCGAATTGCGTGGCGTCCAAAATCGTCGTTGCCGACTGCCGCAATAAATCCAACAGGGAGTCCAGAAGTTCGAGCCGCAGCGACTGCCTGATTCGCGCCTTTTCCACCTCCGGACTTGTAAAAATTGCCGCCCATGACGGTTTCGCCAGCAGCAGGCAGGCGCGGAGAACTCACGACAAGATCGGTGTTAACCGAACCAAGCACGATAATCTTTGGATTTGGCACGCTGGGCGTCCGAGTTTCGAGTTCGACAATTTCAAGATTACCGGTGCGACACCGCAGCGCGCCGGCAGGAATCAAATTGTCGCGCGAACGCCGTCCGGAGTCGAGGAACATGGTGTGCCGACGCTGTGCTGGTCACACCCTTCCTTCCATTGGAGCGGAATGCCGTCTTGAGTTCAAATTCCCGCAGAAGACAGTCAAACAAAAAAGCCCAACCTCTCGGCAAAGGTCGGGCCTTCAACTCTTAAGGGGAAACCACCGTTCAAGCATTTGCTGTTTTCTGCTCGACGACGGACCCGATCTACGCCGACCAAATGACTTCAGGTGTCCGTCAGATTTGATCGAATCGTTTCGTACGCCAATCGTGCTACGGAAGTTCGTTGGCCGACTTTGTGTACAGTCCGTGAGTCGTCTGTCCAAGCTCACCGATCGCGGCAATACAGACGAGGAGAATGAATCCCATCATGAAGCAGTACTCGACAGATGTCGGACCGTCTTCAGACTTCATGAAAGTTTTGATGCTCTGGCAAAGGTCACGCATTGGTGTGTTCTCCGCTCGTCCGTCCGAAGGAGTGAAGAGTGATCGCAAGACGTAATGTTTCGCGATGGATATTTTCGTTGCTTTTTGAACTCGATCGATCGCCGACACTGATTCGTTGCTGCCTGTCTGCGACTGATGTTTGAAACTTCGATTTCCAAAACATTAGGTCAACCTTGGCGTTAGCATTCTCAATTGAGGAGGAAACCTCTTCATCTGCCCTGTTTTTTCTCTGACTTGTCGCAATCGCCAGGAAAGTCATTTCTGACAGGTCGTTCGCGCGATAGCAGATTGCTCGCCTGCCGACTCGAATTCTGCGCGTCAAAGTCTGCCTGGTCTGCCAGATCGGTATTCCCGTCAACAACCGGGAACGCATCGTCATTTGCCGCCAGCTTCCCAGGACGATTCCTGCAGTCGGAATTTCGCGGTTGATTCGGTAGTGATGATTGCCCGCTTCAGCTGCGAAGGCTGTCGACCGATACCGATTGCTGTGCAGGCATCGCTCGTGCCCGACTTACTGCCTGGACTTCAAGGGAAGTCGAACAGGCGATCGGCGATGCCTCAAACCACTTTTGCCGGATGCACGTCTTTCTTGAACGGAAATACCGATGCGATCTCACGAGGAACTCACGCAGCAGGTCGAGTCCCAGCGGCAGCAGATTGAGGACTTGCAGGCGCAGCTCATACACGCTCAGAAGATGAGTTCTGTTGGGCAGATGGCCTCATCAATCACTCACGAATTCAACAATATTCTCACGACGACGATCAATTACGCGAAGATGGGTCTGCGTCACAAGGATGCGGCGACTCGGGAAAAAGCGTTCAATCGCATTCTCTCCGCCGGGCAGCGAGCGGCACGGATCACGACCGGCATGCTCGCCTATGCTCGCTCGAAAGGCGTGCGGCGGGAAGAAATCGATCTGTCGCAGATTGTCTCGGATGTACTGATTCTCTGCGAAAAAGATTTGCAGATGAACCGCGTGAAACTTCAGACGGATATTCTTGGCCATCCGATCTGCGAAGTGAACATCTCGCACCTTCAGCAGGTGCTGCTCAACCTGATCGTCAACGCCCGACAGGCGATGGACGGCGGAGGCATGCTGTATGTCACCGTTCGAGGCAGCGAAGACGGCAGCATGGGGGAACTTGAAGTTCGCGACACGGGGCCGGGAATTTCCTCCGAAAAACTGCCGGAAATCTTCAAGCCCTTCTTCACGACGAAGGAAGCCGACGAGAACGGCCAGGGCGGCACAGGACTGGGCCTCGCCTTCTGTCGGGAAGTCATTGAGTCCCACAAAGGCAAGATGCGAGTCGCCAGCACCGTCGGTCAGGGCACATCTTTTACGCTGATGCTCCCTCTGGCTGCCGCAGCGGAAAGTCGAAAATCTGCCTGACGGTCGAGAAGAATCCGCGTCTCGCGATAAACTCTCAGTCAGAGCCTGTGGCTTGTTTCAAGCTGCAGGCTCTTTCTTTTCGTTGACGCGGTTGCCCGCCTTGTCCCCTGACTCCAACCGTTTCCCATCACACTTCCCGATCGAAAATATCCAATTGTCGACCGAACATGCACCGACCGACTCCACGCCCAGCCGAATCCAGCGAATGCTGTATCGATTCCCCGCGCGCTGCCGGCCCGCACTTCGTTTCGACGCGGTATCGAACATCGGGAACGGTGTAAACCTCGTACTGTTTCCGATCGCGCTGGTTGTTCTGGAGACAATCCTCGATGCCGAGGTCTGGCATCAGGCCGTGCTGGCGTCGTTCTTTTTCGGAAGCTGCCTGTTCGGGCTGCTGGTGACTCGGCTGGGCACCGTTGTGCCGATGAGGTTGCTGGTGATTCTGCCCAACTGTCTGATGGGTCTCCTGCTGTTCGGAACGCTGATTCCGTCAGACGGCGCGTCCTGGTTCACGTTTCTGATCGGAGCGACTTTCCTGTTGAAAGTGTTTCACCAGGTCGCCGAAATGAACATGTTTCGGATGCTTTATCCAGACACACATCGCAGCGCTGCTGTCGGGCTGCTGCGCGCTGTTTCAGCGATCTCCGGCCTGGCCATGACGATCACCAGCTGGTGGTGGTTCGCATTGTGGCCGCAGTGGTATGCGAGCCTGTTCTGCATCATGGGACTGATGTTGTTTTCGTCGGCGTGGTACTACTCGAAGATTCCCGTCGCTCGAAAATCGATGTTTGTGCGGGAAGATCGAGCCGGCCTGCTGACTTCGTTTCGGAACGGCTGCCGGATCTTTTTCGCCGACCGCAGATTTGTGCTGTATCAGTTTGGTTTCGCGCTGGCCGGAATCGCCAACCACATCGGCCTGTACCTGGTACCTCGGGTCATGCGTGAAGACGCGGGGGCATCGGATTCGACGATCCGCTTCGTCGCCGCCGTCATGCCGGTACTTCTGCTGGTGATGACAGCTCCGCTGTGGGGTCGTTACATGGATAAGAAGAGCCCGATGACCGCTCGTGGCGTTTTCAACGTCCTGCAGATTTTCGCCTTCGGCTTTTATGCACTGGGAGGCGTGACCGGGCAGATCTGGCCGCTCTTCCTGGGCGGAGCAATCCATGCTCTGAGCAACGGCGGCGGCGCCATCAACTGGCTCACGGGCAGCATGTACTTCGCGAAGCCGGAGCACGCTTCGCTTTACAACGGCATCCACGTATTCCTGACCGGAGTGCGAGGTTTCATCGGTCCACCACTGGCGATGTTCCTGTTCATCGAAACCGAAACTATCGGCAGCGTGACGATTACGGGACTCGGAATGGGCCCGTGGGTATTTCTTGTCTCGGCCGTCCTGTCTCTACTTGGCGCGTGCGTAATGTTTACCCAGGCGAAAATCGACAAGGGACCGATCGACGACAGAATCGGCGGTCAGAAAACCGCGAATGATCGCTCGGCCGGTTAGCCGGTTCAGGAGCAGGCTCTTAAGGCGGCTTCGATTTCCGATTTCACTGCTGGATCACTCTCCGTCAGTAAACGGTTCTGCAAGGCCATGCGCGCCGCTTCGCCGCCCAGCTTCCCGATAGCCCACGCGGCTGCCCCTCGGACCAGCACCGCGTTGTCCGACAGACATTCCGTGAGACAGGGAATCGAAGACTCATCTCCGATATTGCCCGCGGCGATGGCCGCGTTTCTCAGCAGCCCGGATCGAGCCGGACGATCGAACGGCGTCTTCCGGAAGCGAGTCTGAAACTCGTCTTCAGTCAGTGACAGCAACCAGTTCAGATCGAGCGGTGAGAGGTCTTCCGCGGGGAGAAATTCAGGCACCGCTGTGTCGCTCGCCTTACGATTCCACGGGCACACGTCCTGGCAGATATCGCATCCGAAAACCCAGTCCTGCATGTCGTCGCGGAGTGACGTCGGGATCGGACCGTCCCGAAGTTCGATGGTCAGGTACGAGATGCATTTTCTCGCGTCCAGAACGTACGGCTCGACAAACGCGTCCGTCGGGCAGGCGTCGAGACACCGTGTGCAGGTTCCGCAGTGAGACGTCTCATGCGGAGCGTCGGGCTCCAGTTCAACATCCGTCAGCAACGCCCCGAGGAACAGCCAGCTTCCGGCGCGTTTGTTGATCAGCATCGTATTCTTGCCGAACCAGCCGAGGCCGGCGATCTTCGCAAAGTCCCGTTCCAAAAATGGAGCCGTGTCGACGACCAGTCTTGTGCGACAGTTCGGAACCGCTGCATGCAGGACTGCGGCAAGCTGCTGCAGCATTCTCCGCAGAACGTCGTGATAGTCGCCGGTGCCGGACGCGTAACTCGCGACCTTTCCCAGCGCCACTCGTTGTGCCGGGTTGTCCGACTCAGTGCTGGCTGCAGATTGATTGCCAGCCTGTTGATTGCCGGTGTGATAGTTCAGCGCCGTGACGATGACACTTTTCGTGCCTGGCAGGACACCATCGGGATGTTCGTACGCGGACTCTCGACGCGGCATGTACTGCATTTCGCCAGCGTAACCGTGATCCAGCCACCGCTTCAGGTGGTCGAACCCGACTGGAGTAACTGCCGCCGAGATCCCCACCAGATCAAAGTCAATGCGCAACGCGGCATCACGAACAAGCGTTGCGAGCGTCGCCGGAGTCTGATCGGACATCGGTGGAGCCGGAGTAAACATCGAGCCTTGAGCAGGACGGGTGACGGGTGACGCGAATCGAGGTAACGTGCCATCTATCTTCAGGGAGCGCAGCCCTGATTCGAAACGCACCTTTGCAATACCGAGCGAGATTGTCGATGCAGCTTAACACCGTCAAGCAGAAGTTACTGGCCGGCGGTTCCTCGATTGGAACCTTCATGTTCGAATTCCACTCTGCCGGTGTCGCTCGCGCTGCGGCAGCGACCGGTGCTGAGTATGCCATCTTCGATATGGAGCACACAGGCTGGAGCGTCGAGACAATTCGCATGCTGTGCGCGACGTCGCACGGCACCGAAATGGTGCCGCTGGTTCGAGTGCCGGCGACCGAGTACCACTTCATCGCCCGCGTCCTCGATATGGGAGCAAAGGGTGTGATGGTCCCGATGGTCGAGTCCGTTGAGCAGGCTCAACTGCTGGTCAGCTCGGCCAAATATCCACCAGTCGGTCGCCGAGGCTGTGCATTCGGCATCGGCCACGATGACTACACTGGTGGCGACGTCGTCGCCAAAATGCAGCATGCGAACGAGAATCAGATTCTGATCGCTCAGATCGAAACCGCCGCCGGGCTGGAAAATGTCGAAGCCATCGCCGCCGTCGACGGAATCGATGTCCTGTGGATCGGGCAGTCGGACCTGTCAGCATCGATCGGAATTCCGGGCCAGTTCGATCACCCGAAGTTCCTGGCGGCCATGGACCGTGTCATCGCCGCCTGTAACGACAACGGCAAGGTCGGCGGCCTGATGCCGACAACACTCGATTTCGCTGAGGTTGTTGTAAGCAGAGGTTTCCGCATGCTGGCGTGGAGCGGCGACGTCTGGATCTACCAGGCAGGCCTCAAAGCCGGCATGAACGCCCTCCGAGACTTCGCCAGCAGGTAGATCAGGCTCTGTTTCGAGTGCGTTCTTGGATGACCTTAGTTTGGGATGCATCTTTCCACACGGGCCGGTTCCTGCCGGCCAGTCGACGTTGCGTTATATACAGAGTTGATCCAAAGCGAGGATTCAGCAAATAATCGCGGGATGATGCGCATCAATTTCATTGATGACGTTCCCGCAGGCCTCGCCGAAAATCTCGCCCGTCACTGACCGTACCGGAGATCCCCATGCTTTTGCGACTGCCGCTTGCGCTCGCTTTATCCCTGTTGCTGTTGGGATCTGTCCGGGCTGCTGACGATCAGGCTGGTATTCAGTTCTTCGAAACGCACATTCGTCCGGTTCTGGTGGCGAAGTGCTATGAATGCCACTCGTCCAGTTCCAAAGAGCCGAAAGGCAACCTGCTGCTGGACTCGCGCGAGGGTATTCGCATGGGGGGTGAATCGGGCAAGGCCGTCGTCCCTGGCGATCTGGAAGACAGCGTTCTGCTGGAAGCCATCCGCTGGGAAGGGCTGGAGATGCCGCCTGATGAGCAGCTTCCGGCCGAAACGATCGCCAGGTTTGAGCAGTGGATCAAAATGGGAGCGCAGGATCCTCGCGATGAGAAGTCCGCACCGATTCGACGTCAGATCAATTTTGAGAAAGCGCGCGAGTTCTGGGCATTCCAACCGATCGAGAATCCTCAGCCGCCAGCCACAAAGAGCAAGTGGGCTCGCACGGACGTTGATCACTTCATTGCTGAGAAACATGAGTCTCGCGGATTGACTCCGACCGGTGATGCATCAGTTCAGACGCTGGTTCGCCGCATTTACTTTGATCTGATCGGGCTGCCACCGACTCCCGAACAGTCAGCAGCCTTCCAGCAGGCAGCCAGAAGCAACGTGGCTTCCGCTGTCGAAACTCTTGTTGACGAACTGCTGGCTTCGCCGCATTTCGGAGAGCGCTGGGGCCGACACTGGATGGACGTCGTGCGGTATGGCGAGTCGACAGGCATGGAGCGAAACGCGACGTTCCCCTACGCTTGGCGATATCGTGACTGGGTCATTGCGGCGCTGAACGACGACAAGTCCTTTGACCGATTCGTCAAAGAACAGGTCGCCGGGGATCTGATGCCGTACGATTCGCCGGAGCAGCGCAAAGATCAGGTCATGGCCACAGCCTTCCTGGCCATCGGTCCCAAGTCACTCAACGAGACCGATAGAGAAGCCTTTGCGATGGACGTCGTCGACGAGCAGATTGACGTGACGACTCGCGCTTTCATCGGTCTGACCGCGTCGTGTGCGCGATGCCACGATCACAAGTTTGATCCGGTACCGCAGAAGGAGTACTACGCTCTGGCCGGAATCTTCCGCAGCACGGAAACTTACTACGGAACAGATGCCAGCAATGGAAATCGCCATCCCAGCAGACTGTTGAGCATCGCCGCTGACGGGACAGTCGCGCAAGTTTCGACGAAAGGGACAGGCAAGGGAACGTCACAAGCCGCTGTTCAGAAGAAGCTGAAGGCTGAGCGGGCAAACCTGAAACGCTTCATCGCTCAGCTTGCTAAGAATCCGGACGCCAGAGGCGTGCAGATTCAGAAGGAAAAGTCTGAGGCAACAATCAATCAGCTGTCACAAAGAGTCAAACAACAGAATGAGACGGTCGTCGACGCGAAGGATGGCGAGCAGACAATGGCTGTTCTGGACGGCGACTCTCCTGACGACACGCAGTTACGACTTCGAGGTGAACCAGGCGATCGCGGTGACACGATTCCTCGCGGCTTCCTGACGATCGGCAGCGTCGGACACATTCCCGAACTCGATCGCTCCACGAGCGGACGTCTGGCCCTGGCCGAGTGGCTCACGCAGGACGATAACCCGCTGACCGCGCGCGTCGCCGTTAATCGAGTCTGGCAGCATCTCTTTGGACGTGGGCTGGTGGCGACCGTCGATAACTTCGGAGCAAACGGCGATCGACCGACGCATCCGGAACTGCTCGACTGGCTGGCGTCGGATTTCAAAGCCAGCGGGTGGTCCATCAAACACACGATTCGTCGGATCGTGACGAGCCGCGTTTATCAGCTGGGCAGTGATCGCAACTCGATCGCTGAAGACAGCGACCCGGACAACCACCTGTTGTGGCGAGCCAATCATCGCCGACTTGAAGCGGAGTCCATTCGCGATGCGATACTGGTTGTCAGTGGCACACTTGACCCGGAACCGGCCGTGGGATCCGTTGTGCAGTCCGTCGGCGATGGCATCATTGGACGAAACCTGAACACGGAAGGTTTCACATCCGGCGCCACGAAACGCAGCGTCTACCTGCCAATCGTCCGGGGAGTCGTGCCTGAATTATTGAAGGTGTTTGATTTCCCCGAGCCCAGCATGATCTCTGGCAGCCGTGACGTAACCACCGTCGCGACTCAGGCGCTCTACATGATGAACAGCGAGTTCGTTACCGGGCAGGCTCAGACGTTCGCTCAACGACTGCTCGCTGAATCGGAACTCAACGACGAACAGCGAGTTGATCGCGCCTGGCTGATCGCTCTGTCCAGGTCGCCTTCCGAAACCGAACGGAACGATGCTCTGGTATTCGTCAACCAGACCACCGAATCATTTGCCGACAGTGAATCGGCAACCGGACGCCGCGAAAAGGCATGGACCAGCCTTGCCCAGTCATTGTTTGCGGCGGCCGAATTCCGGTATGTCGAGTGAGCTCTGGCTGAGCCATCGAAAGTTCTAAAGACCGATGTCGGTCGACACCGCAAAATCGAAAGACCCGCACCAGCCCGGAAAACAATTAACTCTCTTACGAGACTTTGACACAGGATCATCTCATGTTCGAATTCACTCGGCGAAACGCGTTGAAGTCTGTCTCGTGCGGTTTCGGGTATATGGCCTTTGCCGGGCTGGCTCATGCTGCGGCAGAGAAAGAGCAGCGGTCGTCAAATCCACTGCTGCCCAGACTGCCGCACTTTGAGCCGAAAGCCAAACGCGTAATCTTCCTCTGCATGCGCGGAGGACCGTCACATGTCGACACGTTCGATTACAAGCCGGCGTTGAAAGAGCACGCAGGAAAATCGCCGGGCGAAACTGCTCAAGGTCAGAATTCTCAAAAGGGCCGCACGCTGATGCCGTCGCCCTGGGAATTCAAACCACATGGCGAAAGCGGGCTGCTGATCTCGGATCTGTATCCTCATCTGGCCGAGCACGCTGACGACCTGTGTGTCATCAATGGGGCCTGGACGGACATCCCGAACCATCCGCAGGCACTGGTGCAGCTGCACACCGGCAACTTTCAGTTTGTCCGTCCATCAATGGGGGCCTGGGTGCTGTACGGACTGGGCACCGAGAATCAGGACCTGCCCGGCTTCATCACGATCAAGCCGCCCGCACGACTCGGCGGCGCGCAGAATTACGGTGCAGCATTTCTGCCGGCGGTCTACCAGGGAACGCGAATCGGTGGCCAGGGCGACTCGCTGAACAACGTTCAGATCGGAAACATCAGTAATGATCAACTCCCGGAAGATGTCCAGCGCAAGCAGATCGATTTTGTGCAGTCCTTAAATCGAAATCTCGGCGGTCGTCAGCCGCTGAACTCGCAGATCGACGGCGTAATCGAGTCATACGAACTGGCCTTTCGCATGCAGTCGGCTGTCCCTCAGGTGATGGACACTACCAGCGAGACGCAGAAAACACAGAAGAAGTATGGCATCGGGAACTCGCTGACCGACGATTTCGGTCGAGCTTGTCTGATGGCTCGTCGATTCGCCGAGTCGGGCGTTCGATTTATCGAGCTGACTCACGAAGGCTGGGACCAGCATAAAAGTCTGAAGTCGAAGCTGACCTCAAACTGTGGAGCAACCGACCAACCGATCGCCGCACTGATCTCGGACCTCAAAGAACGGGACATGCTTAAGGACACGTTGATTGTCTGGAGCGGCGAGTTCGGCCGGACGCCGGCTGTCCGCAGCGACGATGGTCGCGACCATAACTCCACCGGCTTCTCGATGTGGATGGCTGGCGGTGGAGTCAAAGGTGGCATGAATTACGGAGCGACCGACGAATTCGGAATCGCAGCTGTCGACAACAAGTTCCACGTCCACGACTTCCACGCGACGGCTCTGCATCTGCTCGGCCTGGAACACTCGAAGCTAACGTATCGCTACGCCGGGCGAGACTTCCGCCTGACCGACGTCTACGGAAAAGTCGCAGACGGAATTCTGAGTTAGCAATCGCCTTAACGACAGGGTGCATCGTGACGGGTATGCAGTTGGTCCGGACGGACTACAATTCCGCCGGACTCGACATGGCCAGTGTAATGTGACGTGGTCAGTCATCGGACGACTTCTTACCCGCAGGATGCACCAATGGGCGATCGATACCCGCTGACCTGGGAACTGGATTCCCTCTACCCGCACCCGGAAACTGACGACTTTCGAGCGATCGTCAACCGACTCAAAGACGAGCTGATTCGACTGGCGGCCCTGTCTGAAGAACTGCCAGCAGTCAACTCTTCTGCCGAAGCGATTTCAGCGTGGAGGCAGTTTCTGACTCAGCACGCCGAAGCACACGCTGAAAGCACAGCCGTCAACGCGTTTGTCGGATGTCATGCTGCAGCCGACGCGGCGAGCAAGACTTTTCAAAGATACGAAGGGGAACTGTCAGCTCTGAGTCCACTGCAGTCGCAGATCGCCACGAATATCGAATTCGCCTTCCAGGCAGCCGATGACGACACGTTCGCTGCGTTTGTCGGCGGCAACCCGTCACTCCAGGAGAATGCCTACTTCCTGAACCTTTGCCGTCGTAGCGCAAAACTGCGGCTTCCCAGGGAGCAGGAACTGCTGGCTGCCGAACTCGACGTCGACGGCCTGCACGCGTGGGGCCGATTGTACGATCGACTCTCCGGTGAACTCCGGATCCAAATTCAGGAGCGCGGCGAGATCATCGAACGGTCACCAGGGCAGGTGCAGTTCGACATGCCGCAGCGAGCGATCCGAGAAAACAACTTCTACGCCGCCGACAAGGCCTGGTCCGGCATCGCTGATTCGTGTGCGGAAGCGATCAACCACATCGCGGGCAGCAGACTGTCGAAGTACCGCCGACTGGGCATCGATCATCTGACGGCTCCGCTGAATCAAAATCGCATGACGCGCGAAACGCTCGACACCATGTGGAGCACCGTGACTTTGCGAAAGACGTGCGTCGTCGACTATCTCAGGAAGAAAGCCGAGCTGATCGGTGTTGACCGCCTGTCGTGGTTTGACCTGCAGGCTCCGCTGCCGTCAACGGGCGGTCCTGCAGATGCTGGACTTTCATACGACGAGGCGTGCGATCTGACGATTGATGCGTTCTCGGGATTCAGTCCGGAGTTTGGCGACTTCGCGAAGATGGCGATCGATCAGCGATGGATCGAGGTGGAAGACCGTGCGGGCAAACGTCAGGGTGGATTCTGCACGGACCTGCCGACTCGCCGGCAGTCGCGAATCTTCATGACGTTTACACGTTCCAGCGACAGTATGTCGACGCTCGCGCATGAACTCGGACACGCTTACCACACGTGGGTGCTGCGAGATCAACCGGTGTTTCTGCGCGACTACCCGATGAACCTCGCCGAGACCGCGTCCACGTTTGCCGAAGCCGTCCTCGGGGAAAATCGTCTCGCCGCCAGTTCCAGCAGGCAGGAGAAGCTGCAGATTCTCGATGAAATGCTCAGCGACGCGGTCTCATTCCTGATGAATATCCACGCTCGATTCATCTTCGAACATCACTTCCATCAGGAACGAACGACTGGAGAAGTTTCTGCGGCGAGACTTGGCGAACTCATGCAGGCGGCTCAGCAGGAAGCGTACCTTGATGCTCTGGCGGAGGACGGCTGGAATCCGAACTTCTGGATCTCGAAGCTCCATTTTTACATCACGGAATGGCCATTTTATAACTTCCCGTACACGTTCGGTTATCTGCTGTCGCTCGGGACGTACTCGCTGGCGAAAGACGCGACGGACTTCCCAGGTCAGTTTCGGAGTTTCCTCGTCGGGACCGGTTGCCAGGACTCGGAAGCTGCCGTCGAGTCATCTTTCGGCTACGACCTGCGCGAACCCGAGTTCTGGAACCGCAGCCTGGACATCGTCGAACTGCGCGTCCAGCAATTCCTGGAACTCGCCAAGTGATGCCTCCGTTCGAGGACCGGATCGGCGTTTGATGAGCCGGTTTATCCGGTCACTCAACTCCCGATCTCGTTCCCACGCTCTGCGTGGGAACGCACGATCGGACGCTCCTCCTCCCGTCGGTGACTCAAGTTCTACCACCCGTACGGCGTTCTCGATGCAGCTGTCCAGGATCGCCACTATCGCATGAGCATCCCCCGGTCGGCTTATCCCAGACCAGCCAGATAGTTGGTCAGCCAGATGATGAATCCGACCATCATCCATGCCAGCACAAAGCCGATCATTCCGATCCGGCTCGGACTTGGAATCTCCAGGTCAGGATGGGAGATCAGCTTGCCTTCGTCTGGAGGGAGGTGTCCTTCGGGAAGTGTGCAGGGGCTGACGATGATTTCGCCAGGTCGAACTGGCGTGCGGATCAACTTGTAAAACCTGTCCAGCTTCTCTTCGGAAGTGCGACGACTTGTCAGGCTGACGGCAATTCCCGACACGGCGCCGGCTGTCAGGTACATCAGGATCTGCCACGGCACGCTCGTCTTGACCGACAGAACTGCGCCTGTGGCATCGAGCTTTGCAACCATAACGCTCGGCAACATTTCGTAGAGCTGGTTGCGAAACAGTCCGGGCAGATAATCGATGTTCCGCTGCAGAAAGGCGGAGTTACCGATGCTGGCCACGAGTTCAAATGGAGTGTGTGCCTGGGTCAAATACCAGGCCGCCGCAGTCACGAGCGTAGAAGCCCACACGCCCGCAGGTGTGTAACCACGCCAGGTGATTCCCAGCCAGAAGGCCAGTCCCATGAAGGCGGGGATCGCCTGGATGTACGTCGTCAGCACCTGGATCACATTGTCAAACTGCGTGAGCATCACCAGTGCGCAGGCCACGATTCCAAGGCTCGCCAGTCGTCCAGTCAGCAGATAATGCTCGGGCGAGCGGCCTGGCTGAATGAATCGTCGATAGACGTTTTCGGTAAACAGTCCGGAACCGACAACCATTTGAGCGTCGCAGGTACTCATCACGGCGGC
>JAQBWV010000163.1 GCA_027624335.1 Planctomycetota bacterium
TCGAGCGTAGATCCATACTCGGCGTCGAGCGAGTTGTAACGCTGCGTCGAATGGTCGAGCGTCGTAGTTGAGCATGGATTCAACATCCAAGTCTGCGGCGTTCGCGAATCGCAAACGCAAAGAGTCTCCAGACCAATCGTCTGGAGACTCTGTCGTGGTGCGTATCCGAATTACTTCGCTGCTTTTTCGTCGTCCTTGATTTCGAATTGGCTCACATTGAAAGTCACGACGCCGTCCTTGCCAGCAGTTGCCGTCTTACCGGCTTCGATTTTTACGTCAAGCGTCTTCTCGATGTAGCCCACCCGTTCGTGCCAGATCGTGAAAGTGTGGGTCCCGACAGGCAGGTTTTCGATTTTGAACTTGCCGTCCTTGTCAGTGATGACTGCGTAAGGGTGATCCACGATCAACCACCAGGCACGCATCCAGGAATGGATGTCGCACTTCACTTCGATCGGCAGGCGTTCTTGGAGATTGAATTTTGGCATCTCGACGCCGACTCGATCATTGGGGCCGACGATAAAATTCTGTCCTGGATTGAAAATCGAATAGCTGTGCGTGTTGTGCGAAATATTGTCGCCTGATTTCACGACGACTTGCTGGTCCAATCGCACGATCAAAGCGTGCGGCGTGAACTGACAGGTCTTTTGGTCGAACACAACCTTCGCTTCTTTTGACTTCTTCAGATCGGGATGAATATCGCTGGCCGCGACCTTGCTCTTCAGAAAAACGAAGACGTTTTGAACGCCTTTGTTTTCCTTGTTGACGACCATTTCATCGTTTAGGACGTCCTTGACGGCACAACACTGCTTGTCCTTGGCGTTTGAACCAATCTCGACTTTTGGCTTGAGCTGTGGCATTTCGCCGTCCAAGACAACTTGACCGGAAAATGTTCCGTATCCGTCAGCAGCTTGAGCGGAACCGAGCGACAAAGCAGCCAAGGCTCCAAACACAACGGCCAGTGGCAATGACATTGATTTCATAAGTAGAGACTCCTATCAGCGGTAGTCCAACGGCCGAGCCGTTTCAGGACAGCGTGTGAAATGACAACGAGCTTACGGTGTTAGTCGCTCGTCAGTTTGGGGAAACAATCGTCCGCGAGGTTCGGACGCGCTCAGCCTGTCTGTTGCCGGCAATGTGAATTTCGCAGGTAAGACGTGCCAAGCGGATGACGTGTGTCGCTGAGTCCTGCGGATCTGCAAGAACCGCACGGCTCAGCACATGATTAGGTAGGCAAACGCGTCGGCTAGTCTACTGGGGTTTTTGCGCGCCCCGCAACCAAACCGCTCAGAAATCGTGTCGGCCTGGACATTCTCGATAGCAGATGCGCGATCGACTACGTTTGCCACCCGAGTTGTCGGATTGCTTCAATGCTGCGGGGCCGTTGATTTGAGCGGGGGTCTCGATTGAAACCCTTTCTGCGCGCCTCCGAAGCTTGCGTTCGGCAGCGTTATGCGTCACGGTTTTAGGAATCCAATTCCAACCCGAGCCTATCCGAAACTCAAGAGATGACGCGGAAAAACGACGGCAAGAAAGCACCGATCAACGACCCGACGGCATTAGCTCGTTTCGGGAAGTTGGAAGTTGTGGCCAAACTGCTTGTCGAAGGCTACATCATCGGCCAGCACAAGAGTCCGTTCAAAGGAGCCAGCGTCGAATTCGTTGAGCATCGAGATTACTACCCCGGCGACGAAATACGACACATCGACTGGCGCGCGTACGCAAAGACGGGCCGCTACTACATCAAGGAATTCGAAGACGAAACGAACCTGCGTTGTTACTTGTTCGTGGATTGTTCGGGCAGCATGGCTTACGGAAACAGCACGCTCAGCAAGTTTGATTACGGTCGGCAATTGGCGGCGGCGCTGGGTTACTTGCTGCTGTCTCAACGCGATTCGGTGGGTCTGGTCGCCTTCGACACAAAAGTCCGGGCGCGATACGAACCCGCGAGCAGCCCTCGCAGTTTTCAACAGCTCACGTCGATGCTCGAAGACTGCAAACCCGGAGGCGAGACCAGCTTGGCCAGCGTCCTGAAAACAGCCATCGCCACGATCAAGCGCCGCAGCTTGATCATCCTGATCAGCGATTGCTTCGACGACATCGACAAATTGAATTCCGCGTTGCAGCAGTTCCGACACGCTCGTCACGAGGTCATCGCATTGCAAGTCATCGCGCCGGAAGAAGAAGATTTTCCGTTCCGCAACCCGACTCAATTTCGAAATCTAGAACGCCACGGGCACCGGTTGCTCGTCGATCCACATCGGTTGCGACAAATCTACATCGAGCAATACAAGAAGTTTTCTGACGATCTCGTGAAGCGTTGCGGCGGCTTGGGCGTCGATCTCGTTAAGATCACGACCGCCGACACGTACGAGCTATCGATCGGAGCGTTTCTGGATTCTCGCACGCGGAAAAAAGTGAAGCACTAGATTGGGCCGTGATAACTACAACGTAGCCAACACGCTCCGCGTGATGAAGCCGATCGCTCCAATCGACTTGAGGCAACCCGAAATCGTCATTAAACGTCGCAATCGACACGTCACGCGAAACGGCGACGGCTACATGACCATCTCTGCAGACCGACCTAGACTTGGATCAGCCAAGGTAAAATGACACTCGGAATTGCCATCGATCGAGTCACGAAACGGTTTGGCGGGGTGACCGCTTTGGAGGATGTTTCGTTTTCGATCGCTCGTGGTGAGTTCCATGCGATTGTTGGCGAAAATGGGGCTGGCAAGAGCACGCTGATGAAGATTCTCTCCGGCGTGATCGCGGACTACGAGGGTTCCGTTTCGCTCGATGGCGTGCCACAGAGATTCAACGACACGCGCGATGCGGAGCGGGCTGGCATCGCGATTATTCATCAAGAGCTGAATCTGGTCGAACAACTCTCCGTGGCGGCCAACATGTTTCTTGGCCGCGAAATTCGCCGAGGCATCGGGTGGCTCGACGATCGATCGATGGAGCGCGAGGCCGCTCGTCAGTTCGAGCGGCTCGGTTGTGCGATCAATCCCAACGAGCGAGTCAGTCGGCTGCGGATTGGTGACCAGCAATTGGTCGAAATCGCCAAGGCTCTGCTGTTGAACGCCGAGATCTTGATCATGGACGAACCGACCAGCGCGTTGACCGAAGGCGAGGTCGAGCGACTGTTTGACGTCATCCAATTGCTGCGCGAACAAGGCGTGACGATTCTCTACATCTCGCACAAAATGGACGAGGTATTTCGGTTGTCGGATCGGATCACCGTCTTGCGTGACGGTCGCTGGATCAGGACGTTGGACCGAGCGGCCACGAATCGGCAGGAAGTAACTCACTTGCTGGTCGGGCGAGAAATCGACGCGGGGAATTGGACGGAGGATCGTCGCGCGGGTGAGTTGATTCTTGAGGTGGATTCGTTGTCGCTGCCGTGGCCCGGTCACGCTCGCGAGTGGCGACTGAAGGACATCAGCTTCGAACTGCGACGCGGCGAAGTCTTAGGCATCGCCGGTTTGATGGGCGCGGGTCGGACTGAATTGCTCGAATGTCTGTTCGGCACGAGCGAGGCAGCGCCGATCGGCTCGGTCAAGCTGATCGGCCAAGTGTTCCAGCCCAGACATCCGGCTGACGCGATGCGAGCGGGCGTGGCTTTGGTCACTGAAGACCGTAAGCGGCTGGGCCTATTCAGCCAATTGAACGTACGAGAAAACATCAGCATGTGTACGCTCAAAGAGTTTGCGACGTCGGCCGGGCTGATCTCGTCGGCTAAGGAGCAGCAGTGTGTCAGCGATGCGATCGTTAAGCTGGCGGTGAAAACGGGTTCGATGGAATCGTCGATCCTCAGCCTGAGCGGCGGCAACCAGCAGAAGTGCGTGATCGCTCGCTGGTTGGCGACAGAACCAGTCTTGTTGTTGCTCGACGACCCGACGCGCGGAGTTGACGTCGGCGCGAAGGCGGAAATATACGCGATCATCGCTGACCTGTGCCGCGCTGGTATGGGCCTGATCGTGACGTCCAGCGAACTGCCCGAGCTGATTTCGATTTGCGATCGGATCCTTGTGCTTTGCGAAGGCCGGCTGACTCGCGCGTTCGAACGTTCTGATTTTAGCGAAGAAGCCATCATGGAAGCGGCGACTTCGCACTCGCTCGCATAACCGGGCACGTTCGGCGCGACCTGCACGAGTCCTACTTCGGGACCGCATGACACGTGCGGTTTCATTGGCATTCTCTGTGCATCTTTCCGCAGTCTCGCGGATGCGCCAGTCTGACTCGGGTTAGGTGTACCTCTCGGTTGAGGTTGCCGATTTGCAAAGAACCTACTTCTGGGCAAACGCGCGCAGAGAGTCTGTTTACAAAGAGAGACCCAATGTTCCTGAAGAATCTGACGATTCGGGCAAAGCTTGCCGCAGGAGACGTTCTGGACAAGGTGATTGCACTGCTTGGCCCCGGGCAGTCGTCATACTCGGAACAGACCCTGGAATTGTCTCAACTCGAAGACCGAGTTCTGCTGAGCGTCTCCCCCGGCGCGATGCTGCGCACATCACGGAACTTGATACTTCAGTCAGCTCGACCGAGTCAGCCGAAACGACCACCGACGCCGCCTCACCGAGCAGCAGCGCTAGCGGTGCGCAATCAAGCAACGTTCAAACGGAAGTCCTATTTGACGAACTAGTCGTCAACGTCGATGGAGTCTTGACCGACGAATCCAATCCGAGTGAGTGGCTCGACGTCACCACGCAGCATGACTCGGTAGCTCTGCTCGACTCAACCGCGCCGCTCGACGAAGGCCCGGTCCTGCTCTTCGGAGACTCGTTGACACCGTCTGTGTATCTGCGTCACGAATTGGTCTTTGTTGATACCGACGTCGAAGACTACCAGCAGCTTCTGGACGACCTGTGGTCGAACACCGATCCGTCGCGGGACTTCGAAGTCGTGCTGCTGGATGGCTCACGGGATGGGATTGAGCAGATCAGTGCAGCTCTGGCGGAACGCAGCGACCTGGATGCCGTGCACTTTGTGACGCACGGGACCGATCGAGCGGTCAAGCTCGGGGCGACCTGGCTGAGCCTCGACAGTCTGAGTGGCTATGCGGGTGAGATTGCCGTCTGGGGGAACTCGCTGAGCAGCGGCGCGGACCTGCTGTTCTATGGCTGCGATCTGGCGGGGAGTGAGTCCGGTCGAACTCTGCTGGAAAGCGTGCAGACGCTGACGGGAGCCGACGTCGCGGCCAGTACGGACGACACCGGAGCGTCCATTGTCGGTGGTGACTGGGATCTGGAATTTCAAATTGGAAATCTGGAATCTCAGATCGCCTTCAGTCAGACCGTGCAGGCCGAATGGCATGGTCTGCTTAACACGTTCACCGTGACCAACACCAACGATAGTGGGTCGGGTTCGCTGAGGCAGGCGATCATCGATGCCAACGCGCTGGTTGGCACGGACACGATTGAGTTCAACATTGATGGTGGGGGATCGGAACGAATTCGCCCCAACTCCGCTTTGCCGACCATTACTGACACGATCATCATCAATGGCTGGAGCCAGCCGAGATTCTCAAGTACTCCGCTGATCGAACTTCGCGGCGACAATGCCGGAGCAAACGTTGATGGCCTGACGTTCTCGGCAACCAGTGACGGGAGCATCGTTCGGGGATTGGTGATCTACGACTACAGTCGCGACGGGATCCTCGTTCAGTCCGGGGCGGACAACATCACGATCCAGGGAAACTGGATTGGTACAGCCGGAACCGGAACCATTGGTGACGGCAACGGGGAGGACGGGATCGATCTGCGGGGCTCGTCGGCGATCATTGGGGGGACCGGCGCCAACGAAGGCAACGTGATTACCAATAATGGCAACGAGGGAATCACCATCCAGGGAAGCGGAGTCACCGCACATCTGATTCAGGGCAACATCATCGGTCTCGACCCGGACGGATCGACGGGTGTTGGGAACACCGATGTAGGTATCGCCATCATCTCCGGGAGTGGGAATACAATCGGAGGCACCACCGCAGCAGCCCGCAATATCATTTCAAAGAACTTCGAGGGAATTGAAATCAACACCGCAAACAACGTGGTGAGTGGAAACTACATCGGAACCGACATTACCGGATCGCTGGATCGCGGTAACCGTTCTGATGATGGAGTTGAAATTCAGTCCAGTGCCAGCGGTAACGTCATCGGCGGTGAAGCGGTTGGGGCGGGGAATATCATTGCGTTCAATGCCCAGAACGGCGTCAACGTGGTCAGCGGTACGGACAATGCAATCGTCCGTAATTCGATCTTTTCCAACACACTGCTGGGAATCAATCTGGCCACGGCTGGTGTGACGGCAAACGACATTGGCGACGGCGACACGGGTGCGAACAATCTGCAGAACTTCCCGGTGCTGACGAGTGCCGTGACCAATGGGACTAAGATCAACATCGCGGGAAGTTTCAACAGCAACGCCTCGACCAGCTATCGAATTGAGTTCTATTCGAACACGACCGGTGATGGCACTGGTTATGGCGAAGGCCAGACGCTGATTGGCATTTCTGATGTAACGACCAACGGAACGGGCGAGGCGACGTTTTCATCGACCTTCACCGCAGCCGTCTCGGCTGGCAGCGCCATTAGTGCAACTGTTTCGAGACTCGACGCCGGTGATGCGCCGATTGAGACATCAGAGTTCTCGCAAAACGTGACCGCGACAATTGACGGGTCACGGGATATCACCTTTCAGAACGGCACGAACAGCTACACCGGCACGGAGGATACCGAACTCGATTCCGGCAGCGCGGACACGTCGAAGGAGAACAACACAACGATCACTGTTGACCTCGACGACACCGGTCAGGCTCAGGGCCTGATCCAGTTCGGCAGCATCTTCGGCAGCGGACCGAATCAGATCCCGTTTGGCTCGACGATCCTTTCTGCCAGCCTGCAGCTTCACGTCGTCGATCCGGCTGGTGCTGGTGACCAGATTACTCTGCACCGGATGCTGGTCGACTGGAATGAAAGCTCGACCTGGAACTCGCTGACCGGAGGCATCTCGGCCAACGACGTTGAAGCCAGTTCCTCCGCCGATTCAACGCTCGCCGATGCCAGTGTCACGGGATCGGTGGCGTTCACCGGCCTGGCATCCGCCGTACAAGCATGGTCCGATGGCGACAGCAACTATGGCTGGGCGATTCTGACGAATTCCAGTAACGGCTGGGACATTGTTTCGTCGGAAGGCGCGACCGCCAGCGAGCGTCCGCAGCTGATCATCAGCTATTCCAGCCCGCCCATTATTTCTCTGCCTGCTGGTGCGCTGATCTACACAGAGAACGACCCGGCCACAGTGATTGACGGAACGGCAACCGTCACCGATTCCGACTCCATAGATTTCAACACGGGCACGCTGACGGTCGACTTCACGGCGAACGGGACAGCGAACGACCGGCTGGCGATTCTCAACGAAGGAACCGGGGCGGGGCAGATCGGTGTCAGCGGTTCGAACGTGTCATACGAAGGCACGACGATCGGCACGTTTGCCGGTGGCACGGATGGTTCAACGCCACTGGTCATCACGTTCAATGCAAGTTCCACACCCGTCGGCGCACAGGCACTGCTGCGAAACATTACCTATGAAAATGTTTCAGAAAGTCCCAGTGCATCGCCCCGCACTGTTCGTTTCGTCCTGACCGACGGTGATGGAGGTACCAGCAACACAGCGACTCAGACGGTCAATGTCACCTCGGTCAACGACGATCCCGTGTTCACATCGCCTTCCTCGGTCAGCGTCTCGGAAAACCAGTCCGGCGTTCAGACAGTCACCGCAACTGATGTGGATGTGCCCGCTCAGACTCTCAGTTTTGCCATTACGGGCGGTGCTGACGAATTGCAGTTCGCGCTGAATCCGACCTCGGGAACACTGGTGTTCGTGTCACCGCAGGACTTTGAAACGCCGGTCGATGCCAACGGCGACAACGTCTATGAAGTCGAACTTACGGTGAGTGATGGAAATGGGGGCTCCTCGATCGAAACGCTTTTCGTCACAGTCACTAATCAGAACGATAATCCACCCGTCGTCACACCCGGTCAGAGTTTTTCGGTGGATGAGAACTCCGCGAATGGAACATCGCTCGGCAGTCTCATGGCCACTGACGATGATGCCGGCACGACGTTCCAGACCTGGACGATCACTTTCGACAGTTCCGGGGGCATCTTTTCACTCAACAGTACGACCGGTGAGCTGACTGTTGCCGATAACACGAACCTCAACTTCGAAAGCGCGACTTCTTACACACTGTTTGTGCGAGTCAGTGACGGCTCGACAGATTCAGCGCAGGAGAGCGTCACGATCAGCGTTGGCGAGGTGAATGAGTTTGATCCCGTCGTCAACGACCAGTCCTTCGCCGTGAATGAAAACAGTACGAACGGGACGGTTGTCGGTACGGTCGCGGCGAGCGACGCGGACACTCGACAGTCACTGAGTTACGTGATCACTGCCGGCAACACGAACAACGCGTTCGCCATCAACAGCGGCACCGGCCAGATCACCGTCAACAACTCCAGCGAACTGGATCGCGAAACGACAGCGTCCTTTGCGCTGACGGTGCAGGTCACGGACGACGTGTCGCCCACGCGGAGCGACACGGCCACAGTGACTGTCAACCTCAATGGAGTGAACGACAACACGCCCGTGATCACTTCCAACGGCGGCGGAGCGACTGCAGCAGTCAACGTGGCGGAGAACTCAACGGCAGTCACAACAGTCACCGCGACCGATGCCGACGTTCCCACGCAGACACTGAGTTATTCAATCACAGGCGGCGCGGACGCATCGCTGTTCAACATTGATGCGATGAGTGGCGAGCTGACGTTTGCGTCGGCTCCGGACTTTGAAACGCCGACCGACGCCAGCGGTGACAATGTTTACGACTTCACGGTGCAGGTCAGCGATGGCAACGGCGGCACGGTTACGCAGACCATTGCCGTAGTGGTTAACGACATCAACGAGCTGCCGAGCGGCTCGGGATCGCTGACGACGACGAGCCTGAACGACAACGCCGGTGCGACGAATCTGTTCGGTGGACTGAGCGTCACGGACGTCGACACCGGCGAAGCCGATCTGTCGCTGACGATCACGCTCACGACACCGTCGGCCGGAACGATCTCGGGTGGAGGATTCACCGAAATCGAAGTCGGCACGGGCGTCTTCACGGCCACAGGACTGACCACGGCTACGGCGGACACGGCTCTGGACAACGTGCAGTTCTCGCCGACCGACAACGCGGGACCGTCCGGCACGTTCAACACCGACATCAGTGTGACCGTCAACGACCAGGGCGGCGGCGGAGAGCAGACCGTCCTCGCCCCGACCACGGTCACCATCACACGAGTCAACGACGCACCTGCGATCAGCCTGCCTGGATCGGCATTGAATTACTCCGAGAACGACACTGCCACACTGATTGACTCGACAGCGACGGTCTCGGATGCCGATTCGACGATTTTTGATACGGGCACGCTGACGATCGACTTCACTGCGAACGGCACGGTGAGCGATCGGCTGGCGATCAACAACCAGGGCACGGGATCGGGGCAGATCGGTGTCAGCGGTTCGAATGTCTCTTACGAAGGCACGACGATCGGTACGTTCACGGGAGGCACGAGCGGCAGCGATCCGCTGGTGATCACGTTCAACGCGAACTCCACACCGACGTCTGCTCAGGCGCTGATGCGGAACATCACGTTTGCGAATGTGTCCGAAGACCCGTCGACGGCTTCTCGGACGGTGCGGTTCGTCCTGACCGACGGGGACGGCGGCACGAGTAACGCGGCGACGCAGACCGTGAATGTCGCGCCAGAGAACGATGCCCCGACCGTGAGTACGACGGGCTCCACGCTGAGCTACACCGAGAACGATGCGGCCACTGTCATTGACAGCGGTCTGGTCGTTGCTGACGTCGATGACACAACGCTCAGCAGTGCGACGGTCAGTATCTCCAGCGGATTCCAGTTTGGTGCGGATGAGCTGGCGTTTGCCGATCAACTGGGAATCACCGGCAATTACAACGCGGCAACCGGCATCCTCTCGCTGACGGGCTCGGCTTCCGTGGCCGATTACCAGACGGCTCTGCGGACGGTCACTTACCAGAACACCAGCGACGCACCGACAGCCTCCCGCACGATCAGCTTCTTCGTAGACGATGGTGTCGATTCGAGCACGGCCGGCACTCGCAATATCTCGATCTCCGCCCAGAACGACGCGCCGGTCTCGACGGCTGATCCGGGTGAGTACGAAACCAATCTGCTCGCGCAGAATCCGCTCAGCTACTGGCGTCTGGGCGAAACGTCCGGCACGAATGCGATCGACGACGGCTCCATCGGAAACACCGGCACGTACAACGGAACGACTCAGGGCCAGACGGGAGCCATTGCCAACGACAGTGATCCGGCCACACGTTTCAACGGCACATCGGACTACGTCGAGTTCGCTCACGACGCGGCGTACCTGCTCGACAATGGAACGGTGCAGTTGTGGTTCAACGCCGACGACACGTCCGGTGCCGACCTGCAGCATGTGTTCTCGAAGGACTCCAGCGGCTTTGACACGGGCGGCCACTTGAGCATCTACCTGCGAACGAACGGAAAACTGGAAGTCCGGCTGCAGAGTACGACGACCAGCTATCTCGCCACGTCTGCAGCGGCCGTTTCCAGTCTCGAGTGGCATCACGTGGCGGTATCGTTCGGTGACGATGGCCTGAAGCTGTACCTCGACGGCAGTCTTGAGCAAACCGTCGCTTACACGGGGGGACTCGGGACAACCTCCGGAGGAAGTGGCAACGCGGAACCGATCGTCATCGGAGCCGGATCGCAGGCGAGTGGCAATCTGGTGGCGACACCGGTCAGCGAATACTTCACAGGGCTCATCGACGAAGTCGCGATCATTGGCTCGCAGCTTTCAGACGCGACCGTTCAGGACATCTACGCGGCGGGAGTGCAGAATTACCAGATCGTCCATGGCACGACGCTGAATGTCGCGGCCTCCGAAGGCGTGCTGGCCAACGATTTCGATGCTGAAGGCGATGCATTGACGGCGATCGTCGTCACCGGACCATCAAACGCTGCGTCGTTCACATTGAATCCGAACGGGTCGTTTGATTACACGCCGGTCGCCGGGTTCAGCGGAACTGACAGTTTCACCTACAAGTCCAACGATGGAACTGTCGACGGCAATAGCACGACAGTCACGTTGACCGTGACGAATGACGCGCCGACTGTCTCGCTGCCGGGAGCCGCTGTCTCGTACAGCGAAGGAGACG
Source organism: Planctomycetota bacterium (assembly GCA_027624335.1). GTDB lineage: Bacteria > Planctomycetota > Planctomycetia > Planctomycetales > Planctomycetaceae > JABMPE01. The sequence continues at coordinate 11,270 of JAQBWV010000163.1, forward strand.
CCGCCACCTTCGTCGATGGGGCGGCCACAGTCGCAGACTCCGACTCGACCGACTTTGACACGGGCACGCTGACGGTCGACTTCACGGCGAACGGGACGGCCAACGATCGGCTGGCGATTCTCAACGAAGGAACCGGGGCCGGGCAGATCGGCGTCAGCGGATCGAACGTCTCTTACGAAGGCACAACCATCGGCACGTTCACGGGCGGCACAGACGGCTCGACGCCGCTGGTGATCACCCTGAACGCCAACGCAACGCCGACGGCAACGCAGGCTCTGGCTCGCCACATCACCTATGAAAACGTGTCGGACGATCCCTCGACAGCGGCCCGCACCGTGCGTTTCGTCCTGACCGACGGCGACGGCGGAACCAGTAATGCCGTGACGCAAACTGTCAATGTCACTGCCGTCAACGACGCCCCCGTCGCCACCATTGTCGCGTCCTCTTACGGAGTGACCGAAGACGATTCCAACAGGGGACTCGGAGGCGTCAGCATCTCGGATGTTGATGCGGGCAGCAATGATCTGGAAGTCACGCTGGCGGTCAACGATGGAGTCGTCACGCTGGTGACCGCGACCGGGCTGACTTTCACCGGGGGAGCGAATGGCAGCGCCACAGCGACGTTCACTGGAAACGTGACTGACCTGAACAATGCACTGGCCTCGCTGAGATATCGCCCGAATCCTGATTTCGCGGGCACGGACACGCTGACTCTGACGGTCGACGACCAGGGCAACACGGGCGGCGGTGCACTGACGGACTTTGATACCGCCAACATTATTGTCTCTCCCGTCAACGACGCCCCCACGATTACGTCGAGTGCGTCACCGAGTGCGGCGGAGAATCAGACGGCGGCTGTGACGGTGACGTCCAGCGACCCGGATGGCGGCGCACCTGTCTACTCACTAACCGGTGGACTCGACCAGGCGAAGTTCTCGATCAACAGTTCCACCGGCGACCTGACGTTTAACTCCGCTCCCGACTTCGAGAACCCGACCGACACAGATACTGACAACGTCTACGAAGTGCAGGTCACGGTCGACGATGGCTTCAGTGGCAGCGATGTGCAATCGATTTCCGTCACAGTGACGGACGCCAACGACGCCCCGGTCATCGTCCTGCCTGGTTCCGCGTTGAGCTACACAGAGAACGACGGACCAGTCGTGATCGACGCGGCCGCAACGGTGACGGATCAGGACCTGACCGACTTCGACACCGGCACGCTGACTGTTGATTTCACGGCCAATGGCGCGGCGGGTGATCGGCTGGCGGTGAACGATCAGGGAGCGGGTGTTGGAAACATTTCGTTGTCGGGCAGCACGGTGCTCTACGACTTTGGTGCCGGACCGGTTGCCATCGGCAGTCTCAGCGGCGGAACCAGTGGGTCTGATCCGCTGGTCGTGACGCTGAACGCCAGCTCGGACGCGGCGTCGGTGCAGGCATTGATGCGGAACATCACCTACGAAAATGTCTCGGACGATCCTTCGACGGCGGCACGCATTGTTCGATTCGTGCTGACTGACGGCGATGGCGGCACGAGCAACGCCGATACCACAGCGATCAGCCTGACAGCGGTGAACGATGCGTCTGTTGTGACAGTGAACCCGACCACGCTGGCTTATGCTTCCGGTGCCATCAACATTGATCCGGCGCTGACGGTGACTGACGTCGACAGTTCTGTGCTTGTGTCGGCACAGGTCCGGTTCGCCGCTGGCTACATTCAGGGCGAAGATACCCTGGTTTTCGTCAACCAGTCGGGGATCACAGGTACCTTCAATGCGACGACAGGAACTCTGTCGCTGACGGGAGTGGCGACGGTCGCCGACTACCAGACAGCTCTTCGCTCAGTGAAGTACCAGGACATCAAGGCATCACCCACTTTGGGAACGCTCCGAGTGAGGTTTTCCGTCAATGATGGTGCCGCTACCAGCAACATTGCCCAGCGGACGATCGAGATCATCAATGATGAGCCACCCCGAGCCACCGACGACGGCGGCACTGTTGCCGAGGCGGATGCGATCCTGATCGATCTCGCGGCGAACGACAGCGATAACGATGACATGCTCGATCTGACGAGCATCACCATCATCACCGGCCCGACTAATGGAAGCGTGCTGGTGAACGGCGACGGAACGATCACCTACACGCACGACGGCTCGGAAACTGTGTCCGACAGTTTTGTCTACACGATTAAGGACATTCCCGGTCTGGAGTCGAATCAGGCGACGGTGTCGTTGACGATCACTCCGGTCAACGACGATCCGGTCATCACGTCCGGTTCGTCGCCGAGCGTACTCGAGAATCAAACGGCCATCCTGACGGTCACGACGACCGACCCGGACAGCGGCGCTCCCACCTTCTCACTGACCGGCGGAGCTGATCAGGGCAAGTTCGCGATCAATGCGACGTCGGGCGAGCTGACGTTTAGCGCCGCTCCCAACTTCGAGTCTCCGACAGATGTTGGCGCTGACAATGTGTACGAAGTGCAGGTCACCGCGGACGACGGTAACGGCGGCACCGCCGTGCAGTTGATCTCGGTGACCGTCACGGATGACAACGACGCGCCGGTGATTACATCAAGTGACACGCCCAGCGTTGCCGAGAATCAGACCGCCGTGCTGACCGTCACCACGACCGACCAGGACCTGCCGGCCGACGCGATTGTCTTCTCGGTGACGGGCGGAGCAGATCAGGCAAAGTTCAACATCAACCCGACGACGGGTGAGTTGACCTTCAGCACGGCTCCGGACTTCGAGAATCCCACAGACGCCGGTGCAAATAACGTCTACGAAGTGCAGGTGACGGCGAACGACGGCAACGGCGGCACCGACGTGCAGTCGATTTCGGTCACTGTCACCGATGTCAACGACGCACCCACGATTTCCGTGATCGCGGATCAGACTCCCCTGGAAGACACGGCAACCGGAGCGATCGCGTTCACCGTCGGCGATGACGAAACGGCCACGGGATCGCTGATCGTCACCGCGACGAGCGACAATCAAACGCTGATTCCCGATGGAAACATCACGCTGGGTGGATCGGGGACGAACCGCACGATCAACGTCCTGCCCGCACTGAATCAGAACGGCGGCCCGGTCACGATTACGGTCACCGTCGATGACGGCACGACCACAACCGACGAGACGTTCGACGTGACGGTCACGGCGGACAACGACGCGCCGACGATCAGTGCCGTCGGGGATCAGACGATCGCCGAAGACGGCACGACTGGAGCGCTGGCGTTCTCGGTGAGCGACATCGAGACGGCGGC
>JAQBWV010000164.1 GCA_027624335.1 Planctomycetota bacterium
CTCGGCGGTGGACCTGAGCACGCTGGACGGCACCACCGGCTTCCGCCTCGACGGCATCGACGCGTATGGCTACTCCGGCCGTTCGGTGTCGAGCGCGGGTGACGTGAACGGGGACGGCATCGACGACCTGATCATCGGGGCAAATTTCGCCAACGGCGAGCGTGGCGAAAGTTACGTCGTCTTCGGCATCTCAAGCACTAGCGAGTTCTCACTGACCGACGCTGAGCTGGCCAATGTCTTCACGACCAACAGAATCGTGGTGGGTGCCGCGAACTCCGGAGATGTCACTTTCACCGCCCCAATCTCGTTGCTCAGTTCAAATACGCTGGAAATTATTACGGGAGGCACTGTCAACGATACCGGTTCCACAACAGTCTTCACCGGCACGAACTTCGCCATCACCGCCGCGCAGGGCATCGGTACGACGTCATCACTTGATACCGCTGTCAGCAACTTTGTAGCAGATGGTGGTTCCGGCGGAGTGAACGTCAGCAATGTTGGCGCGCTGACGATTGGCGGAGTTCCTTCCCCGGTCTTTGGGGTGTCTGCAACCAGTGGTGACATCTCTTTGAACGCGACCGCTGCTCTGACAGTCGACGAGAATGTGACGAACCTGGGAACCGGTACCGTATCGCTGGATGCGGAAGACGGCATTCTGCTGACGCACGGAGTCTCAACAGATTCTGGGGCCGTCACCATCAATGCTGACAGCAATAGTGATGGCAACGGAAGTCTGGTTCAGCAGGCACTGGTCATTACCAATCCGGTTACCTTCTTCCCCGGCACGTCTTATCTGTCTCAGGCAGATATCCCTGCCGGTCTGTACGACGGTGGTTCTCCAACATTCCTGGACGACTTCGAAGACGGCACGCTCGACGGTGGAATCGTTGCTTCTGATGGATTTGTACAAGCGGCATCGCCGTCTTCGGACTCGGTGGATGGTGACGGGGTGTCGATTGATGGAGTCGGCACATTGTGACCAATGGAATTGTCACCTTCACACCAGCCAGCCCCGTAACGGCAGCCGGCATCGTTGTCACCGGGACCACCGGAGCCGACGTCTTCTTCGAGGCTTTCGCATCAGGGGCGATCTCGCTGGGTGTCTTCGGTCCGGTCAGCTTCCCGTCAGAGAATGGCCCTGTCACGGAAGATCGCTTCTTCGGCATCTCGTTCCCTGGCGGCATCGAATCATTCACGATCACGACTTCCGGCGGCCCGCTTGAGGTTGACCATGTGCAGTATGGCAACGCTGCCGCAGTCAACACGAATCCGTTCATCAATTCGAACGGCGGTGACATCACCGTTTCAGCAGCGGACGTCGAACTGGTATCTACGATCAACGCCGGAGGTGGCGTCGTCACACTGGAACCAACAGCAGGGAATACAATTGACCTGGGAGCCACTGGCGGAACCGGACAATTTGTCGTGACCGACTCGGAGTTCGACCTGATTTCGACGACAAGTGGTATCAATATTGGCAATGTATCTTCAGGCGATGTGACCTTCACCGGTTCGTTCACCATGTCCAATGCCACCACGCTGGCGGTCATCACCGGCGGGACGATCAACGACACTGGCTCGGTGAGTACTTTTGCTGATGCGAATCTTTCTTTGAGTGCCGCGCTGGGAATCGGCACGACGAGCGAATTCAACATCGACGCCGACAATATCGCGGCGAGCGTCGGTAGCGGTGCCCTCCGTATTGCCGATTCGGCCAACATTGTGATTTCCACAGTCGGCGGCATTGCGGGGTTGACCTCAGCCGGCAACGGCGACGTCTCACTCACGGCGGGAGGTTCGATCGTCGTTAGTCAGGCGGTTCAGGCCGCCGGTAGTGGGAACGTCTCACTGACAACGTCTGGCCTTATCGGCAGCAACATTTCTCCGAACGCACCAATTACAACCGACACGGGAAATCTCACAATCGCAGCCAGCAACAACGTCGTTGGCGACGTCTCAACCATCACCACGTCGAGCGGCATTGTGACGATCCGTGCGGACGTCGACTCCGATGGTACCGGATTCATTCAAATGTTGAACCCGATCAGTCTGGGTTCAGGCACCCTTGTGATTGACACGCCGAACGATAGCACCACGTTTTCAGGCCCGGTTTCCGGGTCGGGAAGCCTGACCAAGACCGGAGCTGGGAGCATCGCACTGCCTGGTAACAGCACATACACCGGCGCCACTTCAGTCAGCCAGGGCACGTTGCTCGTGAACGGCTCACTGAGCGCAACCAACGTGGTGACCGTAGCGACCGGAGCAACCCTCGGGGGTTCCGGGACGATCAACGGCACGGTAACCGTCAATGGAGCACTGGCACCCGGCAGCAGCCCCGGAATTCTTTCAACGGGTGATGTGACGTTCGCTAACGGTTCCGCGTTCAACGTCGAAATCGAGGGAACGAGTCCTGGAAGCGGCCATGACCAGCTTGCTGTGACCGGGACCGTTAATCTCGGTGGAGCGACGCTGAACGGAACTCTATCTCAGGCGGCCAGCGCCGGCAGCGAGTTCACCGTCATCAATAACGACAGTACGGACCCAATTACAGGGACGTTCGCGGGACTGGCCGAAGGCGCGTTTGTCGACCTCAATATTTTCAACGGTGAAGTCGTCACCGGCACGCAGCGATTTGTGATCAGCTATGTCCGAGGAACGGGCAACGACGTCACACTGCGACCGGCATCAACGATCACAGGACGAGTCTTCAACGATGTCAACTTCGACGGCATCGACAACGACGGAAACAACAGTGTCAACAACAGTACCGTTCGTCTGATCGCTCAGAATGGAACAACCGTCGTTCGTACTACGACGACCGCTGCCGATGGAAGTTACACGTTTTCGGGCCTTGTTCCAGGAGCCTATTTCGTTGAATTCGTTGCTCCGACGGCCTTCCACTTCACTCTGCGTGACGTGGGTGGCAACGACGCAATCGACAGTGACGCCAATCAAACAACGGGCCGTACCACGCTTCTGACCGCGTCTCCGTCCGGCACGGTAATCAGTGACGTGGACGCTGGTGTCAAAGCTGCTGGAATTTCGATCAACAACGTTCAACAGCTCGAAGGTGGTTTCGGTCAGCAGACAGCGTTCTCGTTTTCCGTTTCTCTGAGCGGCATCGCTCAGCAGGTGACGACCGCTGATTTTGCCACGGCAAATGACACGGCAACAATTGCCGACAGCGATTACACGGCTAAAAACGGAACAGTCACATTTGCCATTGGACAGCAGACCAGAACGATCACCGTCGTCGTCACCGGCGACAGCACGATCGAGGCCAATGAGACGTTCTTTGTCAACCTGTCGAATGCCGTGAACGCGAGCATCGTCACGTCGCAGGGCGTCGGCACGATCACCAACGACGACACCGTCGTTCCGAACATTTCCATCACCAACGTGGCGAGCAACGAAGGCAATGATCCGGAAACAACTCAGTTTGATTTCACGGTGTCCCTGAATTACGCGACAACAGAACCAATCTCCGTCACTTACAGCACGATTGATGGAACAGCCACGGTCGTGGATGGCGATTACAACGCGATGTCCGGGACGGTCACCTTCCTGCCCGGTGAAACCGAATCAATGTTCTCTGTGACCGTCCGAGGAGATGATGTCATCGAGGATGACGAAACGTTCTCCGTGCGTTTGTCGAACGTCACGGGAAATGCCGTGATCGCTGACGACACCGGCATCGGCACCATCATCAATGACGACTTTGCCACACCTCAACTGACGATTACCGACGTTACTGTGGAAGAAGGTGGCATCGGTGCCAGAACCAACCTGCTATTCAAAGTCCGTCTCTCCAGCGTGGCACTCATTCAAACGACAGTCGACTTCAGCACCGAGAGTGACGACGCACTGGCCGGCAGTGACTTTGAAGCCGTTTCGGGCACACTCACTTTCCTGCCGGACGATCTAGAAAAAACGATCGTCGTCAATGCACTGGGGGATATTAATTTCGAGATCGACGAAACTTTCTTCGTCAACCTGCTCAACGCCAGCGGAGCGACGATCGCTGACTCCCAGGGCGTTGGAACGATTCAGAATGATGACCTGGCGCTGCAGGATATCTCGATCACGGACATCTCGATTTCTGAAGGTGCAACCGGCAGCACCACACGAGTCGAAGTCGCTGTCAACCTGAGCGGTCCGAGCGCAACTTCTGTCAGCGTTGATTTCGCCACTGCCAACGGCACTGCAATTGTCGGACAGGACTACACGGCTCGAACCGGAACGATCACGTTTTCATCAGGTGAACAGCAGAAACTAATCGCCATCGACATCACGGGCGATGCCACGCTGGAATCCAATGAACAGCTCTTCGTAAACCTCTTCAATCCGGTTAATGGAAACATCATCGATACTCAGGGTGTGGTTACGATCCTCAACGACGATGCAGCGATCCCGAACCTGACGATCAGCGACGTGACTATCAACGAAGGAGCCCTCGGCAATCGCACTCAACTCGATTTCAATGTCAGTTTATCGGGACCGTCAACACAGCCGGTCAGCTATAACTTTGCAACAGCCGATGGTACGGCCCGCATTGTGGAAGGTGACTACGAAACGATCTCTGTCTCCAGAACCATTACGCCAGGTAATACACTTCAGACGGTAACCGTCATTGTGCTGGGTGACCTGGACGTCGAAGGTGACGAGTTCCTGTTCGTCAACCTCTCCAGTGTTGTCGGTGCCAATGTACTGGATGGACAGGGGCGTGGTCTCATCCTGAATGACGACGCCGTTATCCCGAACATCTCCATCGGTGACATACAGGTTATCGAAGGCTCCACCGGACAGCGCGAGCAAGCTTTCTTCACGATCGCACTCTCCGGACCGACCACAACGGACGTTACCGTTAACTACGAAACAGCTTTCGGACTGGCAGTGTCGGATCCGTCCATGGCAATTATTCCGACGTCGCTTGCTGATTACTTAGCAGCCGCTGGCACCGTGACCATTCCAGCTGGTGAAGTGTCGGTGCAGGTACCCGTTGTGGTGCTTGGCGACACTGAAGTTGAATCAAACGAATTCTTCTTCCTGAATCTCTCCAACCCGATTGGCGGCGTGCTGGTCGATGACCAGGGCCAGGCAACCATCCTGAATGATGATCTCGACGTGCAGTCTCTGTCTGTTTCAGATGTAACGCTGCCGGAAGGTCTGGCAGGAGCACGAACGGCATTCACGTTTACTGTGTCACTCAGTGGCCCATCCAGTGCGCCTGTAACTGCCGGCTTCGCGACGGCAAACGGATCAGCAACTGCCAGCAGTGGAGACTTCAGCGCGTCAAGCGGGACTTTGACATTCGCTCCCGGCGAAACAACAAAAACAGTAATTGTCACGGTGAACGGTGACACAACGAATGAAGCCGACGAACAGTTCTTCCTGAATCTGTCCAACGTCGTCGGAGCAACTGTTGACGACGGACAGGGACGCGGCACCATCCTCAATGATGACAGCCCCGTACCCACACTGCAGATTAATGATGTGTCACGAGTGGAGGGCGGTGCTGGTGTCCGTAATCGGTTCGACTTTGCATTGAGTTTGAGCAATCCATCAGCCGTGCCGGTCACCGTGAACGCGATGACGCTGGGCGGAACCGCGACGGCAGGAGTCGACTTTGAGACGGTTTCCAGAACGGTCACCTTCGCTCCTGGCGAAACAATGGCAAGCTTGACGGTGACCGTGCTGGGTGATTTCTCGGAAGAAGCCAACGAAACGTTCTTCGTCAATCTGTCCGGAGCAGTCAGCGCCACGCTGATCGATGATCAGGCACTGGGCACGATCCGTAATGACGATATCACAATTCCCGGTATTAGAATCGACGATGCTATTGTGACAGAAGGAATCAGCGGGCAACGCCCACAGATTAGCTTCGTCGTCAGCCTGAGCGGTCCAGCTTCAGTTCCTGTAGAAGTTGACTTCTCGACCATGGGAGCAACAGCCACCAGTGACATCGACTTCGTGGCATCGTCCGGCAAACTTCGATTTGAACCAGGCGAAATAACCAGAATAGTTCAAGTCACGGTTCTGGGGGATCCTGATGTTGAAGCCAACGAAACGCTGTTCCTGAATCTCAGTAACCCGGTCAACGGTCTACTGACTGACGATCAGGGTGTCGGAATCATCGTTAATGATGACGCCGCCCCGACACTGTCCATTTCCAGCATTTCGGCTCTGGAAGGTGCCGCCGGACAAAGAACTCAATTCGCCTTCAATGTCACTTTGACGGGTCTCTCCAGCAATCCGGTGACTGTCGACTTTGCTTCAGCAAACGGTACAGCGACGGCCGGTTCTCTCGACTACATGCCCGTTAACGGAACGCTGACGTTTCTGCCTGGTGAGGCAACAAAACAGATCATTGTCAACGTCGCCGGTGACGCTGTCGTCGAAACGGACGAGTTCTTCTACGTGAATCTCTCCGGTGCCATCGGAGCCAACGTGCTCGTCAATCAGGCCATCGGAACGATCACAAATGATGATGCACCGAACCCGGTACTGAGTATCGAGGATTTCGCCACCGATGAAGGCATTACCGGAGCGCGCACTCGGTTCGAGTTCAACGCCCGCCTGTCTTCTCCGAGTACGCAGCGTGTGTCTGTCGACTTCTCGACGGCCGACGGCACCGCTACCAGCAGCGGCACAACGCCTGACTTTGTCGCTCAAAGCGACACACTTACTTTTGAACCTGGCGAGACTTCAAAATTCATTATTGTCAACGTGCTCGGTGACGCCACGTTTGAGAGCCTGGAAACGTTCTTCGTCAACCTGTCGAACGCACAGGGGCTGACGATCGCCGATGATCAGGCCGTGGGACGCATTGTCAATGACGACAGCCCCACACCCGTTTTGACGGTGACCGACGGTAGCCTCGAAGAAGGCATTGTCGGCGAACGACGCGGGCTCACGTTCAACCTGGCCCTGTCCAGCCCACCCGCCGCCACAGTAACAGTGGACTTCGCCACCGCCGATGGAACGGCTGCCCTGTTCAACCAGGACTATGTCGCTCAGAGTGGCACTGTCACCTTCCTGCCGGGGCAGCAGACAGCGACTGTCGTCGTGACTGTCGTCGGTGATGCAACCGTCGAAACGAACGAGACATTCTTCCTGAACCTGACCAATCTCACCGGCAACGCGGTTCTCGGGAACGATCAGGGCACCGGGACGATCCGCAACGACGACGTCATCCTGCCAGGCATCACCATTTCTGATGCCGCCCTGGCCGAAGGTGTGCCTTCACAACGGACGCGTTTTGTCTTTGACGTGTCACTGTCGACACCCGTAACGGCCGCGACAGGGCCGGTGACCGTTCAATATCAAACGTCGAATGGCACAGCGACTGGAACAGTCGGCGGCGTTTTTGATGCCTTCGGTAACCGCATTATCAGCCCCGGCGCCGACTACGAAGACCAGACCGGTTCGCTGATTTTCCAGCCAGGCGAACAGACAAAACAGATTGTTGTGATTGTTTCAGGTGACGCGACCGTCGAAGCGAACGACACCTTCTTCGTGAATCTGACGTCTTCCAGTCCGAATTCTATGATCGTCGACGACCAGGCTCTGGCGACCATTCTGAATGATGACTTCGAACTGCCTGGCGTCCGTGTCAGTGATGCCAGCGTTGTCGAAGGCGGTGCTGGTCAGCGAACTCTTATTGACGTTGAGCTTTCCCTGTCCGCACCGGCCAGCAGTTCAGTCTTCGTGAATTACTCAACATCTAACGGTTCGATGACACTGGCTGGTCTGGACTACGAGTCCCGTACAGGCACTGTGGAGTTCATGCCAACGGAACTCGTCAAGACGGTTCGGCTCACAATACTCGGAGATGGGACTGAAGAAGCGGACGAAACATTCTTCCTGAACCTGACCGGTGTCTCATCGAACGCGATGCTCGCCGATGACCAGGCAGCCGTGACAATCGTCAACGATGACGTCCTGCTGATTAATCCGGACATCTCGATTTCGGATGTGACTCAAGTCGAAGGTAACAACGGAGCACTTTCCGATTTTCAGTTTTTAGTCAGCCTCTCCGCGGCAGCGTCCGCACCTGTCACCGTTGACTTCTCAACCGCCGAGGGAACAGCGAACAGTTCAGACTTCATTGCCAGGTCCAGCACACTTACATTCCAGCCCGGCGAAACAACGAAGACGGTTAATGTCAGTGTTCGCGGAGATCAAGACGTTGAGTCTGATGAAATGTACTTCGTCGATCTAAGGAACGCTGCCGGCGGAGTCATTGTTGACGCCCAGGGCCAGGGCACCATCGTCAATGACGATGTCGCCATGATGCCGGGCATTCGAATCGACGATGTCACACGGGAAGAAGGCAGCTCCGGCGACATCACGGAATTTACATTTACGGTTCAGTTGACTGGTGTCTTTAACAAGCCGGTCGAAGCCAGCTATTTCACATCGCAGTTTTCGGCATCGAGCGCTGCGGTCGACCGCGACTTCTTCCGCATCAGTAATCTCTCTGATCCTGCGTCGATCAGCCGGCTGATCTTTGAACCCGGCGAAACCATTCAAACCATCACAGTGCAGGTTGTCGGCGACAGCGAAGTCGAACCAGATGAAACCTTCTTCGTAAACCTGTTCGATCCGACGAACGCCAGGCTTGATGACGACCAGGGCGTGGGCACGATCGTCAACGACGACCAGCCGCTGCCTCAGGTAGAGATCAGCGACGCCATCGCACTTGAGGGTGACTCCAGCACCACCATGTTTAATTTCACGGTGACACTCGATCGAGAGTCTGACACCGTCACGACTGTTGACTTCAGTACCGCCAATGGAACAACCGGGACATCAGCAGATGGTGACGTGCAGGCAACCTCCGGCACAGTGACGTTCAATCCAGGCGAGACTGAGAAAACAATTACCGTGCTGGTTGTGGGCGATCTGGTTGATGAGGTTGATGAGCAGTTCTTCGTCAACCTGACGAATCCCGTTGGCCTGCTGATTACTGACGATCAGGGACTGGGGGTCATTCTTGATGATGATGATGCGAACGCCATTCTGGCCGTTACTGACGCCGTGAATCTGAATTCAAATCTCGGCAAGGAAGGCAACACTGGGACGGTCACGTACGAATTCACCGTGCAATTGATTGGTAAGCCCGCCGGTCCGGTCACAGTACAGGTGACGACGCAGAACGGCACTGCCATTTCAGGACAGGACTACAATCCCGTTACTCAACTGCTGACGTTCAATACGGGCGAGGCGACAAAGAAGGTACAGGTCACCGTTCTGAGTGATCGAACGGTCGAACCTGACGAAAAGTTCTTCCTGAACCTCAGTAATCCAGTGGGCGCAACGATCTTCAATAACCAGGGAGTCGCCACCATCGTCAATGATGACGATGTCGTGCTGCGGGACGAAGGGCTGGCTCTCACTGACCAGATTACAGACCTGGTCAACGATGCCCTGGCCGATCCGACGATAGATTCAAGCGTCCCGCAAAACGGTATCAGCGTGGTTAAGGGAGTGAACTCAGGAGGACGCAGCGATATCACCGAACTGCTGGTGCAGATCGGGCTGGACGTCATCGCGAGACTGGGTCTGACTGATGCCATTGTCGCGGTCTTTGACCCGGTCAACTTCATCGTCACCACACCGGAAGGTCGTGCCAACGGCTTCACGGAAAACTCCGGCGTCGTCGGTCAGTCGACGAACTCGTTCTACTCAGGTGACGGTGCGGTCGAGTTGCTGGTCATCCCAAATGCCTCTGCTGGCATCTATAACCTGGAACTCGCTGGCGTTAACAATGGCACATTCCGCGCTGCAGTCAGTCGCGTCGATGGTAGCGGCGTCATCGGCACTGAAACAATTGAAGGGACTTTGGCCAGCCAACTGGAACTGGCACTCGACTTCACTCGATCGTTCCCAAATAACCAAAGCGGAAACGATGAAGCTGCCCAGGCCTTCCTGGCACTGTTTCAGCAGTTCGGAGGCGACTCGGATGCGATTGCCCTGGCTCTGGCCACTTTAACTCATTCGCCAGGATCAAATGCCGACCAGGAACAACTCGACAACCAGAATGACGCTTCGGCACAACTTCAGGCGGCCGCAGCCGCCGTCCTGGCTCACGCAAAACTCTTTGCCAATGCGTTGCAGGGCGCATTGCCCGATTGGGTGGATTCCGGACTCGCTGGTGCGTTCGGTCAGTCGAACCTGACAGCCCGAGGAGTCGAAACTGGCTCAGACTCATCGTCCGCGATGCGTGACTTCTTCTGGGAATCAGTGGGACGCGGAGTTCTTGGACTGCCGGGTGGAGTCACTGACGTCCTTGACCTGCTGAACCCCTTGATGCCGACCTCTGACGAAACGAAAACGGCCTCCGACGAGGCAGATGGAAATGACACCGAAAACGATGGAACGCCAGCGACCGACGGTGATGAAGAATCGAAAAAAGAGCGAGCAGACGCTCCACGAGTTCGCGATGAAGAAATTCGACGAGCGATGCTGCGAAAACGGGATGACGATGAGGTCGCTCTCTACGTCCCCGCCGCTGCGTTCGCCGGTCCAGAGTGGCTGTCAACAGCAGAAGCTGCGTCCGCGAAAAGTTCATCCCGACAAAATACTGCTGCAGCTCGTCAGAAGTTCGAACGTCAATCAGACTCCAGAGCTGAAGCAACTCCGGATGCACGCGATGCAGTCTCGAATAACGATTCAGTCGCAACAGCGGAATCGGACAGCAGCGGCACCGACGAATAAGGCCAGTTCCGCAAACTTCACGGCATCTCGCGCCGGTTAGTGCCTGCGACGTCGCAATTCTCGTTATTGTCAGCTCACACCGCACCTCTCACACACCCATTGATCAGGGTCAACCGACATGGCAACCAGACCGCACGCTCAGCAGGACGACGACGACATCACAATCAGCCCTGATCTGCAGGATGCTCATCACGATGACGCTACGGTCGGCCCGGACGACGACGGTGCGACCATTGGCCCGGAGCTGGGCGGCGATGAGGATCAAGACAACGTCACTAAGGACAACGGACCCAGCGGTGCGCAGAAAGCTCCATCGGATTCCACTCGTACTGCCACAGACGAGGATGACGTCGACGAGGATGACTTAACAATCGGTATCGACGGAATCGAACGGAGCGACGATGACGATGATGACATGACCGTCATGGGTGACCTGACAGCCGACGACGAAGGCGATTCGGCCAATGACGAGTCATCGGTCGGTGACGACGACATGACCGTCATGGGCGACTCCGTCGCTGCCGATGATGCGACCCGTAATGGCGATGAAGACATGGCCGATCGGACCATCGCAACCGATTTTGAGCAAACAGGTGTTGAGCAAACGAATATCGATCAAACGCGAGTATCACAGACTCGATTCGCTAAAACCCGCATCGACAGAACTCAAACGGACAAGACACGGATCGACAAAACGAACACCGGAGTAACACAGCGAAGCAAGTCTCCGTTCAGCCAGGCTGGGACGCGGATGGATGATGGCAATTCCCGAGCTGGGCGTTCGGGTAAGGGAAAGAACAAGCAGGACGAGGGCGGCCCTCGTTACAGCATGGTTGACAACTTTGCACGCGGCGGCATGGGTAACATCTGGCTCGCCAAAGACTCCATGCTCAAACGGGAAATTGCCTACAAAGAACTGCTGCCTCGGGCTATGCGGCGATCCAGCATTGTCGAACGATTCATTCAGGAAGGCCAGGTCACCGGTCAACTTGAGCATCCGGGCATCGTGCCGATTTACGACCTTGGATATCAGGAGAATGGCACTCCGTTTTACGCAATGAAACTCGTGCGTGGAACGGAAATGAAAGACCAGATCGAAGCGTTGCACAAGATCCCGAAGAATACGGCTGAAAGGCATCGCGCCTTCGTGAAACTGCTCGGCCAGTTCGTCGACGTGTGCAACGCTCTGGCCTTTGCTCACCAGCGAGGAGTCCTGCACCGCGACCTCAAACCCCAGAACGTGATGATCGGTGGTTTTGGAGAAACATTGGTTCTGGACTGGGGACTGGCGAAACTCCTTGGCAGATCCGAACCAGGTGGCAGCAACTCGGAAATCTCTGTTACCGGCAAGTACGATGACGAGTTCTCTCCAGACCTCGACGAAAGCCAGGATGTCATCAGCGGCGTCACTGGGCTGACCAACAATTCGGGCGGAGGTGACGCCACTAAGCTCGTGGACAAGTCTGGCACCGATGCAACAAACATCGTTTCGCCGGAGGAGAGCGGGGCTACGAAAATCGTCACGTCAGAAGCTTTTGACGCAACAAATATCATCGATGCAGCCGAAGCAGGTGCCACTCGCATCGTGGATGCAAAGAAAGGCTCTGCTGAAAAGACGACAGGGCCAGCAGGAGAAACCGGCCCCGAAACACAAGGACTCCACGGAGCATCCGCAGTTGTCAAAACAGATGCCCGTTCTGAAGGCACGACCACGCGTTACGGCTCAGTGATGGGAACGCTTGCCTATATGCCTCCCGAACAGGCGGAAGGCAAACTCGACGAAATGGACGCCCGCACGGATATCTATTCGCTCGGAGCCATTCTGTACGAAATCCTCGTCAACGATGCTCCGATCCCGCGAGGTAAGATGCAGGAGATGCTGGACTATGTCATTGGCAAGCCGATCATTCCGCCACGCGAGATTGATCCATCGGTTCCGCGACCGCTAGACGCCATCGCGATGAAGGCATTGAACAAGAAGATTCAGGACCGCTACCGCTCAGCGCTCGACCTCGCTCAGGACGTCGAAGATTACCTCGCCGATGAACCTGTTTCGGTTTACGAAGAGCCCTGGTACGACAAATTACGACGGTGGGCGAAAAGACATCCCACCGCTGTGGCAGGCTGGACGGCAACTGTCGGCGTCATCGCTCTGGGAAGCTTTGCCTGGAACTGGGCCGAATCCAACCGGGTCGAAGGTCTGCGAATCGCCGCTGTCGCCAAGGGCGATCAGGCTCAGTCAGAAGCCGCCGCGGGGCGGTTTGAAGAAGCCACATCGTTGCTGAACGAAGCTCTTGGGCAAGTCGGCGAAGAAGAGGACCTTGCCAGTGTCAAAACCGGACTCAACAATCAACTGTCGGGCGTTGAACAGTTGATTGCGGCCGCTGAGCGACAACGCGTCGCAGAACTGCAACGCGAGGTTGAGCAGAAAGTTGCCGAAGCCAGTCTTCTGGCTGAATCGTCAGACAGTCTTGAAGACGCGCGCACGCTGCTGTCGGAAAGCCTGGCGATGATTAAAGATGAGGTGGCACTTTCGTCAATGCGCGCCACGGCTCAGACCAGACTCGACGACGTCAATACACGCATTGCCGAAGTCGAAGCTCAGCAACTGGCGATTGCTCAATTCACAAAGTTTCAGGACTTCGCCGAACAGGCTCGCTACTACTTCATCGTCCAGACCGGCGACGATGCCACGCAGAATCTGACAACCGCCGCTGAGCAGGCTGTCACCGCATTCGCCATCTATGGAGGCATGTCACCGGATTATCTGCAAATTCCACCGCCGTATCTCACCGAAAAACAGCACGATGAGCTCCGCAGAACGTCCTATGAGTTGCTGATCCTGCTGGCAGAACGTGAAGAGGCAATCGCCTTCGGACTGGGTTCACGGGCAGAAGCGGACGCCGCGCGACAGGCCCTTCAATGGATCACACTGGCCGAAGGCCTCGGCCTTCAGTCACAGGCTTTACTCCGTTACAAGGCCCGCTATCAAGGGGCGGCAGGTGATGTCGACCAGCAGGATCTAACACTACTCGCCGCGCAGGAATTCAAGCCGGTCACTCCGTTGGATTTCTATTTGCTGGCTGAGGAATTTCGCAGGGAAAATGATTTCCAGAATGCCCTGAACCACTACCGTCGAGCCTTACAGATCGACCCGAACAATTTCTGGGCGCTGTATCAAATGGGTCTGTGCCACATGCTGGATGGTCAACCCGCCGCCGCTGTCGCTGCCTACACGGTCTGCATTTCACTGCGGCCAGAAGAAGCCATCTGTTATGTCTCACGAGGCACCGCGTATGGTGACATCAATCAGTCAGACGACGCGTTGGCCGATCTTGCAAAAGCGCAACAGCTCGACCCGGAATTCTGGGCAGTCTTCCTGAACCGCGGTGCAATCTATCTGGCCCGGAAAGAGTTCAAAGAAGCGGAAGCAGATTTTCGAAGAGTGATGGAACTGCGTCCTCAAAGGCCCGGACCGCACCACAACCTGAGTATGGTCTACGAAGCTCAACAGCGTTATGCAGACGCTGAAATAGAAGCAACAGCGGCAATCTCGATCGACAACGGCTATTTCAAAGCCTACAGCACTCGCGCCATTGCACGATTACAGCTCAACATGCCAGCAGACGCGCTGGCCGACTTCATGAAAGTTATCGAGCTGGATCAGGATCCGTCCCGACAGGCCGATGCGTGGAA
>JAQBWV010000165.1 GCA_027624335.1 Planctomycetota bacterium
CTCGAAGCGCCAGCGAGTGCTTGTGGCTGACTCACTCGCTGGCGCTTCGAGCTTGTATCGCGTCACTCTCGACCGTGAGCAGCATAACGTCTTACACGTGAAGCTCGACCATGTCACCTTCCAGCAGCACGTGATCGCGACCGACTTGCTGTCCGTCGTGGCCGCCTGCACCCCAGACTTTGGCAAACTTCAGACGTTCGACGAAGTCGTGATGAACACGTTCGGCCAATGTTTCGACAGTGGAGCCAGCGGGAATTGCAAATGGCACTTCGTAAACGGCCGCTTTACCTGGTGCCTTCGTATAGACGCGGATCAAGCCAAGAGACTCGTAAATCACATCGCGGAGCGAGTCGCATGAGTCACGGCTCTGTAGTTCAACCTGAACGACGGGAATGTCGCGAGGCATCGATTCACGAAACAGGCTGATGCGGACTACTGCGTCTTGATCGTCGGCTTGAGTCGCAGCAAGCAATGTTTGAACACGTAGTTTCGAAAAATCGTCCTCGGCATATCCGGTCGTCTGGTCGAGCAACGTCTTTCTCGCTTCGAGTTGCTGCACGATGTTCAGCGTATCATCCGGAGCATCATCAGAACTTCCATCAAAAGCGAGCACGACGAGGTCGGCAGTCCGAACGTAGTTCACAACGTACGGCTCGATCGGCATCTGGCTGATCGGCGGAGTATCGACCAACTGGATCAGCACATCCTGGCAGGACATCATCGCAGGGAACGGCTCGCGAGTTGTAAACGGATATTCAGCGACTTCCGGCTGGGCATTGGTCAACTCGGCAATGATGCGTGACTTGCCGGAATTCGGAGCTCCAATCACGACGACCGTGCCCGCTCCCTGGCGAGGGATCCGAAACGTCCGCCCCGACTTTGGAGCATCACGTTCGGCCTGAACTTCCGCACGAGCCTCTTTGATTCTCCATCGAATTGCCGCCTGCAGATGATCCGTGCCTTTGTGTTTCGGGATGACCTGGAGCATTCCCTCAAGGCAATTCAGACGTTCTTCGCTGGTTTGCGCGCGACGGTACTTTTCCTCGGCCAGGTAATATTTGATGGTCAGATTCGCGGCCATGTCAAAGTTCCATACGAAGTGACCGCTCGCCTTATTCCTTGTGACTGAAGGTTTCCGCCGAGGCCGATGCGCAGGCTCGGGCGTACTCCGGCGGCAGTACATCGGCGAGCAACTCGCCGCCGCGAAGGAAATTGTAAAGCTCTCCGTAATGACGCGTCTCGTTGGCCGAAATGCGATGCATCAAGTGCCATGGCCGGAGTTCTTCGGCCGAATCCAGTCCCAGCGCCCCGATCATCTCGGCCAGACTGTTGATCGTCTCTTTGTGATAACTGGCGACTCGAACTGACTTGTCGGTGGGGTCCAGACCAGCCATCAGGTGCTTTTCCTGCGTTGCAACTCCCACCGGGCAATGATTGCTGTTGCATTTGAGTGCCTGAATGCACCCGATCGCCATCATCATCGCGCGAGCGCTGCAAATCGCGTCTGCTCCAATCGCCAGTCGCTTGAGCACGCCAAATCCGGAAGTGGCCTTGCCGCTGGCGATGAGCTTAATTCTGTCCCGCAGCGAATATCCGACCAGCGCGTTGTGGACGAAGATCAGGCCTTCGATCAGAGGTGCGCCGATGTGGTTCGAGAATTCCAGCGGCGCGGCTCCAGTCCCACCTTCACCGCCGTCAACAGTAATGAAGTCCGGCGTGATTCCCGTTTGAACCATCGCCTTGCAAAGGGCCAGAAATTCTCGCCGCTTGCCGACGCACAACTTGAAGCCAACAGGCTTGCCACCGCTGAGGTCTCTCAGCTTCTTGACGAACTCCAACAGCCCGATTGGCGTCGAAAATTCGGTGTGTGTCGGAGGAGAAAGCACGTCCTGTCCCATGGACACGCCACGGATCGAAGCGATCTCGGCGGTGACCTTTGCGGCGGGCAGGATGCCACCGTGTCCCGGCTTGGCACCTTGCGAGAGTTTGATCTCAATCATCTTCACATTGGGAATCACCGCTTTTTCGGCGAAGATCGTTGGAGAGAACTTACCCGCCTCATCGCGGCAGGAGAAATACCCAGTGCCGACCTGCCAGATCAGATCGCCCCCCCCCTCAATGTGGTAGGGACTGAGACCTCCCTCGCCCGTGTTGTGGGCAAAGTTGTCAAGCTTGGCGCCGCGACTGAGTGCCAGGATGGCATTCTTACTGAGTGACCCAAAACTCATCGCCGAAATGTTCAACAGACTGCACGAATAGGGCTGTTTGCAGTCAGGCCCACCAATCATGACCCGCATATTGTTGGCGTCGATGTGCCGGGCAAGTAGCGAATGATTAACCCATTCATAACCCGGCGCATACACATTCAATTTTGTTCCAAACGGAGTTGTGTCACGTACGTTCTTGGCACGTTGATAGACGAGTGAACGGTCTTCTCGATCAAAGGGCACACCCTCTTTGTCACTCTCGACAAAGTACTGATAGATCTCGGGACGAATCAGTTCGAGGAGATATCGCATATGCCCGAGGACCGGATAGTTTCGACGAATGGCCTGTCGCTTCTGAGTCATGTCCCCTGCGCCGAGCAATACCATCGGCCCCAGCACCACCCACGGCCATAGAGCGCTCGGACCAAAAACAACGCACGCAATCACAGTCAACACAAGCAGAACGGCCACAGTCCAGACGAAGATGGCGCGAAACTGTGTTTCAACGAACTCAGCGATACGCATAGTGGAGTCTTTCATGAAATGAGTCGACCTGATGACCGGTCGCAGAATTGGTGCCTCGCTCCAATCCCTGACTGAATGCGGCAACTGTATGCTCGTTTCAACATGTCGGCAATCAGACGACGAACGACATTCGTCGCAGGCGGCCCTCTCAATGCACACTGCCGGTCGCCCAGTCACATCTCAGGATCCTCAAGAAAGCAGTGACAATGCATCGTCAACTCCGAGCGTCGCCAGAGCTTCGCCGTTGAATCTCTGAATCACGAACAATCAATACATCCAACACAGGTATCACCATCGGACGATTTCGCAGCACTCGTGTTTCGAGTGAAATTCCATTCCTTGAACTTCCCAGGCCGTCGAACGATTCAATTCACATCGTCGAGCGCAGTTGGGCTGATATCCCGTCCTATAGTCAGAAAGGAAATCCTCGAACCGTTTCGAAACGGGTATCTTCTTTGCGTGCATTGGCCAATGTCTGAACTGCTCGTTCAACACAATCACAATCACTGCAACGGTGGCGACGCTTCAGTCAAGCCCCCGACAGCCGACAGTCCGCACGCACCAGGCGCGAAGACTCAACGCCAGCATATTCTGACCGTGGCGGTGGAAGACTGGTTTCAGGTCGGCTCATTTGATCGGCTGATCGAACAGAAGCAGTGGTATCGCTTCGAAACTCGAATTGAACGAAACACCCACAGAACGTTTGAACTACTCGACAAGTACGATGCGAAGGCGACGTTTTTCGTCCTTGGCTGGGTCGCCGAGCAGATGCCCGAACTCGTCGCCGAGATCGTCGCTCGTGGTCACGAAGTCGCCAACCTCGGATATCACCATCGAAGTATTCGCGGAGTCTCTCGCAACGAATTTCGCGAGGATCTGTTGCGGGCTCAGGAAGCCATCGAAGCGGCCTCCGGTCAAAAACTATTGGGTTATCGAGTTGCTGATCAGTGGTTCGGACCGCAGGATCTGTGGGCTCTCGACGTGCTGGCTGAAGAGGGCTACGCGTACGACTCCAGCCTGCTGCCGATGTTTCGTCGTTTCTCCGACGAACCGTACCGACGATTTGTGCATCGGCAGTCGACTCCGTACGGCAGCATTCAGGAAGTTCCGCCATCAACTTCCCGGTTTCTCGGCTGCAATATTCCCGTCGCTGGCGGCAACTGGTTTCGACAGTTTCCGCATACGCTGCTCAAGCGAGCGGTCAGAAACTGGGACGAGCAACACGACGATCCGTTCGTGATGTACTTTCACGTTTGGGAACTCGATCCGGATCAACCGCGCATCTCGGCTGCCGATCGTTTGTCTCGACTGCGGCACTATCGGAATCTCGACAAGATGCAGTGGGTGCTGGAAGACCATCTGAGCAATTATCGATTTGGCTCGATTGCAGACTCGCTCGGGCTGACCCAGGTGAGAACCGCAAACGCTGACCGGCGAGAGCCGACCGACGAGCGGCAGGATGCTCACCGCTCCTCGTCTCTCGCCCCTCACTCCGCGCTGCTCATCCCCGTATCAATCGTCATCCCGTGTTACAACGAAGAAACGACGCTGCCTTATTTGGCACGCACACTTGAGAAACTCGATTTCGAACTCTCGGACCGCTACGCGCCACAGTTCATACTTGTCGACGACCGCAGTTCCGACACCACGTGGGAGACCATGCACGCGGTCTTCGGTGAGAAGTCCAACTGCCGACTCGTCCGACACGAACAGAACAGTGGAGTCTCCGCCGCGATCCTGACGGGAATCCGAAACGCCGACACGGACATTGTCTGCTCGATGGATTGTGACTGCTCGTACGACCCGCTCGAACTCAGCCGCATGCTGCCTTTGCTGACAGCTGACGTAGATCTGGTGACCGCGTCTCCCTACCACCCGGAAGGTCGCGTTAAGAACGTGCCTGGCTGGAGACTGCTTCTGTCAAAAGGTCTGTCGACGATCTACCGCTGCGTGCTGCCGCAAAAGCTGCATACCTGGACAAGCTGCTTTCGCGTTTATCGGAAATCCGCGATCGAGAAACTCAACCTCAAAGAAACCGGATTTCTGGGCACCGCCGAAATGGTTGGCCAGTTGTGCCTGACTGGTTCTCGCATTGTCGAGCATCCGGCGACGCTGGAAGTCCGCATCTTTGGCGAATCCAAAATGAAAACGTGCCACACGATCGTGGGACATTTGCGGCTCATTCGACAACTCCTGCGTCAGAAGCGGCGGGGAGCGTCGGACACGGAACATCGAATATCGAACATCGAACATTCAACATCGAACGTCCAACACTGAACGCTTTCAACTTCTTGCTCCTTAGCTAAACGAGAGGCCATTGAACCATGTCCAACAACCACCTCCAACTTCCTTCCGACCAGGACTCTTCCGGCCGCACGCTCGGTGCTGAAGAACTCGAAAACCTGGCCGCCGCACTTCGCAGCGGAACACTGACCAGTACCAAGGGCACTTTCGTCAGCCAGTTTGAAAAGGACTTCGCCTCACAACTCGGAGCCCGACACGGACATGCCTGTTCCAGCGGCACTGCTGCCATCCACACGGCCGTGGCAGCGATCAACCCGGATCCCGGCGACGAAATTATCACAACGCCGATCACCGACATGGGCGGGTTGACACCGATCATCTACCAGGGGGCGATTCCGGTGTTCGCCGACGTCGACCCGCAGACCTGCAACGTGACGGCCAGGACGATCGAAGCCCGCATCAGCGAAAGGACGAAGGCGATCGTCGTCACGCACCTGTTCGGTAATCCCTGCAACATGGGCCCGATCATGGAACTCGCCAACGCTCATCACATCCCGGTGATTGAAGACTGCGCTCAGTCATTTCTGACCAGCTACAACGATCGCTACGTCGGGACGCTGGGAACAATCGGCTGCTTCAGCCTGCAGCAGGGCAAGCACATCACAACCGGTGAAGGCGGAGTCGTTGTCACGGACGACGAGGCACTGGCTCGCCGCATGTTCCTGTTCATTAACAAAGCCTGGGGCTATGGCGATGCGAACGCGGATCACTACTTCGTCGCTCCCAACTACCGCATGAGCGAACTGCAGGGCGCCGTCGCGCTGGCTCAGTTGCAGAAGCTGGAATGGATCGTCACGAACCGGGTTCGCACGGCAGACGCGCTGACCAGCGAACTGCGAGGGCTCGCCGGTGTTGAAACGCCGGTCGTCACGGAAGGAGCTGTCCACACCTACTGGAAATATTGCCTGCGAGTTGACGCCACAGTTATCGAAGGTGGAGCAGTCGGGCTGGGTGCCAAGCTCCGCGAAAAGGGAATCGCGTGCGCTCCGCGTTACATACAGAAGCCGGCGTTCTCGTGTCAGGTGTTCCGCGATCAGGTCACGTTCGGTGACAGCCACTGGCCGTTCACGCTCGCCCGTCCGGAAGCCGTGAACTACGACAAATCACTGTTCCCTGGCACGTTCGAAGCACTCCGCGACGTGCTGGTTCTGCCGTGGAACGAACTCTATGGTCCGGAACATGTCGATTACATCGCCGAAGCCGTTCGCACATCAGCTGGCGAGTTGACGAAAACAGAAGCAACGGCTCAGACATTGTCGTAAGGATCGCACGTTTTCTCGTTCCCACGATCGGCGTGGGAACGAGTTCAATTCATATAAGGCAGTCCAAATGTTCCACTCGATTCGAGAACTTCTGATTGCCTGGGTGATCCTGCTGGGAGCGGCCGGTTCGCTGTTTGGCAGCGACGTTCGCATCGAATACCTGGGACACATTTCAGTCCCGCAGGTGCCCTACGAAGACAAGGTCTACACCGAAGGTCGACACTTTGGCTATTCGCGAGGCACGTTCTGCTACATCCCGGAACGCAATTCGTTTCTGTTGATCGGCCATCCGTACTCTCAGAAGTTTGCCGAACTGTCGAATCCTGGTCCCGGCCAGCGAGCCACGATGGTCCACGACTTCTTTGACCCGACGCAGGGAGCACACGCCGAGCAGGAACGCGAGATCGACTCGCAGATCCACCTGCAGGCGATGCTGTACGATCGCGGCCGCGTCTATCTGTCCGGAGAGAAGTGGTACAACGTCACTGGCACTCACATCCGCACGCACGGCTCGTTCTCAGCGAAATTCGACGATCCGGAATTCTCCGGCTGGTGGCGCGTCGGCAACTGGTCCGGGCAACTCACCGGCTACTACATGGCTCGAATTCCGGACGAGTACGTCGAGAATGGCAACTGGCTGCTGACCGGCGGAAGCGTCTCATGGCGAGGCGGCAGCAGCGCCGGCCCGTGTGCGATTCTCGCGAATCCGGACGGAGCCGTGGCGGGCTCAAGAGTTCCGTCGTCGGAACTGCTCACCTACCGAGCCGGACACGATCACGAACGCAACATCGATTTCGCAAACCCGCTGCATAAAGGCGTATCTCTGTTTCCCGGCAGCGTCGACGGCTGGATGGGCAACTGCAATGTGGGCGGAGCGGTCGTCGTCGGCGATCGGCTGATCTTCTTCGGTCGACAGGGGAAGGGCTACGACTTCTACGGTCCCAACGACGACTACACTCGCTTGACCGGCCTGAAGGATTCGTACGGCGGCAAGGGTTACAAGTCCGGCCCCCACGATGCCGTCATGTGGATCTACAATCTCGACGCGCTGAAGCAGGGTGATCGATCGGTCGTTCGCATGACCTTCCCCTGGGCACTCAGCCCACTGGGACACTGCGATCTTCGCAACGCCTGCGTTCATGAAGACACGCTGTACGTCTCCGAAGCCTTCGGCGAAATGTTTGGAGACGAACCGTTGCCGGTGATTCACGCCCTTCGAATTCGATAAATTCCAGCAGAGGAACTCGACGAAGTGCGACTGCAACCTCCCGGTAAAGTTGCATTCAGCTCCGCTTCACACGCCCTGCGACATGACTCAGATGCACGATTACTTGCTTCACCGATCCTGATTGACAGAATGTCGATATCGGACGGTAAGTTGACAGGCAGGAGACGGCGCAGTGATTTCAGACGTCATGTCCCGCGACGAGGTCCGCGACGTTGACCGACGTGCGATCGAAGACTTCGGACTGCCCGGCGTCGTCCTGATGGAGAACGCCGGTCGAGGCTGCGTGGATTGGCTGGAAGAACTCGGTGTTTCCGGTCGAGTCGTCATCTGCGCGGGACGAGGCAACAACGGCGGCGACGGCTTTGTCATCGCCAGGCACCTTGAAAACCGAGGACACGACGTGCGAGTGCTGCTCTTTGCTGACCCCGATGGTTTGCGAGGTGACGCACGAATCAACTATCAGGTGATCGTCCGAGCCCACACATCAATTCGCGTTTTCGGCGATCTGCCGTCTACCACAGAAATTGAAACCGAACTCGCCGCAGCCGACTGGATCGTCGACGCATTGCTGGGCAACGGAACTCGCGGTTCGCTGCGTGAACCATTTCCGGCGATCATTGATTCGATCAATCGAGCACCGGCTCGCACAATGGCCATCGACCTGCCCAGCGGACTCGACTGCGACACCGGACTCCCGGTCGACGTGGACAACCCGATCGCGGTGCACGCCGACTTCACAGCGACATTCGTCGCCAGAAAGCTCGGGTTCGAGAATTCAGCCTCCAAAGCATTCACTGGCGATGTCCGAGTCATCGACATTGGCGTTCCGCAATCCATGTTCACTGACGATCTGAAGCAAAGTCGCTAAGCCACAGATATTCGCAAAGGACCACTTGTGAACTCAGCGACCAACTGACATTGCCGATCACCAACTGCGAGATAATTGAATGTTTGTGATTTCTTTGCGTACTTTTGGGGGCTTAACGTCTTTGCGTCAGCAACCTGGATATCCGTCCAGAATTCATAGAACCTGTCCCTCGCCATGCTGATCGAAATTGAAAACCTGACGAAGACGTTTGGTAGTCGAGCCGCATTGAACAACGTCAGCCTGACGATCGACCCCGGTCAGATCGTCACGATGCTCGGGCCGAACGGTGCCGGCAAGACGACATTGCTGAGATGCCTTGCAGGAATCAGTCAGGCAGTGCGCGGACGCCTGCTGTATGACGGTGAAGTCTTCCGTCGGGATCGAATCGATCTTCGAAAGCGGTTCCACTTCGTGCCGGACTTTCCGTTCTTCTATTTCGACGCAACCGTCCTTCAGCACATCGGCATGATCGTGCGGGCGTATTTGCCGGAAGACTCCCCGATCGAAGAGAAGGTGGTTGAATTGCTGGAGGAGTTCGAAGTTCTGCCGTTGATCGACTCTCAGGTCAGTAAACTGTCTCGCGGTCAGGCTTACAAAGTCGCGTTGACCGCCCTGATGGCAGTCGATCCTGAGGTCTGGATTCTCGACGAGCCTTTCGCCTCAGGCATGGACCCGCACGGAATCGCCGCGTTTCGAAGACGGGCCCGGGAAGCGAGTCACCGGGGCCGCACTATTATCTACTCAACGCAACTGCTGGAACTGGCCGAAGCATTTTCTGACCGCGTCTGCATCATCGCCGACGGGCAGGTTCACGCATTCGACGAGATGGCACACCTCCGCAGTACCACTTCTGCAGCGGACGGGTTCATTCTGGAAGAACTGTTTGAGCGGCTGAGGGAAACTCCGGAATAGCCTGCGTCCCACGAAAAGCTGGCCGAAGCCTCGTCGCGGTCAACCCTCGACGTGCCTGGCTGCCCGAATCTCCGTATTGACCAGATTTCGGTGATCTGCGACAAGCCGTGTCCCATCCTGGTTTGCTGCCAATTTCTGAGGCAGTCACATGTCTACATGGTCAGTTTCGACCAGTCCACGTTTCCCTTTCAGACTGCCGCAGGACTGCTGGTTTTATTCCGGTAAATACTGACTGCATCCACACTTCGGATCTCTCAATCCACGAGACGGAACCTGTGTCTGTAATGCTTCCTTCCCGCGTCTTTCCCGCAATAATCCCGAATCGAGTGTTCCGATGAACCTCACTCTGAGGCGTTTCAGATATCGACTGGCGGCACTTGTCTGCCTGGCATTTCCGGTACTGACCACCGGGTGCGCCAACCTTGTCGAGACTCGGACTATCGCTGCTTTCAGTGAGGCGCTGGAGAAAGAAGACGTCGCTTCACTTCGAGCGGCGACGTCCAGCCGTTTTGAACAGAAGTCGCTGCGTCACGAAAACTCAGTTAAAGATTTTTCTGTGCTGCGTATCCCGAAGGGCGACGTCGAGATCATCGAGGTTGACCATGTCAGCGATACAGAAAAACGAGTGACAGGCCAAATAGGAGACTCGAAAAGTCGACGCATGCGGTATCGCTTGATCAGAGACGAAAACACCGGCAAATGGGTCGTCGACGATGTCTACCTGAAGAAGCAGAAGGACGGCGTCGAATCGACCAGAGCGGTTTCTGAGCTGATGGATCTGGTAACGACCGTCCGGGAATTCGTTGACGCCTGGAGTGCCGGCTCACGCAGCAGCATTCTTGAAATGGCCGATCCCGAATTTGGAGCACTGCTGGGGTCACTGCCGGACGAATACCTGTTGCAACTGGCGAAGCAGGCGATCGGCGATCGAGCGAACTCGAAAGTCAAACCAGAAGCTCAGATGGATGAGGATGTCGCGCTGGTCCGATTGCCCGGCAAGTCGGGGCAGATGATTATTTCCTTCACGAAAATTGGTGATCAGTGGCTGATCAGCGATCTCGCTGTCGAATCGCGCAAAGACAAGGAACACATTCCCTCGGTTAAGAAGATGGCGACAGTGCTGCAGTCCGCCACGGTGTTCCTTGACGCTTACTCATCTGGCGACAAGAAGAAGCTCAAGACGGTCACGATGAAGTCCTTCTTTTCGAACAGCCTCGAACCAGCCATCCTGAGTACCGTACCACTTCCGACCGCTGCTGCAGCCGCGAATGTTTACGAAGTGAAGATGGAAAGCGGATTCGCTGACTTCATGGTGCGACTCGAAAATGATCTGGTGAAACTGAGTCTGTCGAAGATCGAAGGCGAAGATTCAGACACGCCGACCGAGTACCTTGTAGACGACGTCACGATTTACGAACTCGACGGCAACCAGGAAAAGCGTCTGTCGGCGTTGTTCCTGTCGCATGCGATGGTCGAACTGTTCGCCGAAGCGCTATCACTGCGAGAACTCGACACTGTGCGAATGATGTCGACGCAGGAATTTCAGAATCGCGTCTGGAAACAGCTCGACGAGCGGCTGATGTTGTTGTTGCCGATGCCCGAGATTGAAAACTCGCCTCCACGGATTCTGACATCAGTCTTCATGGGAGCGATCACAGAAGTCACTGTCCGACAGGGTTCACGAGCTCTCGTTTACGTGTTGCAGGATCATGACGGAGCACTGCTTGTCGACGACGTGCTGATGCCCGTTTCTGGTCGACCCAATTCGCTGCGCAAGACACTTGAAGCCATGGTCCCTGTCGTTCGATTTGCGGACGCCTTGTCAAAGCAGGATCTGGAGACACTGCAGCGAGTCTCCTCCCAGGAGCTCAACCGGGCAGTCTGGCACCGGACAAAGCAGATCCCATCGATCGGACTGAAGCTGCCCGAGCATTTTGCTGTACCGCTGATGGCACTCGAGATGAATGCCGAGTACGCCATCGTTGGGCTGGGAGACGACCAGTACGGAGCGAGAACCCGGCTTGTCCGCGAAGGTGACCTGTTCGTCGTCGACGACGTGCGACTGATCGCCGGTTCGGAAATCAAGCAGCGAATCGATCTCAAAGAAGCCATGCAGATCGAACTGTCACGATTCCGTGAACCGACCAACGTTGAACGTTGATCCAACGACCCGTCGACCTGACGGTGGTGGCGAATCGCCAGACCACAACTGATTTCAGCCCGACTCTTCAGCGGCGAGGTGGCGACGGCAGAAAGATCACTCGATCAGATGGAGTCACCAGCGGACGTTGACTTCGGGCCGTTGGTTGAGGCTGCAGTGCCGGCTGAGGTTGATACACAGGTTGTGGTTGATATCCCTGCTGTACTGGCCGATTCTCAGGCTGCGCGTAGAAGTCAGTCATGACTCTCCACTGAGATGACTGCGGCGAAAGTGGACCTGGTTGCTGAAGTTGCAATTGCTGAGCCGCCTGCTGTGGCCATTGCGGCACGGCCTGCCAGTGAGTTGTCGGCTGAAAAGTCTGGCCCGGCATTGTCGGCAATTGATTTAGCGGCAAAGAATAAGCCGGTTGCTGATAGCTGGCCGAGTTGCCAGGGATGTTCGACGGAACAGGCCGTGGTGGTTGAACTCTCAGCGATGGCAGTGGGTTCGGAGGAGACGCAGGTGTCGCTGCCGGCAAACCGCTGCCAGTTTCGGGAACGATTCCCCCTGGCAGTCCAGATCGAACCGGGTCAGGAAGAGTCAACGATCCGCCAGACGATCCTGCAGGGATATCAATCGTAACACTCGTCGCACGACGAGGAGGCAGAGTAATACCATTACTCGACGTCGCCGAGCCAGGCAGTTCGACGGCAGGACGCGGTGTCGGTACCGAGGGCGTCGGAAGCCCCAGGTCAGGCTGAGGCGTCACTTGAGGCAGGCTACGATCAGGGCCGAAACCGGGTTGCGGGAACGTCTGCGGATTACTGCTTGAAATCGGGGCCGGAAACAAGTGAGTTTCCGATGGTGACCTCGGCGGCACTGTTATCCCTCCCTGCGGGAATGACGTCGCCGGACGGGACGGTGCTGGTTCATTTGAGTATTGATTCTGGGCACCCTCCAGCGTCGACTGATGAGGTGTCATGAGAATCGGCGTCGGGGACGAGTCGCTAGGATCAGTTCCACCGTCCAACGGACGTGAGTAACCAGGAATGACTTGTTGTCCGTGTCCCTGCCAGGAATCACCAAACGACGGCGAACCGGTCGGTGACGACCCATCTAAGTACCCCGGCTGAAAATTCGATGGACCAGAATTCACTCGTCCTGAGAAAGTTGGCGATCCACACCTGCCGCCGGAACAGCCGCCAGCCCGTTCGTCACAACAGGTTCCCCACGGACGCCACGACGTTGCGTTGAAGCCGAATGAACAGTCTGGAGCTGGCGCACGCTTTTCGATCTCTTCCACTTTTTCCCGCTTGTGAAACAGATTCTCAAAGAGGCCGGCGCTGCATGGCGAGAATGTCGCCAAACCAGCGGCCACCGAAGTGATCATCACGCCTGCTGTTTTTGCGGTCCGTCGCATGTCTTCTGTTCCCTCTTTTCGCTGACCCGAATTTCACACGTGATCGCTTTTCAGAGTTCAGTGATTTGGTATCGCCCGTTGCATCTCTGCATTCAGTTGTTGATCGCAATGGCTATCTTCGTCGCAGCGCTGGATTCGCCGAGAACCAGGCTCCCTGATTACCGAAATAGACAGAATGTCCCGACGGCGGAATCAACGGTCGCTGAACCCCTGAAGTCAGCGCCGCTGGGCCGGTTGGTCGAAACCCCGCGATGCTGCCAGTGCCGTTTGACAAATGGCTCATGAAGCGGACGCGATGCCCCGTGGCCTGAAGTGGAGGCGCGTAGAGGTTGCTCTCGACCGAGTTGAACTGCCTCTGCACCTGATTGAATTCGGACTGAAACTGCTCATTAGCCGATTGAAACTGCTGCTGCGGTCGGACAAGTCCATAGTAATTTGACAGGGTCGAATTCCCTCGTCGCAGGAGATTGAGGTAAGGACTGAACGTCGGCTGCCCAACAGTTCCGAGGGAACCGGAATTTCCATACTGGCTGTAAGAACGAGACTGGACGAACGGAACTTGAGCCTGCACGCTCGCAGCGGCAAGCCAGAGTCCCAGCCCAATGAACACTCGAAAATGTTTCATTCGATATCTCACTTCCCGATTGGTCAGAACGACAGGGTGCGTGAATCGGAGCGGAACGCACCTTTGCAGGATCCGCCACTTCAGTACGTTCCTCGCTGCTTCACGCACCCCGCACATTGACTGATCAAACTCCTTGAATCGAAACAGGTTGCCGGCCAAAGTGGCGAGCTGTCCAATTAGAACCCCACACCCCCCTGGGCGTTGCGCCCCCTCTGCAGGGCTCTGACGGTCCCGTTGCCCAGGAGTACGAACCCGGCAATCCGTTCCAGCGGCGCAGTGATCCTCGCGATGGCCGTATCGAACGTCACCAGCCGATTGGCCTGCACGTAGAGTCGGTCCCCCGGAAGCAGCTGATAGTTCGTCTTTGCCTGTCCGCCCCGAACGATGCCGTCCCAGTCAACTCGCAGAATCTGTTCGAAGCCGACTTCCGGAGGAGCGGGTCGAGCGATCCAGATATCCTTCTTCGAGGCGACCGTTGGCAGGCCGTTGATCTGAGACAACGCATCCAGAACAGTTTCGTTGCCGGTGCAAGGGAATCGGAAGACCTGCTCACCCGCTCCGCCGCCGTCCGTCACGATGTAAAAGACTTTGCTGTTATAGGCCAGGACGTCCACGTAAACCTGCGGCTGATTAAGATGATCCGCGAGGTGGCGTTCGATCGCCTGACGCGCCGAACTGAGTGACGACCCCGACACGTAAACGGAACCGTAAATGCCCAGCGAAACGGTTCCGTCGGGTCGGACGAGATGCTCGCCACTGATGGGTTGGTCGGCCTGATCGGTCGCTCGAGTCAGATAGACCATCGGATCCCGCAAGGTCTTTTTGAGAGACAACTCAATCAACCGCCGGGCTTCTGGAATTGTCAATCCACGAACCGGCACCGAACCATAC
>JAQBWV010000166.1 GCA_027624335.1 Planctomycetota bacterium
GTCCCATTAGATGCAGCAGTGTACTTTTTCCGCTGCCTGACTGGCCGACGATCGCCAGAAACTCGCCGCGGTCAGCGTGCATTTCGACGCCGCGTAGAACGGGAATTCGATGCGGGCCTTTCATGTAGACCTTCTCGATGGCGACAGCTGACAGGTGCCGAGTCGAAGCGTCGGAAGATTTAAGCTTTGGAAAGGCCGCCATGATTCATCCCTGTCCGCAAAAAAAATACGATCGTCGCTCAAATGGCGTCGCACGACCAAACCGACCGTCGAACACCCGTTTTCGAAAAACCGCGAACCGTGTGCTGTGTTACTCGTACCGTAAGGCCTGAACGGGATGAAGTGCCGCCGCTCTTCGTGCCGGCAGAACGCTGGCCAGGACTGCGATCACGATGGCTCCGATCGCGACTGCCACCACCATGAAAGCATTCACCTGAGTCGGGATGCTCGGGAAGTAGTAGATCCGCTCGTCAAAGACCTTGCGACCGATAATAAACGCCAGCAGCGATTCGATCTCGTTGATGTACCGTACGAACAACAATCCGAGTACTGCTCCGACACCGCTTCCCACCAGACCAAGTGCCAGTCCATAAGACAGGAAGATCGTCATGATGCCGCGTGAACTGGCTCCCAGCGCTTTCAGGATGCCAATGTCCCGTGTCTTCTCGACGACGATCATGTAGAAGATTGCGAGGATTCCAAAACCCGCCACGGCGATGATCAGAAACAAAAGCACGTTAAGAATTGCTGCTTCAATGTCGACAGCGGCCAGCAGCGGTCCCTGCTTCTGTTCCCAGGTACGAACCGTAAAGAGGTGCGGCGGGAATGCATTCTGCAGCTTGCGGACGACGTCGGGAGCATCGTTGTAATCTTTCAGTCGAATCTTGAGCGTGGTGACCGCTCCCTTGCCCGACTGAGGGTCGATCATGCCTCGCATTTCCTGAAGATACTCCAGGTTACAGAACACGAGATTCGAGTCGTACTCGCTCATGCCACTTTTGTAGACATCGACCACCGTCGCAAAGAAGTGGCGAGGTTCTGGCGGACTGCCCGCACTCACCGTGCTGATTTTGACGTCGTCACCAGGATGAACCATCCGCTCCAGTTGAACGCCGCCAGTTCGAGGATCCTCCCGCAGGATCTCCATCAGGCCGGAACCAATGAAGATGCGACCGGGCAGCGGCGCATCAATGTCGGCCTCTGCCGCGCCCTTTGCGGCGGGTGTCTGAGTCAGTTCGTCAGGCACGATCAGGTTGGCAAACGGGTCTTCTGCAGACCGTTCAGTTCCTCCGGCATGGACTTCTTCCGTCGCCGCAGTCTGAATGATTTTCGAGGAACTGTTTCCGGTCGTCGACGTCACCGGATCAGGCTCGGACAAAATCACCGGACCAGCAACCGGCCCCCGGGATCCCACTGGGATTGCCGTGTCAGTCGCCAGCGAATCGAGGGCTCGAGGTTCCTCAGAAACGTCGTCGAACTGCGGTACACCCTGTCGCAAGCCGCCGTCAAACACAGGATCGTCAGGCATCAGTTGCTCAGCAGGAGCTTCTTCAAACGGTGACGCTGTCGCCGGCTGATAGAAAATCCGTTGGCGCTCTTTATAGGCGAGTCGATAAGCCAGCGCCTCGGCGGTCAGGTCCCAGCTGGGAATCGCACCGTCGGGCCGCAGCCGTTTTCGTATGACCATGCCGTTCTCAACAATGTCATGATAGCTGTCGAGATGACTGACCAGCGGACTGACCGCCGACTCAGCTGCGGGGTCGATTCCGACCAGTGTGACCGGTCGCGGGATCCACTGTCCTCCCCGCCGGAAGTGCAACAGCCCGAACACCTCAACCGTCGCCGAAATTGCTTCGATCCGGTCACTGGTGACAGCGCGCGCCCGGTGCATCAGTTCCTGAGCGTCGGCCTCGCCGTTAAGACTGTTCGTCTCGATGTCGACGTCGGCCAGGATCCCATTGATCCGAGTTCTCATCTCATGCGAGAACCCCGTCATCACACTGTTGACGACGATCATTGTCGCGACACCAAGCATCACACTGATGATGCTGGCCAGAGCAATAAAACGCGTCCGGAGATACCGGGTACACAACAGCAGCCTGTACATGAGCCATTCCCTTGGCAGTGATCGCCCGTCGCAGTGGTTGCACGAAGAACCGCTTTGCTCTTCCCGCAGGCCTGTCCCCAGTTCCCTTGCCGAACATCCCAGTCCGACTCGAAGGCCGGAAGCATCACCGAGTCAGCAAATCCCGTCAATCCGAAGTAGTCATTCTCTGGCCTAATGTCAGGGGGCGCCTTTTCAGGGGGGGGCCTTTTTCGTTGTCGACTCTCCGCTGGACAGCCGTCGAATACTTCCTGTCGCCTATCGCGCGCACCAGTTGCCGCCCGGAAGAAGCATCGAGAAAAGCATGGATGCCAGCACAAGATACGCCGTCGCAGCAATTCATAACACGTTTTACCGAGGCCCGCAGAACGTCACCCGGCAACACTTCTCTCGCCGTCATTCGATGAACGCACCGAGATGACACTGGCTAGTCGGCTCGGGCAGGGTTCACTGGATGTAGGACTGAATCACGATCATTCCGGGCGATGAAATGCCTGGTGAACTTCCGACAGAAGGCATCGAGGTGTCAACCAGCCGGGAATCGGTGTATTGCGTTGCTCCCGTGAACGTCATGTATGGATACGAGCGTGAGGGGGACACAAATGCGGGAGAAGCTCCACGATAGTGAATCGTCTGGTACGGCGAACTCGTTATGAGTCTGGTTCCCGGTGTTGCTCCAAACGAAGCAGCCCCGGTGCAGGACGTACCTGTCGCACCGGACGCGAACGAGAAGCCGGATACCGGGCTGACGTTGTTGTAAGAAAAACCGGCCACACCTGGCGCGGCAACGGTCGCGTATGTCGTCACCGGAACAATGGATGTCGACCTGCGCACAACCAGCCACGCATTCAGACTTGATGCCGAACTGCACGCTGTGGGCGCCGCCAGAACGGTCGCTCCACAATTCGAAGCGCTTGATGTTCCGAGGACCCGAAACGTCCGCGAATCAGAGTTCTGTTCGGCTTTTTTCAGAATCTCTTCCATTCGCCCGACAAGCGTAGTCAGCTGTTGCTCATTTGACTGAGGCGTTTTCTTTTGGGCCGCGCTCTGCTTCGCCAGCTTGTTCTTGCTGACTGCCGATTCCACAGCCTGATCTTTTGTTGACTCAACCTGCGATGCGCGACCATCGAGATATTTGGTGCGTGAACTTCCTGCGGTGTCTGACACGCGAGGCTTGTTTCCTCTCGAGGCCTTGCTTTCCGCTTGCGCCGAGGGGCCGGAACAAAGAATGATTCCCGCACACACGATCGCACAAATTCTGATCAACATCGCTTTCTCCTTCACGCCAGGGATTCATAGATGAGCCGGATGTATCGGACTCATTGATGTTCGGATATGCCGATTATAGCGATTATGAGGGCAAAACAAGGCAGTCTACGTACAATGCGTAAAATTAACAGGTGGCCTGGATTCAGAAACGAACGATCCGAGACGGTTGAATCATCTATTTTCATTCGCGGCGAAAGATGCGTTTCGATTCACATGGAACGAGCAAAACGGGACGGTCGCCGTTGTGTGTTCTGATCAGTTCTCGGGCGGTATCCTCTTTGAACGCCCGCGAATTGTTTTCCACATCCAGGCCGGGCTGAATCATGATTGAGGATGAAATGAAAACATTTCCGCTGTGCTGGCTGGCTGTTGCTCCCGTCCTGTTAATCACCGTTTCAAGTTCAGGTATCTTTGCGGAAGAAAAAACCGCAACAAACTTTCTGACGATCATTACCGAGCAGAATCTCGAGACGTTCGAACGCGTTGCAAAATACGTTGGTGAGCAAGTCGATGCAGCGGATTCTGAACAGGCATGGCGATGGCTGTTTGTGGCGGCACTGGAACATGGCTTTGAAACCAGGGCCGTTGACCTGGCGCGCGGCTATATCAAAAGTCCATCTGCTTCCGCAGCGACCCGAGGCATTGCTCAACAGACACTGGCGATCGGTCTTGCGAAAAGTGGTCAGTCTGAAGAAGCCGTGCAACTCTTCACTGGTCAACTTCGGTTTGCTCGATTCCAGTCAGGTGGCGCCTTGATCGAATTCGGACGCCGGCTTGCCACTCAACTCCGCATCGCTCGTGATTTCGCCGCTGCTCGGCACGTTTATGAAGAAATATCGAGCAAGTTCTTTCTCAATGCCGAGGTGCGCGGTCTCTGCGAGAATCGGATCAAGAAGATTGATCTCATTGACGAGCCGGCGCCTGAGATTGAAGCGACGGGTATTTCCGGAGCCGCTGTCAGCCTGAGCAGCCTGCAGGGGAAAGTTGTGCTTGTCGATTTCTGGGCAACGAACTGTCCGCCTTGCCTGGAAGAAATGCCGAATATCAAGCAGCTTTATGCGAAGCACCACGACAACGGATTCGAAGTCATCGGCGTTAGTCTTGATGGAGACTCGGCGATTGTCGAAGAGTTCACGGGTCGCACAGAGATCTCCTGGCCGATGATTGTGGACGACAGAGCCGTCACTTCGCTTCGCACCAGCTATCACGTGCCGACGATTCCGGCGTTGTTCGTTGTTGACCGAAGTGGGAAAATCCACCAGTTCGACGTGCGGGGCAGAGATCTGCAGCAGGTCATCGAAAACCTGCTCAAGCAATGATCACGCTGCTACCTGGAAACCAGGCATCAGTTGATTTCCGATTCCGTGGCGGGAGTCTCGTTTTTCTTCGCCAGATCATTGCTGCCTGAGATTTCGATCTCAGCAGTCATCCCAGGGAGTATTACAAATTTCGGGTTGTCGAATTCAGCCCCCACGAGCACATCTTTCTTGATCGCGTTGATCTGTGGATCGACGAAGGTCAGCGTTCCCGTGACTGTAACCGCGTCCCTCATTGGTCGCTGCACGGTAATTTGTACCGGTCGCCCGACCATGGTCAGATCGACGAGTGACGCGTCGATCCGGCCTTCGCAGCGGAGCCTGTCCAGACGCAGCACTCGAGCAATCGTCGTTCCGGTTTCGACCCATTCTCCATCCTGAAAATTCACCTGCACGACGATCCCTGAAATCGACGATCGAACTCGATGTCGTTCCAGAGTGTGTTGTGCGAAAGCGACCTGATTCTTTCTGAGGTCCGAATCCAGCTGAGCGACACGAGCCATCAGTTCCGCCTGTTCGATAAAGAGTACAGCTCGCTCAGTCGTCAACCGGAGGCGGTCGATCTCCGTCTTCGAGATGGATTTTGCATACTGCTCAACGGCTTCCTGAGCGCGCAGCAGCTCAGCCCTGGCGACATCCAGTGATTTTCTTGCCGCTCGAATTTCAACGTCGCTCCTGGCGTTCTCCAACGATTTGGCAAATTCAATCTGAGCTTCATTCGCTTTGAGTTGCGCCTGGGTGTCGTCCAGTTTTGCCATGACCGTTCCGGCTTCGACGAATTGACCGGGTTTGAAATGAACTTCGGCAATGAGCCCGGATTCACGTGCCGCCAGCTCAACTTCCTGAAGAATGCGAACCTGTGCTCCCTTCACAACGACGGACGAGGCTCCCACTGGCTGCTCACTTTCTGCCGCGCACAGCGAGGCGGAGAGAAGAGCAACAGAGAGCGGAGCTGTAAGAAGATTCTGAAACATGGTCGTTCCTCCAATTGTCGTGGGAGAGATCGCTCAGCAGGTTCGCGAGCCCGGCAGGTCAGCAGTCTTGTCCTTTGTCGAGTTAGAGTCCAGACACGCTTCTCAACCTGTTCCGAGATCAAACTTCAGCAGAATCACGCGTTCGTCATCAGAGACATCGGTCGCCTTTAAAACAGCACTTTCGTTCGAATCGTATGAATCAACTCGTGGAACCAGACAAAGCCTATCGACCGTTCGCCCGTGTGGATGTGAGGAATCACCGTGGTTCCAGGTCTGAGCTGATCTTCGTGGATCTGGCCACGATCGATTTCAACGGTTACGAGAACCGCAGGACCGATGTCGCCGTGTGATCGCGTGTCCGAAGCCACATCTCGAACGGTTCCGTGCCACGTGGCCTTCGGGTCTGTTGCCAGAATGAATGAGACGTCCAGGTCCGGCTTCAGTTCCCGGCGAGCGGCGTTAACGAATCCAATGTTCTGATCCGGAACCTGAATTTCCAGAACCCACGGCCCAGCCACATCCGCCACTTCAACCAGTAGATCACCTCGTCGGACTGGACGGTTTTCGAGAATTCTGGCCGCTTCCCATGTCAGAATCTGACCGTCAATCGGACTCGTCAGAATCAACTCCTGTTGCTGATGTCGCAACACTTTCAACTGAGCATCGAGACTGGTGATGCTGACTTCGAGTTCCTTCTCTTCTGCGGAAAGTTTTTCGAGCTGCGACTGCCAGTTGGGATCGGTGTCATCGACGTTCAGTCGTTCCACTTTCTTCGTGATCAGACTCTGCTGCGCCGTTCGAAGTTCACCCAGGACCCGCGTGAGTTCGAAGTCGAATTCCGTATTCGAGAGTTCGATCAGGGTCTCCCCTTTCGCGACCGCAGTTGGTTCGTTGGCCGCGAGTGCCGGAGTGAGACTCGCGACGACTCCATCACTGGAAGCAAACACGCCGCGTCTGATTGCCGGTTGCAGCTCCCCCTGACCTTCCACCGTAAAATCGGCTGGGACAAGCACCAGCGCAGCAAGAATGGCAGCCAGTATTCCCAGCACCAGCGTCGACTTCGGGAGTTGCTGCAGTCGTAGATACCACGAGACGCGGCCGAGTAGTCGAAGCAGCGGAAGGAACGGGAGATTAGAATGCTGTAGAGCGTTTCCAAGTGTCGACGCACTCTGTCTGGCGACGACTTCAGAACGATGTCGGATCAGGCTCGAATTACTGACGCCTTCAAAGCGTTCAATTAGAATCGCGCCAACTGGTTGAGTGTTTCGGCTGCTGTGTAAGTGAGAGACGTCAGTTCCATCTGCCGAATGATTTCCTGGTATCAGCGGAAACACCGCCAGCAATCGGGCAGGAGACTCGTCGAGGTAACGATGCACGACATCATCCAACTGTGGAGCGATGTCAACGTGCGGCTGAGCGTCATCTTCCTCGGCGACATCCTGATACCAGAATGGTTCCCGCGTCACGATCACTCGGTGAATCAACTCCTGAGCAGCGCGAACGACGTTGGATCGGCGATCGATCGAATCAAGTCCGCTGACGGCGACGACCGGGAACTTCGATCCCTTACGCACAGCAACAGTCAGTCGATCGCACCCGATCAAATGCCGTCCATCATTCGAGATGGACGAAGCAATCTGCTCGACATCGAGTCCTTCGTGAACTCGCTCCGAGAACTGTTCGAACTGACTCCACAACGCCGCGCGATCCTGCAGGTCTCGAAGTTGCGAGTTTCGCAGGAAGTCGGCAGCCAGTTCGGCCAGTGCTCCCAGAAATCGAAGGAACCCCTGCACCGCACCCGGTGACACATTGGGACGCTGAAAGAGTTCGAGCACTCCGAGCACGCGATTATCGACGGCGACAGGACACAGAAGCAGGAGGAAATCTGTCGGGTTTTGCGGCAGGCCGTCCGCGCTGCCTGCGGATGCTGAGCCCGATTGTGGCGAGACGGCTCGACATTCCGCCTGCCGTGATACTCGATCCAGGAGCCGAAAGTGTTGAGCCGCTCGCTGTTCGATGTCCGGCGAATGGTCTGCATCGGGACCGGTAACGAGGCCGGTACGAACTAGATTTACCTGATGCTCCAGCCGCAGACCGTCCGGATGTCTGAGCCAGATGGCCCCGCTGGTCGCCGCAAGAGTTCGAACGGAACTTTCAAGCAAGGCCGAAAAGAAACGATCCGCAGGCACCGCAGCTCTCGACTGCCGGGTTACCTCCTGGACGACGTCTTCGATCTCCCGCCAGGTCTCATCGTAAGCGGCAGACTCGGTTGCTGGTGAATCGTGACTCGTCAAAGCTGGTCCATCTCCAATTTTTCAGCAAGCGGCCGAGTTGGCTCGTGCTCGACGACGTGGCGAATTCTCCAACCAGCGTCCATTGGTCAGGGCTGACGCCGTCACAAAACACAGAACAGGCCCGAACACGCCGAGCTGCCTGCACTATATCCGGTGTTTGAGCAAAGAGCCGGAATTCGAGGACACGGATGCGGGAATGTCAATGCCGCTGGTGTTGGCCTGCCTGAATCTCCGACTCACGAAAACTTGACCGGTTGCAACGAGCCCATGACTTCCTGCGACTGGTGAAACGGTGAGGTCGATCGTGTCGAAAACGGGTGCGATCTGCGATTTCGACAGGTCAGATGCTGCTTGACGAAATTCCGGGTGGACCAAACCGAAAACCAATTCCGGATTCCGTCAGGCGGAGCCCGACCTGCGGAAACTCACAACTACGATTGCCTACTTCCAGCAACCGCATGTACCAGTCGCTCAGCGACCGCCCTGGGGTTGTCTGATCGACACACAGCGCCGCTGATTGCTACTCGCAAGGCTCCGGTATCAACCAGTTCATTGACGTTCGATTCGTCGATCCCTCCGATCGGAAACCAGGGCAGTTGAATTTCGGTCGCCACTTCCCGCACGAGGTCCAGACCGGTAAAAACATCGAACGTCTTTGTGCCTGACGGAAACACCGGTCCGACGCCAATGTAGCTGGCTCCGTCCAGAACCGCGTCCCGAGCCTGTTCGATGGAATGCGTTGAGACACCGATCAGGCAGTCGGGACCTGCGATTCGTCTTACATCGTGAAGGCGCAGTTCATCCTGCCCAACATGAACTCCGTCAGCCTCACACAGCATTGCCAGATCCGGTCGATCGTTCATGATC
Organism: Planctomycetota bacterium; assembly: GCA_027624335.1. GTDB lineage: Bacteria > Planctomycetota > Planctomycetia > Planctomycetales > Planctomycetaceae > JABMPE01. Next base: position 8,825 of record JAQBWV010000166.1, read on the forward strand.
ATCAGCGTTCCGGACTCGCGCGTGATCTTCCGAACTCGGCGAGCGTATTCCAGCAACTGTCGATCAGGCATAGACTTTTCCCGAATCTGCACGATGCGGACTCCGCCCGCGATGGCTTCCCGCAGGACGTGTTCGGCGTCGAGGCTGCACTGATCGACGCTCAGCAGCAGATAAACGCTTCGCGAATCAAATCTTCTTTGTGAGCCAATCGTTGTGAGAATGGCTTTCTCGATTGAGTACAGCTCGTATCTAAGTTGCTCCAGCTGTTGTACGACGCTCGATTGATCCGGCGTGGCGTGCGGAATTGCCAGGACCTTCGAATACTCTTCCAGAGTTCGGGTTGCTTCCTGAACCCGCTTCAAACTTGCCTTGACGACGGCGAGCGGACTCTCGCGAACCATCTCGGCGGACGTCGTGATCCGAGTCCCGACATCGGCTCTCGTACTGCGAGAGGTGATCAGCGAGTCTTGATCGAGCGACTGCACAACCGAACTCAATTGATGCCTCGCCGATTTCAATAATCTCGACAGATGGGCGTCATCCAGTGAAAAGCGCACAAAGTCTTCAACAACCCGCAGTCCCTCCCGTGCACGATTTGCCGACGCGTCGAGAATCCGATGCACCACTGCTCGCTCGCCGGGCGATTCAGAATGCTGGTCGATTTCGAACGAAACGTTCATCGGTCGCACTGAATCCCCATCGTCATCTGGTCCCGGCTTAAATGATTCCTGCGTCACGCCAAAACCAAATAGAAACGCGGCGATGTGCGTATCCTCAGCGATCACCGCCGCGAGCAAATGCAGACTGGAGGCTTCCACGTCACGACCTTCCGAGCGCGCGTTTCGACGAGCATGAAACAGTACCCGTTCAACGGCTGCTCGCTCCTGAGATGACGTCACCGGGTTGACTGTCTCAAACACGGCAGCGACATCGCGAGTCAGTGCCGCCAGAGCGTCGTCATCCTCAGTTTCTTCGTTGACCTCATCGGCTACCGATTCTGAATTCAGTCGAACCGTTGAATCCCGACAAGGCCCATTTCCATTCCAGATGTCGCCCTGCTCAATAGCAAGCCGAGTTACACCGGCGATCTCCAGAAGTTCGGCGGCCTGAGACTCTTCGGCCAGTAGCGCCCACAATAAATGAGCCGGCAGCACAGACTCGTGTTTCCAATGAGCGGCCTGACGATCGGCCAGTAAAACCGCTCGACGACCACCTTCGGTAAGTCTCCCGTCTGCCATGCTGTTTTCCAAACTGCCGAACGTGTCCGGATTGACTTCCCGAATCCTTGCAGGGTGCGTGGAGCGCAGCGGAGCACACCAGATGGTAGGGCTGGTTCCTACCGGCTGGTGGGAACCGGCCTTACGAAAAGTCGGGAGCTTGCTTATTCATAGTTTCTAAGACTTCGGATGACTCGCTGCTGCGAGAACCAATCCCTGCAGAGGCAGGAATGGGCAGTGTATCGCGTCGGCAAAGTAGGGGACCAGCAGTCGTGAACCGCCACCCGTCAACAAAACAGTTGTCCGTCCCTCGCCGCTGTCCATCGCCTGGGTTAGCCGACGGAGCCGATCGATGAGTTCTCGCACCGCTCCGATCTGCCCCCAGAAGACGCCGCTCATGATGGCAGCCTGCGTGTTACGACCCAGCGCCGGGTGACTGTCCTCGCTGACCGGCAGGTCGAACAACTCGTCCATCGAAATCAGCGGCAGCACCTCGGTGTATTCATTCAGCGCTCTGGCGCACAGCGTGAAACCCGGCAGGATAGCCCCGCCGCAGAATCCGCTCGACGCGGAGACAAGATCGACCGTGGTGGCCGTTCCACAATCGACAATGATGGCGTGGGAGCCATCGTCTCGAACAGCATCAGCGGCGACCGCGTTGAGCAGTCTATCAAGACCTACTCGTCGTGGTTCGTCGACCTGAATTCTGATCGGGAATGATTCGGAACTTCGAATGACCAACGGACTGGACAGCCACTGCGGCCATGCGTTCACGATCCGATCAACGCCCCGCTGGTTTGAACCAACAATCACGCAGCGAAGCTCGTTCGTCGCGTGTTCAGCGTCGCAGATGCTGTCCCACGCGATGAGATCGTGAAGAGACTGCGAATAAAAACGGACGCATCCGGGAAGAGCCGTATCCACAAGTGAATCCGTCATCGCCGCGTTGTCGAGTGCGGGCGGGCATGTCGGCTCAACGGTTCTGTTTCCTGTTGGCGTTGTAAACAGTCCGGATTGGAACAGCCCGAATTTGATCCGGCTGTTGCCCACGTCGACCGCGAGCCACGTGTTGTCTGAAGTGATCGCCAATGACTGATCCTCTTTCCCACCAGTTGATGAACCGTGGTTGCACACTCAGACGGGAGCGAGTTGCGACATTTCCGTCGTCAACGCTGTGCCTGCATTGATCTCAACTCGATTCCCGAAATCAATGGTTTGCCTTCTTTCGGAATAAAGCGAACCTGCAACTGGTCGGAAATCATGACGTTGTCAAATGTGTAAGTCGCCGCTGTCTCGCCCGGTGGCCCGTCCGGGTCAAGAGTCACGTCGCTCTGGACAAGTCGATCCTGCAGATAGACGTCGAACACGGAGCGCCCGAGCCCCGCCTCCGGTGGAGCTCCGAACAACAGCCGCACGCGATATGGCACGGCAGTGCCGCCAGAGGCATCTGCAATCACCTCGTCGGTATCCACGATCAGGCGCGGGGCGAGTTTCTGGTCGCCATCAAACGCCTCGGCAGTGCGCTTGCCCGTGCCAGTGATAAGAAACGCAAGGGAATTGCCCGACTTCCAATCAGGTCGGCGGACGACTTCACGAATCAGTGCTGCCAGGTCAGGAGTCCTCTGTTCAACGCCGATGTCGCCGGGGACTGGCCAGGACGCGGGCTGCCACAAGACCTCAGCAGTCGTCCGATCGCGTGACGACAGGTTGTGACCGTCGCTGCTGAATCTCTCAGCATTTCCCGAGTTCTCAGCAGCAATGATCAGCGAGGTTGCGGGTTTAGAAACTTCGTCACAGGCGAACTGAATGAACGCCTTTCCGATAACAGCATTCCGAGGCAGGTTGACCCTGTTAAACCGCACTCCGATCAACTGGTCTTCCTTATCCCGCACGAGTTCCAGGTCGCTGCTGGTCAGGTCGACGTTACCCTTTTCGTCCTCTTCCGCGTCATCGCTGGAATGGTCTACGGCGATGCCAGTTCCGAGACCTGACTCCCGTCTCGGCCTGAGCGAGACTTGAATCCGCGTGGTGCCTTCCATTCCCGACGCCAGCACCCACGACAGGTCGCGGGCAGACATCGACGATCCATGCCGATGGAAATACCGTACGTCATCGCCAACGTCGATCGAGAGCGGCGGCGATGCTCCGGCGACGATCGGATACTCCAGCCACAACTGGCCGTCAGGATCTCGCCGGTCTCCGGGTGCGCCGAAGTTGATTCCCAGACGTGTGATCGGGGCGCCTGGCGATTTCAGATCAACTTCAGCGCCGGCGACATTTGCAGTCCAAATCTCCATGTCGGGCATGTGTACCAAAGCGAGCGACGTCTGATTCTGATACGCGCAGCTGCAGGTTCGCGTGTAGTCCGGTGCGTTCAGAACGCCATTGGCGACCACCAGATTCGAAGTACAACCCGACTTGAAGCCACCCAGGTTTCCCGTTCCGGAATGTGTCAGCAGATCGTAAAACCCGGCGGCCCCCGAGCGGAAAGTCAGCAGGTTCTCGCTGGCGATGATGCTGTTGCAGCCGTAGGTCCGGGAAATCGTCCAGGGTTGCAGTTCGCCCGTCAGAGGGTTCGCAATCAGGCTCGGCTCACCATTATCGATACGAAACGCACCGGCGGACTCCTTATTGGAATTGGCATTCGTGATGATCAGATCGTTATGCAGAACGCATGGACCAGAATACTGCAGCGAATCTTTCTTCCACCGTAGCGTGCCATTACTGCCCGAGTAGACTGCCATGCCAGTTCCTGATTCGTCGGATAGACGATCGCTGGCCGACGCTCCAGCCTGAAGCAGCGAGTCCTTCGCTTCCGAATATCCCAGCCACGTGCCGAAGATGTTTTCCTTAATCTCCCACTGCGGCTCTCCGGTTCGGTAGTCCATCGCCAGAATCCGGTAGGTATCAGGTGACGCTTTGCCGCGACGCTTCAAGGCTTCTTCGACTCGCAGCGGGTTTCGATCCAGGCAATAGATCCTCCCGTTTCCAGCGACGATTCCGTTGTGCCAGAAGCTGTGTACGGCATCGACTTTCCAGAGCTGTTTGCCCGAGCGACGGTCAAAGCCAACCAGCCCGACACTTGCGGCACGGTCCAGACTCTTCCCGCCGAAGCCGGCACGGTTGCCCTTCAGAGTCTTGTCGCCGTCAAACGTGAGATCCTGGCGGGAACGATAATTCGCAAAACCAGGCCCGCCGATCAGCACTTCTCGATAGACGCCGATGAAGCCCCACTCGCGGCGATTTCCTGCGTCGTCGGGTGGCATCCGAATGTCCTGCAAAGTCTTTCCCGAAGCAGGGTCCAGCACGTGGCAGGTGTCACCTTCCACGATGTAAACACGATCGTCGGCGACGACGTAGTTCGTGCCGCGAGCGTTCGCTCCTGGAATGTGGACCTGGTTGTATTGTGGATCCAGCGGGGTGTCCTTGTAGGTCGCGTCGAAGTAGACGTCGAACGTTCCCAGGTTCTGGAAATCCCGTTTCCAGAGTACTCGCCCGGTGTAAACGTCGCGGGCACTCAGGCTGTTTAGGCCCTGAATAAACAGGCGACCGCCGACAACCTGCTCTGTCGGGCCATGACCGTGTCGAGGCAGCACGTCCATGTTGCTGCTGCCTCCAAACCACAACACGCCCAGAGGCAGTTTGACCCGACTGTCGTTCGATTTAATCGTGTTGCCGATGTCACCGTACTGGTGAGTCCAGTCTGCCGAGCCGGGTAATGCACCGACTCGTCGCACAAGAACGCCGTGGTCCGTGAGCGTGACTTCAGCCTGTTCGAGAGTCATTGCCTTGATCATGGTGGCTAGTTGCGAACGGTTGCTTCCCGCAAGCAGATACATCACTCCGCCGTAAGGCCTCACCGCGTTGTACAGATTGGTGATGACATTTTCGCTCGCTGCAGCCGCCAGTTCTCGACCGACAAACACCATGTGTGCCACGTTCTTCGGCGGCGTGAATGAACCAGCG
>JAQBWV010000167.1 GCA_027624335.1 Planctomycetota bacterium
CATATCTTCAACAATTCCTCAGGCCAGAAGACGCATGCGTGTTGTTCCTCGCCGCAACCGGGACCCCTCTCACGCCGGGCCGTTATGGTCGGGCTCCGAAGCAGTGGATCTCTCCTTCACTGCCTTCGGCACCGATGACGAGACAACCTTCACCGACAGCCGGAGACGCGGTCACGGAACGACCGAGCTTTGCCTTCCAGCGTTGTATGCCGTCGTCGAGACCCACTTCGTAAACATACCCGTCGTTCGAGCCGACAAAGACTCGATTCTCGCCAACAACGACAGGCGAGCTGTTGATCTGGCCTTTCGCCGCGAACGTCCACACCGGTTTGCCAGTCTTCCGTTCGAGACAATGCAATAGTTTGTCCTGCCCGCCGAAGATGACAAGGTTATCAGTTAACGCTGCCGAAGAATGAATTGGAAACTCTCGCGCTTCATCCTTGTAACGCCACACGACTTCCTGATTCTCCAGATTGATCGCCAGGAACTCGCTCTCGTGAGTTCCGACGTAAAGCATGAGCTTATCGACGCAGGGCGACGCGATCAGAAAACGTTCGATTTCGAGATCAAACTCCTGCTCGCCGGTCTTGATATTGATCGCACGAATATGCTGATCGCAGCCAGTCACAAAGGTCATGTTTCCAGCAATTGCGGGCGACCCGTTAATCCGGTCTGCCGTATCGAATTTCCAGATCTCCTTACCGTTCAGATCCAGACAATACAGCGTGGCATCGTACGAGCCGAAGAGGATCCGGTCTCCCACGACAGCAGCCGAGCTGACGATTTCTGCCAGCGTTTCGTGCTTCCATCTCAGCTTGCCGGTCGCTCGCTCAACGGCGTGAAAGATGCCGTCTTCATCGCCGATGAGAACCAGTTCGCCGGTGACCGTTGGCGACGACTGAAATCCCGGAATGAACGACGTCGGTTTCTTCTTCTCCGCCGAAAAGTACGTCCAGACACGCTGACCGGTCTTTCGTTCCAGGCAGATCAACTCGCCGCCATACGTCGCCGCGAAAACATGATCGCCCACGATTGCAGCGGTCGCCGTCACTCCATCATCGACCGGCACCTTCCAGAGTAATTCGAGTTTCTCGGGAAGCGGACTGGTCGCGAGTCCTCTTAACTGATTGCCGTTTCGAAACGACGACCATGCGGTTACACCGGCTTCAACCGGTGTCGCATTGACGGAATTACCTGGAGAGCCGACGAGTCCGACAGCCGCCAATGCAGCAGTCAGTCCCACGAATTCACGCCGGGTTAATTCGCTGTTTCGCTGTTTAGAGCGCATTCGTACAACTCCTTCAAGGAGGCGACATCCACAGGACGTGGATTGAATGTTCCGGTCCACTGTTTCGCAGCTTCTTCCGCCATTGTCGGAATGAGATCTTCTCGTACGTGGCACTCTTTGAGGCTGGTCGGCAGTCCCCAGTCTCTGACAGTGGATGCCAGATACCGAGCCAGATGCTCGGACGCCGACGAGTCCCCACTTTCGCACAACCCTGCGTCCGACGCGAGGTCGCCATACAAGTCTCCGACCACCGCCGCATTGAACCGCACGACATGCGGCAGCATGACACCGATTGCGACTCCGTGAGTCAATCCGAAATGAGCGGACAACGGATTGGCCAGAGCATGCGTCGCACCGAGCATCGAATTTTCGATCGCCGTTCCCGCGAAGTGCGCACCGACCAGCATGCCGCCGCGTGCTTCGAGGTCGGATGGGTCTTCCAGGACGCGCGGAAACGATGTTGCCAGCAGGCTCCAGGCACGGCGACTGAAGAGCTGCGACACCGTGTTGCGTTTCGACGTGACGTAAGTCTCGACAGCATGGCTGATCGCATCGATCCCGGTGACGGCCGTCACGGATACCGGCATCGTGACGGTCACTTCCGGGTCGAGTAGCGCGATGCGACAGGCAGCCTTCTTATCGCCACACGCCATCTTCATGTGAGTTTCGGCATGGGCGATCAGCGCGAACGACTGAGCTTCGCTGCCCGTTCCGGAAGTCGTGGGCACCGCAATCATCGGCAGCATGGGCTGCTTCGCCTTGCCAACGCCCCAGTAATCTTCCATCCGCCCGCCGTTCGTCAGCAGAAAGTTCGCGCCCTTGGCGCAGTCCATACTGCTGCCGCCGCCGAGTCCGATAATCAAGTTGACGTTGGCGGCCTTCGCCACAGCCAGACAGCGATCGACATCCTCAGTGGTCGGATTGGGGTGAACATCATCAAAGACGGTGGGGGTGACTCCGGATGCGATCAGAAACTCAATCGCCCGATTTTCGTGTCCGGCGTTTTTTAATCCTTTATCGGTCACAAGGAGTGCTCGATCTCCAAGTTCACTTGCCAGCTCCCCAAGTCGCGACAGCACACCGCTTCCGAAGACAACGCGTGTTTGTGGGTCGAAATCGAAAACCGTCAGTGCGGAAGTCGCGGAATTCAGCTCAGCCGTCATGCATCTGCTTTCAGAGGAAAAGCCGCTGGCGGGAAATGTGGGATTCGAGTCGGTCAGTCACGGACCACAGGAACCGGGGAGAATAACGGGGCTGGACGTCGCAACGCGGAGAGCCGGATTCTATGAACCTCGTCCGGACCCCGCAAACTCCACCACGGTTGACAGGGCATTCGACAGAGTCCTACCGGCATGACATTCCGAGTGAAAACATAGTCCTCACCGTGCTTCGAGAACTCGCCGAGGCCGCGTCGCGCGTGTACTCTTAATCGCTTGTCTCCAATACGCCCTGTTCGTCGACATCGCCTGCCGCTTTCCTCGGAGCCCCTCATGGCCGGAACATTCGAACTGATCGCCCCACCGCACGCGCCGTTTCACGCCGATGGTTCTCTGAATCTGTCGCTCGTGGAGCACCTCGCCGAACACTTCGTCAGAAGCGGGATCGCTGGCGTCTTCGTGTCGGGAACAACGGGCGAGAGCCTGTCATTGACTGTGCCTGAACGGCTCAACCTTGCAAAACGATGGATCGACGTCTGCTGCGAAACCGACATCGATGTCATCATTCAGGTCGGGCATAACTGTGTGGAAGACGCGCGTCAGATGGCCGAGCATGCACAGAGTGAAGGCGCCGACGCCATCGCCACGATGGCTCCGAGTTTTCTGAAGCCGGCAACCGTTCAGGATCTCATCGACTGCTGCATTCCGGTGGCTCAGGCAGCAGGCGACCTGCCGTTCTACCTGTACGACATCCCGGTGATGACCGACGTGCGACTGCCAATGCCGGAATTCCTCGCAAAAGCCAGGCAGCAGATTCCTAACCTGAAAGGTCTCAAATTCACCAACCCGGATCTCGTCCAGCTGCAGGAATGCCTGCATCTGGGTAGTAACGGAACCGGACCTGGCGAATTTGAGATCCTCTTTGGTTGCGACGAAATCCTGCTGGCCGGAGCGATGCTCGGTTGTCCGGGAGCGGTGGGCAGCACCTATAACTTTGCCGCTGCTCACTACCGTGCGATGATCGATTCCTTCGAGGTCGGCGACATGCAGGCCGCGCGAACCGGACAGCACGAAGCCGTCCGCATGATTCGCACGCTGCAGAAATACTCGTTCCTGCCAGCCGCCAAGGCGGTCATGAGTTTCCTTGGTATCGACTGCGGTCCCGTCCGTGCTCCGATCGGCAACCTGTCATCCGCGCAGAAGAGTCTACTGCGAGCCGAACTGCAAAGTCTGCCCGCCTTCGCTGGAGCCAACCTCGATCCAGCAGAAGTCCGTTAATCAGCATCCCGCTGGTTCTCAACCATCGAAAGCAGTGCCTTCCAGCCGTCAAGCTGCTGGAGAGTCATTGTCGCACGACGGCCCGTCCGCAGGTGATGCTCGACTGCCCTCAACTTCCTGCGAATGTGTCGCGGCAGGTTGACTCGATCGTTGACGACAAGGCCAGTGACTTTCTGCTGCTGATGTCGTCGCAGGATCCGGGTTTTCTTCGTGTTGAGCTGATAGCCGAACGCTTTCAGATTTCGACAAACGACCTGGACCGTTCCGCGAATTCGCTTTGGATAGTCTTTGGGAAAGCTGATGCAGATGTCGTCGGCGTACCTCGTGTACGCGCCTTTGCGACCATGCACGAATCGCTCGATCCGTGCATCAAGTACGTGATTCACCAGGTTGCTTAATCGAGGGCTGGTCGGTGCTCCTTGAGGAAGCCCGTGTTCCCATGTCGTGAGGCGAGTCAACAGCGCAGCAGCCTCACGGTTCCATCCGATTCTTTGAAAGTAAGCAGTGATGCGTGCACCGGACGTCTGAGGAAAGAAGTCGCTGACGTCCATGCAGATGACAACTGCTCGATCTGTGTGTTGACCGGCATTGTGGACGATCGATGTTCCAGGCTCGAAACCAGTTGCAGCCGGATGAACTGTGAGTCGTGCCAGCAGCCTCTTACGAATCCTCTGCTGAAGCTTTTTCAACTCCGGCGAGGGCACAAGAAGCCGTCTGGTTCCGCCGCTCCGCTTGGCGATGAATCGTTCGGTGTAGTCGGGAAGAAAGTTTGTAAGGTTTTCAACGCTGATCTCAAGCCGTCGAGCCAGCTCATCAATGCCAAATCCGTCTCCACGACGAACTCTCTTCCAATGTTTCAGGTTTTCTGGTCGAGCACTCTTCAGCGTCGAGAGATTCCATAAGAGGTACGCAATCAAAACGCCGAAGATGAGAAAGATGACAACGGTGATGCTTAAAAAGCTCTTTGCGGCGATTTCTATGGCGTTAAAGACTGCATCGATCATGTCGCCGCCTTGTAGTTCCTGGCTGACTTTCATGCCTGAAAGAAGCAATAGGCGGGCATCACACGTAAGCGATGCCCGCCAGACTCTGCTCCGTGTCGGCAAAGCTCGCGAGCTTGCTTGACACGGACATCCGAGTCTCAAGGAGACTCAATTCCGCCCGGCCGACGAAACATCAGCCTGTGCTCGACAGCACTTCCAGAGTCGCGGATCAGGATACCGTCCCATGATTCAACGTCTACTCTGCAAAGCGAATCGCTTTGAAACTTCGCACCTGATTTGTGAGAGCAACTTCAACCGGCAGGCGTTCCATCGACGACGCTCCGTAGAAACCGTGGACGTACTTCGTGCGGTGCAGAATGTACTCGGCGTCTTCAGGCATGGCGATCGGGCCTCCGTGGCAGATCACCAGAACATCGTCGCGAACTCCGCGTGCGGCGTCGGCAATAGCCTGAACTTGCTTCACGCTGTCGTCGAGCGTCTTCGCTGTTTCTGCTCCGATCGACCCTTTCGTCGTTAGCCCCATATGAGCGACCACGATGTCGGCACCAGCTGCTGTCATTTGTTCGGCTTCCGTCGGGTTGAAGCAGTATGGAGTCGTCAGCAGGTCCATCTCGTGAGCGAGACGAATCATTTCAACTTCCTTGTCGTAACCCATCCCGGTTTCTTCAAGGTTCATTCGAAACGTACCGTCAATCAGTCCGACGGTCGGAAAATTCTGCACGCCCGCGAAGCCGATATCCTCGATCTGACGCAGGAACCATTTCATCTGCCGGAAGGGATCGCTCGCACAGACTCCGGCCAGTACTGGAGTATGGTCAACGACGGTCAGCACTTCACCGGCCATTTCCATGACGATCGCGTTTGCGTCGCCGTACGGCATCAGGCCGGACATCGATCCGCGACCGGCCATCCGAAACCGTCCCGAGTTGTAAATGATGATCAGGTCGATCCCGCCAGCTTCTTCGAACTTCGCACTGATCCCCGTCCCCGCTCCGCCACCGACGATGGGAATGCCATCGGAAACAAGGTTCCGCAACCGGTTCAGAATCTCTTCACGTTGTGACGCCACGTTCTTCACTCCCGAAATTCAAAACTCAGGTGTTTCGATTTTGAACGCAAAGAGCGCAGAGAATGAGGAGAGTCATTTCCGTGACCTCAGTGTTTGTGACCTCGGCGATCGCTGCGTTCCAACTCCTCAATTCTGTGTTCTCACCTGGTTGACGGTTGGTTCTGGCCAGTTCAAGTGCCGGTGCAGGAATCGGTAAGTGCCCTGGCCGTTGATCGTATGTGGGCCGTTGAAGAATTCGATTTCAGTTCGTTCGCCGATACCGAGCTGGTCGTAATGGCGGCGGACTTTGGCAAACTCCCACGCGACCCACTCGTCCGGGGCGACGCCGTCATTGTGCCCGCGCTCGACCATGAACGGTCGTGGTGCCATCAGCGATGACAGTTCGGCGTAATTCGCGACGTGGCCCATGTTCCATTCGAAGATTTCGTACTCGCCTGTGAACAGGTAGCTGTAACGGTCCTCGTTGCTGACGTTCTTCTTGACCCACTCGTTGAAATCGGCTGAGCAGATCGACAGGCAGTATCCAACTCGGTCTTTGCTTTGCGTCAGCATTGGGGGAACACGGACAGCCGTCTTTCCGCCGTACGACAATCCGTAAAACGCCATTCGCTTCGAATCGACATTGGGCAGCGTCGCCAGCCAGTCCAGCGTTCGCTGATGTTGCGGGATGATGTAGCTGAACAGCGACCGCTTCAGCGGGTTCGACTTCCGTTGGATCGTGCGAAAGCGATCCTGACCTCGATACGGATTCTGCGGTGCGTAGACAATGAACCCACGTTTGCAGAGTGCCGCACTGAAGCCTTTGTAGTAATTCCAGGATCGAACCGACTGATCCTCGGTGATCGTGTCCATGGGCACGCCTTCCAGCCCATGCTGGCAGACGACGACCGGTCGCTTCTCACCGGGTTTCAGATCTTTCGGCAGCAGCAGAATCCCGCCGGCGACGACGTCGCGGTAACAGTCCAGCGTGATCTCGTACCCCAGATACTCCGGCTCGTCAAGAACCAGTCGACTCTTCGGATTCATCGGCATCGTCGGGTCAGGCAGTCGACCAATCAGCTCGTCGTAAACCCAGTCTCGCAGCGAAGCTGACGTTTCTTCCCACTTCTCAACCGACGACCGATCACCCTTCGCCCACTTCTGATCCCTGACCTTCGGGCTGAGTCGCATCAAATTCTGAACGTGTCGCTGCATTTCATCGAGCTGCCGCTCTTGCCGTGCCTCCGGATTATTGAGTGCGGTTGCGTCCTCGTTCGGTTGTGAGATCTCAAGCTTCTCGTTGGTCGCCTGAAATGCTGGCTTGATGCCGAATCCGGCAAGGAATGCTGTAAAGGCTTCTCCGGCACCTGGTGGGCCATCGCCTTCGCCGCTTGCGACGAGCGTCAGGTGATCTTCACATTTCAGCTTGCGGAACGTTTCCGCAGCGCGATCAAATTCCGCTCGCACCGAACCCAGCGTTGCGATCTGCACGCGTCCCGGAGCGGCGCCACCCCGACGTCCGGGACGAACCGCAGGCGGACCAGCACTTTCCGGGACGACGCAAGCCTCGATCGTCAGCGAGCGAGGACTGACCATTCCCGCGAGTTCCGCATCACCAAATTCGGTCAGCAGGCCCCAGACATTGCGGTAGATCGGCTCATCCCATACGTTCTCGCGCGTCGAGAAGTAACCACAGACGAGTGCCGAATCGATGCGAGGATCCAGCGCGGCCGAGTACAGCGCCAACAGGCCGCCCTCTCCGATGCCCACGACACCGAATTTCGGCTTCAGCCTGGCGTGCGAGGCGATTTGTCCCAGCAGGTCGATCGCAGCAAGCGTTTTCTGTACTTCATAGCCGACGACGTGGCGGCCCATCTCAAACGCCTGGCGATAAATGAACTCGCGGTGCGTTTGATTGGTGTAAGCAACGTATGGGCTACCTGAGTATTCGTCACTGCGGCTGATCAGCGTTGGCACGGCCACAGCGCACCCTTCGCAAGCCAATCGCCACGGCAGCCGAGCGGATTCTGGAAGGTCGCCGTTGAGTCCGACAAACTCTTCCGGAGTCCAGTCTGCGTCCGGCAAAGCGACGATACCCACGCCATTGAAGACGGCAGGCATCAGCAGCAGTCCCTCGGCGGTGACGCCATCAAGGACCTGCCAGCGAACACGTTGTACTGTGACGGAGTCTGATCGGGCGATTAACGACAGGTGGCCGATTGAATCGAGCAGTTCAAAGTTGAAGGTTCCAGGCGAAGACTCGGTGACTCGCTTGTCGACGGCACCGATGTATTCGCGGAATCGTTCACGGTTAGAAGCGATGCTTTTCTCGTAAGCCTCGACGCTGCTGAAATCGCGGTTCCACATCTTCTCACGACGAGCGGGCGAGGCAGCGAGTTCCCGCAGGCAGAAGCGGTCAAGGCCGTCAATCATGAACACGTCGAGCGGCTGTTCAATGGTCAGCGGCTTTGTGTTCGGCAGCGTTTTCTCGGCGGCAACGCTCGTCGAATTCGGCAGCACGCCGAACGTCACAGCGAGACATACAAGACTGGCGGTGTATCTCAGTCGTCGAGTCATCAGCGTGGCTCCTTTGCAGCCAGAATCCGCCTGTCGATACTCAGACCAACTGAAGAGTCCGACAGGCAAATGGTTCTGGCGTTTTGAAAAAGGCCCTGAGAGTTACTCCACCATCAGGATTTCTTCGATCACACCCGATCTGGTGAAGTTGCCGATCACGGTTTCGTTTTCGGCCTGATATCCCAGGAATGTTCGGTAACGCTCAGTTCCGCTGAGAGCCCGATACAGGACGAGATGTTGTTTCCCAACCTGAATTCGATACGCCGCTGCTCCGGTAGAATCGATCTCGCCCGCGCGAGTCACCGTCAGTTGTCGCCACTCGACAGGAGCTGTACGACGTTCCGGCGCCCAGTCAAGAACAACCGGAGAGAATAGGTTCCCGGACTCCGAGGCCTGAGAAATTGCCAGGCACGGTATGTCATCATGATGATGGAGTCCGCAACTGCCCGCAGTTCCGACTCCAGGATCCTGAGGCAGACGTAGCGGAAACACGCGGACTGTTGTCTGACCAGTCGTAAGGGTCTGCTCACGAGTGCTTTCGTCAGAGCCGACAATCACTCCGGCAGCAAGAGGCAGCAGACTGGCGACATAGATCAGGCTGGCCGACGACGCAGTAACGACGTCGGAAATAATCGCAAACTGCTGCGTCCGTGACAGCAGAATGAATCGATTGATCTGGGGACCGCCTTCGAACTCCAATTGCAGTTCGAGATAGTCGGCATCCGCGTCAGAATTCCAGCAAATGCACTCCCATTCGTCTTCCAGTTCGAGCTGATCACCACCTTCCGTAAGTTCGAGATTCCACGGCCCGGACAGTAAGGACACTCCATTGACAACCAGTTCCAACTGCACCGGATTGCTGTCGACTCTCACGGTGGCCAGGCTGGCATTCGGTGCCCAGGAAGTTCGCAGGCACGCGGCGTCTGTATCATCAGACTGCCACGATGGGATTTCCGCTTTCGAGATCTTCTTCTTCAACTTCCCGGACCTGGTCTTTGTTTTCCCAGGCCTGGGCCGACTTCGTTCGGGGCCTGCAGACAGATCCAGACACTTCACCCAATCAGTTGTGGGCGATGTCCCCAGGTGTTCGGCGGCGGTTCGCAAAACGGCAGCAGCAGACACTCCTTGACCGGTACCGGCAAGGACGCCTCCATCCCGCACCGCCGCCGCCAGACGACGCAGCATTCTTTCGAATCGTTTTTCTGCCGGCTTCTTCCACAGGGCTTCATTAAACAGCCGAGCGACCAGCAGACCGTCCGACCACACCGACAGAAACTCCGACAGCGCGTTAATGACCTTGCCGACGGGGCTGCCCTTCTCATCGGAAACCTGCAACAACTGGTTGTTCAGCGACGCCCGGCCTGCCCGAGCAAGTCCTGGAGCTCCTTTCACATTGTCAAACAGCAGGCCACACACCAACGGCAACAAGCCAGCGTTGATCCAGGTGTCTCGATACGAAACTTCTTCCGAAATGTAGGTCTCCCAGTCGTCAATTCCTGCCGCTTTAATGAAACTGTCCGACTGAGCCAACGCCCCAGCCAGCGTGACTCGCCACAAACCGCCGATCAATTCTGCAGGAAACTGACTACCGTAGAGCAACAACAGTTCGCAACAGGCCAGCAAAGCCGACGGTGATTCTTCCGCCTCGCTCGCACCGTTGGCCAGCCAGAGACGCAGCAGTTCTGTCGTCTCGCGACTGATTCGCGACGGCTGCTTCGCCTGCTTCTTCAGACCGCCTTTTGGTGGCCGACGATTCGGACTGGTTTCGCTGCGAACCTGTTCGAGCAGTGCCAGAACGGAATTTTCATCCGCCGACGCGACGGCATCATCAATAGTGCTGAATCGTACCACTCCACTCTTCAACTGTGGCGGTCGGCGGTCGAGACACTGCTGCTTCCAGCACATGCCGATCGTTCGCAGACTGAATTCCGAATCCTTTGTTCCGCAAGTTGCGGTATCGGACGAGCGCCAGAGAACGTCGCCGAGAAAGTCGTCACTGGAGTTTTTAAGGAGCCCGGAAACCGGCAGCCCGAATCGAACCTGAGTATTCATAGTCACTCTGAAATACCTGAAACTATTCTGGATCTGAAAACCGATGTGTCGGGACGGGACGACCGGGACGAAAACTTTGAGTCTGTCGAAATTCAACCGCTGCATCGTGTCGCTGGCCTGCCTGCTCAACGCAGGTTCGAACGATCTGCTCAAGCTGCTCCGGATCGCAGGCGACTCGCGCATTGACGATCACGTCAACATCCTGAACATCGCAATTTGATGGAAGAGAAAGTTCCGGTGCCGTTGTACTGCTCACGAGATTGGCGACGCCAAAGAAGCCTTCCCAGAGTCCAATTGTCTTGAGGTGAGCCGTCTCTGCACCTGTCCTTGCCAGAGCGTCCTGTAGCAGCGACACGACATCCAGCAGCAGTTCATCCAGGGGAAACTTCCGGCTTGATGACACATGCACGCTGCTGTTGAGCCAACCAAGTTCGGCCTCGCCATCAGCGTACGTGTCGTAATCAATGTCGAGCACTCGCCGCCCGAAATCTCCATCCTGATCGAGCAGTTCCGTCAGCGCGTCATATCCCTCGCCGGTCTTCGCGGAGACTCGCAGCACCGGGATACCGGGGCAATGTTCGCTGATCAACTCCGACAGTTCGTCGGCCTGTTTCTGGTCGAGTTCATCGATTCGGTTAATCAGAATCGCGTCGGCTTCTTCGATTTGTTTCTTCAGAATGTAAGCGGCCTTGGGCGAGAAACCAGCCTTTGAGTCGTTCCGCAACACCCGACCGCCGTGACTCGGCTTCAGAATGACCGCATACGGAGCAATCCGAAATGTCGCGTTGTACAGCCGTTTGATAGGTTGGATGACCGTCGCAACGAGATCGGTGCAACTACCGACCGGTTCAGCAAGAATCACATCCGGGCGCTCGCCTTCGCTGAGACCTTCCATCGTCGACATCAGCTCGTCGAAGTTGCAGCAGAAACACGCTCCGGCTACTTCGCCCACTTCGAAGCCCTGCGAACGCAGTGAGTTCGTGTCAACAAGATCCGCTGCCTGGTCATTAGTGACGATGCCGACGCGTTTCCCCAGGCCGGTGTAATGCCGAGCCAGTCGAGCCAGCGTCGTCGTCTTGCCAGCTCCAAGAAAGCCGCCAACCATGATGTAGCGAATCTGATGAGTCACGCGGAACTTCTTCGGTAGGTCAGGCTGTGCCTGACAAAGTTGTTGCGAGTTTGCGAAAAGTTGTTGCGAGGTCGAATAGCGTTTTCGTCAGGCACAGCCTGACCTGATACCTACGGCAACGCTCCTGATTGCAGGTCTTTCACCACTTCGGCGAGAATTGCCGGGTCGGCCGAGGCCATTACGTGTCGCACGCGTTCTGGCGGAATCTTCAACCGGGTCATGATGTCCTCGGCCGTTTTCCAGAACTTTTCCTGCTTCTTGCCTTCTGAGAGGTAGAGATTCGTCACGAGTTCGCTGAGCCTCTCACCGTCGATACTTTCCCGGTTATCGTAGTACCGCTTGATGATGCCCTGTTGGTGCCTGGAGAAGTCTTTTGCAGCCATGCGATCTTCCTGATTCGCGTGTGTTGAAATTGTGGAGCAGCTCAGCGCAGTCCAATCAGTCCCGCTCGACTCGGTACAGATGCGTCCCGGTTCGCAGAAACAGGGCGTTCCCCGCGACCGCCGGCGAAGCCATGAAGCCACCGGCAAGTGTGTTCTCGGAAAGCTGTTTGTACTCCCGACCAGGCTCAATCACGATCGACTTTCCTTCGTGACTGAAGAGGTAAATCCGACCGCTGGCGAACAGTGGTGACGCCGAATACTGCCCGGCGATGCGTTCTTTCCAGTGTTCCTTACCCGTTCGAGCATCAAGGCACATGCCGATCCCAGTGTCATTGATGAAGTAGAGTTCGTCGCCGATCAGCAACATCGAAGGCTTCTGCGGCAACTGTCCGTCCATCTGCCATTCAATGAGCGAGCCATTCTCTGCCCTGGAACCGTCGTAGCGCACAGCCAGTAACCGCGGACGCATGTAGCTCGTCGAAATGAATACCAGTCCGTTCCCAAATACTGGCAGTGGCACCGTCGAAAAGCCCAGCGTTCCATAACTGGCCTTCCACAACTCTGCACCGCTCGCCGGGTCGTACGAGTATACCCAGTCCGCCCCTGGCGAAATTACCTGAGCGCCGTTTTCACCCTCGATGATCGCCGACGTGCAGTACGCTTTCTGAAATTCGGCCTTCTCGTTCATTTGTCCGGTGCGCTTTGTCTGCCACGCCGTCTTCCCGTCGCGTTTGTCGATCGCGGCAACGTACTGAGTATCAATCCCGTCGAAGTTAATGATGAGATGGTTTTGCCACAGGGCCGGCGACGCCCCCGATCCATTCTGGTAGTCGACATGGTGGTCAGAGTTGGTCCACACAATCCTGCCGGACTTCGTGTCGACAGCGATCGTTCCGTACGTTCCGAAATGACAATACAGGCGGTCGTTCTCAAGAATCGGAGTCGGAGACGCATAGCTGTTGAGCGAGTGGATCGGCTCCGGTTCGTCGACGCGAGCGAGCTCGATGTCCTGCAGAACTTCACCCGTGTTTCTGCTGACACAGATGGCTCGCAGGGAGATCGATCCGGCGATCTCCAGTCCGCGAGAGTTCTTGATCACAGCCAGTCTTCGTTTCGCTTGCTCGTCTGAAAGCCTCGCCTCAACAGCTGAAGTCAGCCAAATCTGGTCTCCCGAGATCACCGGAGAGGAATGACCGGTGCCTGGAATCGCTGTTTTCCAGCGGACGTTCTCCGTCTCACTCCACGTCAGCGGGAGATCCGTTGCGTCCGCATGTCCATTCGAAAGTGGACCTCGAAACTGCGGCCATTCGTCAGCAGCCTTTGAGCTCCCGCAAACCATCAGGCATGTCGCCAGAGCGGTTCCAACACAATATAGAAGTTGCTGTTTCACAATTTTCCCTCACTTCGCCCAGGACGTTCGAAAGAGCTTGCGAGTCTAGCCAATACTCGTCGTTTGAGAAACCAGCAGGAGTCGGAACCGCCTTGTGGCGTCCGTAGAGCAGTTGTGCGACCGGGTGGGAATTGCTGGAGTTCGGCCTTCGGAAATTGCCGGGAAATGGTGTACCAGTCGTCGTCGCCAAAGTCGCCAGGGACTGGTCGATCATCCGAGGTCTGTCGACGACGCGACTGGTAAAGTGAAAAGCCCCACATAACCTCCGAGAAGGCCTTCGTTTAATCCAAAGGCGGTGTTCAAGGTCAAACTCAATAATTGAACAGTTCGGAAACCGAGTGACTCGTACTGGCTGCGAGATTGAATGCGTCGCGAACTGTGCATTTGACGTTGGGCGACAATCGCCGCCCCTTGATCGCTCGCGTGACCATCTTGTGAGTCATCTGGACTTTTGACGCGACCACCAGATTGTGGGGCTTCAGACCATGGGTCTGCATCAGCTGGGCAAGTGGCTGTTCGCCGAGGTTACGAATGACGCCTTCAGGCATTTTAGATTCGACTCTCTGCTTGTTCTTTAATAAGTGAACGGGATCACCACGGAGTGTAACTGCCGGTCCGGGGCTACGCGGGTAGGGGGTGGTAGTTGTTAATCAGTGACTGATGCG
>JAQBWV010000168.1 GCA_027624335.1 Planctomycetota bacterium
TTCGAAACTCAACACCCCCGCACATCATTACGAACTTAGCGGAACATCGTGCGACGCTTGACCCGATCAAACGGCTGCAACGGGCCGGAGCTGAAGTCACCTTACTGCCTGTGGACGAGTTCGGTCGCGTAAGTCCGCAGCAGGTGGCTGACGCGATTCGCAACGAAACGTCACTTGTCTCAATCATGCTGGCGAATAATGAGATTGGGACGCTCAATTCGGTTGCAGATATTGCCGCGGTTTGTCGGCAGCGAGGAGTGCCCTTGCATTGCGATGCTGTCCAGGCCGTCGGTCGAATTTCCGTCGACGTCACCGAACTGGGTGCTGACCTGGTCAGTATCAGTGCTCACAAGCTGTACGGTCCAAAAGGAATCGGTGCGCTGATCGTTCGACGCGGAAGCCGACGTGCTCGTCCAGAAGCTCTGATCGACGGCGGCGGCCACGAGAACGGACTCCGCAGCGGAACGCTTCCGGTCCCTCTGATTGTCGGCTTCGGCGAAGCATGTAGGCTGGCACACGAGTCCTGTCGTGAGGAGTCCGCTCGGATCAGGAACCTGCGAGATACGCTATGGAACGCTATCAGTTCTCGACTTGACGGCCTGCACTTGAACGGTCATCCGACGGATCGTTTACCGGGTAATCTGAATATCAGTTTCGACGCGATTGATGGCGACGTGCTGATGAACAGTCTGACGGAGATCGCTGTCAGTTCCGGCTCTGCATGCACTTCCGCGGATCCTGAACCAAGCCACGTTCTGACAGCGAGTGGACGCAGTGATGCACTCAGCAGAGCGAGTATTCGCTTCGGAGTCGGCCGCTTTAACACGCTCGAAGAAATCAACTTCGCTGTCGAGTATCTCGTCTCGAACGTGAACCGACTGCGGATTTCTGGATAGTCCTGAATTCGTGTTTCCGGCGTAATGGTGACTCCCATAGTGCCGCCCGGATGTGCATAATCAGTCACGACTCATTGCGGACATCAACCGACTGTCGGTTTCTCCGTCTACCAGGGAATTGCGAGGAGGCATCTGATGGCAACGGCAACAGAGCAGACGACAATCGCGACACCGGAAGTGCGTAGAACGAAAATTCTGATTGACGGCGAGTGGCGGAACGCTGTCAGTGGCAAGACGTTTCAAACGATGAACCCCGCCACTGAAGAAGTCATCGCAGAAGTAGCGGAAGGCGACGCAGCGGACATCGATCTCGCGGTTAAAGCAGCGCGGAAAGCATTTGAATCAGGACCGTGGGCAACGATGGACGCTCGCGATCGAGGTCGACTGATCAATCGCCTGGCCGATCTGATCGAAGATAACTTCGACGAACTGTCTGCTCTGGAGACGCTCGATAATGGCAAGCCCATTTCAGATGCTCGCGCTGCGGACCTGCCTCTGGTTATTGATTGTCTGAGATACTACGCGGGCTGGGCGGACAAGATTCACGGCGACACCATTCCGATTCGTGGCAACTACTTCTGTTACACACGACGCGAACCACTCGGTGTTTGCGGGCAGATCATTCCCTGGAACTTTCCGATGCTGATGACGGCGTGGAAGTGGGGACCTGCACTGGCCGCCGGATGCACCATTGTCATGAAGCCGGCTGAACAGACTCCTTTGACCTGTCTGCGCATGGGAGAACTCGCCCTGGAAGCCGGCATCCCACGCGGTGTCATCAATATCGTTCCTGGTTACGGACCGACCGCTGGCGCCGCACTGGTCAAACATCCCGATGTCGACAAGATCGCCTTTACCGGTGAGCACCTGACGGCTCAGCGGATCATGTCTGACGCGGCAATGACTTTGAAACGTCTGACCTTTGAACTTGGCGGCAAGAGCCCCAACGTCGTGTTTGCGGATTCTGATCTGGACGCCGCGGTTGCCGGAGCCGAGTTCGGCCTGTTCTTCAATCAGGGGCAGTGCTGCTGTGCTGGCAGCCGAGTCTTCGTTGAAGAATCGATCAAAGAGCAATTTGTTGATCGCATTGTCGAGCAGGCGTCCAATCGCAAGATTGGCAACCCGTTCGACACATCGACGATGCAGGGACCGCAGGTCGATCAGGCTCAGTTCGACAAGATTCTGTCGTACATTGAAAAGGGCAAGGCCGGTGGAGCAGCGTGTGTTACCGGCGGAAACCGTGTTGGCGATGTCGGCTACTTCATCGAGCCGACGATCTTCGACAACGTGACCGACGACATGGAAATCGCTACCAACGAAATCTTCGGCCCGGTGATGAGCATCCTCTCGTTCAAAGATCTGGACGAGATCATCGAGCGATCCAACTCGACGTTTTACGGTCTGGCTGCTGCCGTCTGGACTCGTGATATCGCGAAGGCCCACAACTACGCCAAAGCAGTCAAAGCGGGAACCGTCTGGGTCAACTGCTACGACGTGTTCGATGCCGGAGCCCCGTTCGGCGGATTCAAGATGAGCGGCATCGGTCGCGAACTCGGAGCAGCCGCTCTGAACAACTACACGGAGCTGAAAACCGTAACGGTCAGTCTCGACTGACGAGTTGTGATCCATCATGCGTAAGCGGAAGGAGCCTCGCGAAGATTTGTCTTCGCGGGGCTTCATTGCGTTCGGTGACTGTCGGATCTCAAGCTTTTGAATCGCAGTACATCGAAGCAGCTCCGAACATGTCGCCGCTTATGGCTTTCCGAGTTCGCGTTCGATGGTTTCGCAGAGTTTGGACGAGCCGACGTTTCCGACCAGCGTCATGTTGGGAAACAGCATTTTGGGGATCGAACCTGATCCGGCCTTCGCGTACAGCTTTACGTGACTCTGAATGAATTTGTGCGGGACCTGTGAATCCAGAGACTTCTGCAACGATTCTTTGCCGACAAGGTGAACCGCCTGTTCGCGAGCAGCGGCGGCAGTGCGGGCGTTTTCTGTCTCGAACAACCAGTCGTGATACTCGTGATATTTGTCCGGCTTCAGTCGCCAGACGGCAACAGCAAGATTGGCAAGCTCGCACGATTCTCGATGTTGCGATTCTGTCGTGCCGACCTGGTCGTTGCAGGTTGCATTCAGTGGAATCGGCAAAGCCAGTACGGCTAGATCGTCGCCAAACTTCTTAAACGCCGCGTCGATTTCGTGGTGCATGTCCCGGCAGTGCGGGCACGTGTAGTCGAACATTTCGACGAACACATACTTCGCGTCCGGCTTGCCGAGCAGCGGCCAATGGCGGACGTCGAGTTTTGTGTCGCCAATAATCCTGATAACGCGACGCTCTGGCCTGGCGTCGTCGGCCTTGTCAGCGGAATCGCCGTTTTTGTCGTCCTTGCCCGAGGTCTCTGTTGAACCCGGTTGAGGTGCACTGGGTGTCTGCTGAGCCGCTATAGAAGAATCAAGTGCGCCGCAAAGAGTCAGAGCAAGCGACAGCCTCACAAACCGCGTTAACGTGAGTGTGTTCATCATTGGTTCTCCTGCAGAGCGACATCAGGATTCATGGTCGATCCCCGCTAATCGTCCAGAGTCGGGGCTTCGAAGACGTCCTCATCGAAATCCGGTGCCTCAAACACGTCAGCATCAGGCGCTGCGAATAGCTGAGAATCACCCTTATCGACCAGGCCCGGCGGTAAATGTGCTGATTTTGGAACAGCACTGGCGTGATACTCGATTTGAAACGTCGGCGGTGGCGGCGTCAGTAATTGACCACCAATCAACACGGCGACACCCGCAGCACTTACAGCGGAGAATTTGATCGTCGACCCTGTTCCCATTGGTCGCTGCCAGAGAATCACCGTCGCAATCAACAGACCGCAAGCGTGAGCCGCAAGGCAGTAGCTGCAGAAGTGCCCTATGGCGAATACCTGCAACGAGATAAACCAGACAGCCGCCAGTCCGGCGGTCAGTCCACATGTCGTAAGGACTCGCAACGCGAATCGTTGCTGACGTTCAGAGGCTCTCGTTCCACAAAAACCGAGTGCCACAATGGTCAGGGTATAGAGCCCGATGGCTCCCAGGGAGACGGGAGCCGCGAACCAGTTGGACCACCGGGAAGACAGCACGTGGTCGCAGTCAAAAACGCTTCCGCCACACCCCGCCACTCCCGATTTGTTGAGTGCCACCCAGGCGAGATATCCGCTGATGATCAGCGCAACACTGCACAGCACACGCAGCGTCCAAATGAGTTTCTGTGACAGGTGGGAGTACATAGCAGCTCGCAACTCGTTTCTGGATTCAGCCTTCGTTCTTGAGGAATCAACCGAATCTTATCCCCATCCCGCATGAAGGGTGGGCAAAATCGCCAGAAATACTGAACGCGTCCACTCACGAGCTGTCGCTTCGACATACTCGTTATAACCTGCCTTTTACCCGCTCTTGCCAAATTTATCGAAGGAGTAGAATCGCCGATGCTTTCCGTAGACACTGAATCTGTCCCGCAAACACCTGGACAACTCGCCGCAGGCCTGACGCAGCGCTCGCCTTCGTCGCCTTCATTGCAGGTTCGGAGGACGATTGATTTGTCTCTGGCTGGTGGCCTGGGACGTCGTACCAGCGACGATTGATCAAGTCTGGCCGTTTGAGCTGGCTGTGGCCGGACCTTTGGCTCTGATCGCCCTGACGTTCGCCATCGTTTTACGCTGGCGTGCTGGAAATTCCCGTTTGATACACTTCACGCTGCTCCTGAGCTTTGTGACATTGATAGTGGTGTTTGATTCTGGGATGGGGGTTTATGCGCTTCGACGGAGGCAGCGTCTGAAGTGGTCCTCGGGCTTGTTCACTTTTTCAAGCCTGTTCAGCTGGCTAATGTCGTGGATGCCGCATTGCAAGAGACCGTCGCCGAGCCAACGAACGCTTAAAAACAGACTCACACTTCTGGAGATGCACAGGAAATGAAGAATGTTTTGCTCACTATTCTCGGTATCTGTTTCGCAGCTTCCCACGCTTCTGCGGCGACGGCACCCAACATCGTTTTCATCTTTGCCGATGACTGGGGCTGGGGAGATCTCAGCTGCCACGGTCACCCTTATGTGAAGACACCAAACATTGATCGTCTGGCGAGAGAGGGGACTGATTTTCATCGATTCAGCGTTGCCAGTGGTGTTTGCTCGCCCAGTCGAACGTCGGTGATGACAGGGCATTTTCCTGCTCGCTATAACATCGACGGGCATTTCGCCTGGGTCCCGAGCAATGCGAAACGCAATATGCCCGACTGGCTTGATCCCGAGGCACCGCTTCTGCCGCGATTCCTGAAAGCCGGCGGTTACACCACCGCTCATTTCGGAAAGTGGCACCTGTCAAACAACATGATCCCGGACTCGCCGTTGCCGAGTGCGTATGGCTACGACGTCTATGGAGCGTTCAACTGCGCCGGAGAACAGATGCCGGTGCATGAAGATTCGCGGCATGCCAATGCCTTCATCGAGCAGAGTCACCAGGCAGGGAAACCGTTCTTCATCAACCTGTGGCTGCACGAGCCGCATACTCCCTTCCATACCGTGCCAAAGTATCAATGGCGATTTCGGGAACTCGAAGAACGCGACAACATCTACGCTTCGGTCCTGTCGCACGCTGATGATCGAATTGGGGAAGTGCTCGACACACTGGATCGATTGGAACTGACGGATAACACCCTTGTCATCTTCAGTTCAGACAATGGCCCGGCACGAGCGTCGCGACCTGCCGAACTTACATTGACGTACGATTCGGCAACCGGCGCCGGGTACGGTATCGGTGCTTCTCTGGGAATTACCGGAGGTCGAAAGGGCTATAAGGCCTCTCTCTTTCAAGGAGGGATCGGGGTTCCATTTATCGCTCGCTGGCCCGGTAAAATTGCCGCCGACAAAGTCGACGACACTTCGCTCATTTCGGCTGTGGATCTGCTCCCGACGTTCTGTGAAATCGGCGGAGTTGAGTTGCCAGCTTCCTACGCTCCCGACGGCCAGAGTCAGGTTGCCGCGTTGCTCGGCAAGGCGACCTCGAAGCGCGAAAAACCGCTCTTCTGGAAATTCGACTCCCCGTGGCCTGCCAGAGAATCTCAGCCGTACCACTGGGTGTCGTACGCCATCGTGGACGAGAACTGGAAGCTGGTTACCAATAGGGATTACAGCTATCTGGAGCTCTTTGATATCGCCGCAGATTCCTACGAAAAGAACGACGTTAAGGCGAAGAATCCGGAAGTTGTCGAGCGTCTACTCGGAAAGATCGCAAAATGGAAAACCACACTTCCCGCCAACCCCACAGGGAATGTGTTCTCCACTGAACGATCACGATAGAGCAGGGCGTGCGTTTCGAATCACGTTTCCGGCAGAAAGCCAAAGATCTCCTGGCGGCGCTCTTTACTCAGCGATCGTAACGTGGCGATGTTGGTTAACGGAATCTCGTCAGGATTGGGGTGTTCCGCCAGAGCTCGACTCACAGTTTGTTCGCGCAGCACTTGCAGCAACGGATACGGAGAGCGATTGGTCAGGTTTTCCACATCGTTAACTCTGGTGCCTGCAAACTGATATTGCGGATGAAAGCTCGCGATCTGAAATTGTCCGTCCCAGTCATGTTGCTCAATGAGCGCATCAGCGAGATCGAGAAACTGATTGTAGTCACAGAACTCGTGTAACAGATTCGTAACGATCAGCACCGTTGTTTCGATCAACTTCGGATCGGTCGCTTCCAGCAGGGCAACTTCAGCGAACAGATCTTCCAGCAGCAACTGTTCGCACGCCGCCGAGGTCACAGCCAGACGCACTCGTCCGGCACGCCAGTGCTCGCCCGCAAACGGACAAAGCCCCAGGCCGAGTACCGCCTGTTCCAGCCAGTTTTGAACGAGATCAACTTCGGTCGTCGGCATCAGTTTTCAATCGTGACTGAAGTTCGGCACATGAGACTTTCAGTCTTTGGCAGGGTTTGTCGTCTTAAGGACCGCCTCGGTCTTTTGTTTCAGAGACATCCCGATGGCGTCGGCTGCCTGCGCCGCGACAAATTTGTTGCCAGCAGCGTTCAGATGGACGCCGTCGCCGGTCAGGATACCGCGATCTTTGTTTTCGGGATTGTGTTTCCTGAGATGATCGAGAAACGCTTTACGCAGATCACACAAAGTCACGCCGGTATCTGCTGCAACTTTGCGGCTGATTTCGGAGTATTCTTCGAGCATTGCGTCCAACGGATTCGAACCGTCGGTCTTCTCGCCGATCGTGCTGGGCGTACAGAGCACAATTCTCGCATGGGTCGCAGAAATCTTTCTGATCAGATCACGCAGTCCGCCGTCAAAGTCTTCCTTTGAAGTGCCGCGACCGCGGGTGCTATGCCAGACATCGTTAATGCCGATGTAAATGAAAACGACGGTCGGCTTCTTCGAGAGAACGTCGCGATCAAGCCGGCCCTGTAAATCAGGAACCTTGTGACCACTGATTCCTGCATAGACGATCTTCACGCCAAGTTCCGGTCGCTGTTTCGCGATGGCCTCGTCGATGAGTCGACAGTATCCACCTGGCCCCTTGCCTCCCTGAGTGATCGAATCGCCGAAAAACGCGATGACCTCTCCTTCAGACAGTGGCGAGTCCTTACCAGTCAATGCTTCTATGCCCGAGGGCTCCGCTGCGCTTGTCGTTTCGAGCATCATGAAACCAGCACAAATGGCAATCGACGATAGAAGGAAGCGAGTCATGGCAGCTCTCCAGGTGGTGGGTCAGTCAATGTTCGGCGGGATCAGTAAAACGCAGGATCGTACTGCGAAAGTCTCATCGCTGCAGTGATTCTCTGGCCAGGGCGATCAGATCAATTCAGAGATCGGTTCGCCTTCGCTCAGGATCGACAAGGGACGACGAGCGTGATCGTAGAAGACGTGGCTGTGGTCGATATCGAGAGATCGATACACCGTCGAAAGAACGCTTCCTGGCGTGTAAGCCTTTGTCGTCGGGTATTCGGCCCTGGAGTTTGTCGAGCCGATGGCCTGTCCCATCTTCAGACCGCCGCCCGAGTACATCACAGACATCGCGCCGGGCCAGTGGTCCCGCCCGGCTCCACCGTTGATGCGCGGTGTCCGTCCGAATTCGCCGAAGCTGGTGACCAGCACGTCGTCGGCCAGGCCCCGGCTGTGCAGGTCTTCCACGAGAGCGGCGATGGCACGGTCGTACTGCGGGAGCAGTCTGTTTTTCAGTTCCGTAAAATTGTTGCCATGCGTGTCCCAGCCGCCACCAGCCTGAACGGTGATGTAGGTCACTCCGGCTTCGACGAGACGACGAGCCAGCAGACACGACTGGCCGAGGTCATTGCGTCCGTACTTCTCCCGGAGTCGCGGATCTTCCGACTTGATATCAAACGCCTGTCGCGCGCGATCGCTGGTGATCATCTCGACGGCGTCTCGATAGAACTGGTCGATGCCCTTGATGTCGCCCCTGGTGTCAACGTCGCGGCGAATTGTGTCGAGCTTGCCGAGCAGTCCATGCCGCTTTGACATTCGCGTGTTGTCGACTCGGCCTGGCAGCTTGAGATTCTTCACGTCGAAACTGTCAGAATTGGGATCACTCTCCGGAGCGAACGGGTTGAATTCAGCTCCCAGGTAGGCGGCCATGCCAAAGCTCAGTGGACGAGGCAGGTTGACATACGCTGGCATGCCAGCCTGATTCGCTCCTCGCATCCTGGCGACGACTGATCCACACGAAGGATAGATGTTGTTGTTGACTTCGATCGTCGGCTGATAACCAGTCAGCATCCACTGCGAGCCCATGCCGTGCCCGGCGTTCGTGTGGTAGGCCGAGCGAACGATCGACAGCTTGTCCATGATTTGAGCCTGCATGGGCAGGTGTTCGCTGATCTCGATGCCGGGGACGCTGGTGGCGATCGGTTTGAATTCGCCGCGAACTTCGGCGGGAGATTTCGGCTTTAAATCGTACATATCGATGTGCGACGGTCCACCAGCCAGCCAGACAAGGATCACCGACCGGCGTCTGGGGGAACCTCCGGCGGCTTTGACTTTGGCTTCGTGTCGCAGCATCTCAGGAAGCGTCAGGCCTCCGGCAACTAGACCACCAACCTGCAGAAAACTTCGGCGGGAAACGCCATCGCAGTTACGGAATGATCGGCCAGGCAGGTTGAGCATTCGAGCAGTTCCGGGAGGAGGGACAACGGGAGGGATGTCTCGGGATCGTTATCGGCAATCGCTTCACACGGGGAACACAGATGATGCCATTTCTCCGCCGGCCAGTACAGTCAGAGTCCGTTCTCAGAACATGAATACGACCACACGAAAGTACCTGCGCAGAAACAAGACCGTGGTTTGAGAATCAACCGTTCTCGACGTGGTCAACCGAAAGTCTGCGAGAGATCGCCGAAAACTGAAGGAACACTAATCGGCACTGATTCCCGCAAATAGTGCTGCGAAGTGCTGTGATTTGTGTCGATCAGCGAAGAATTGTGTTCCCTGACTACGACGATCCGGCATGTCATTTCATGACATACAGTTCTCGGATTTGTTCCTGGATCGGTATCTACAGAATGGCCAGTGGGTCGCGGCGTTCTTCGAGAGTTCCTCGCGTAACTCCGACGCGGTTGGAGGCCTGCAGCTGGCTCCAGACCTGCTGGCCATTGATTTCTCCGTGCAGGAGCGAGCGGTACAGCTTAATGATCGAACCAATTTCAGCCGGTGACGAATTCAGGATCTCGATCCGAAAGTCATGCACGCCAGCTTGCAATAGTTGCGGAACGACCTCGGCTCCGCTCTGTGGGACGGCGTTGAACAAGGTGTTGCGACACCCGACGTCGGCTGTCAGCGGGTGCTCCATGCCGACCCGGTCTCGGAGTTCGACAATGTGGTCATCGCAGGGGCGACCACAGTTGTGCTTGTTTGTGCCTGGCGAGAGCACCGCGCAGAAGACGCAGTGCTCCATATGGAACATTGGCATGTGCTGGTGAATGACGACTTCCATCCACGACGGCGGCGTCGCCTGAACCAGATCCAGTAGCTGGTCCCGGTTCAGGTCGTACGAAGCGGTGACTCGCTCTGCTCCCTGATCGATGAGGTACTGAGCCGTCAGCTCGTTGGCGATGTTGAGCGAAAAGTCGGCGACAACGCGTATGCCTGCCGCTGTGTAATAGCGCAGGCCGGCCAGGTTGCGGACCAGGATTCCGTCGGCGTCATGTTTCTGCAGAGCCCTGAAAATGCCCGCTTCGTCCGGCTTCTGAATGCGGGGCGTGGCGATGAAGATCTCTGCCGCTGCGGCATGTGCGATTTCAACGGCCTGGCGATATTCGCGGATGTCCTGAAAATCGACCATCACGCTGCTGACACCAGCTTCGAGCGTTGTTCCCAGCTGAGTCAGCGACCGGCACAGCACACGCAATTCTGGTTTCCGCGATTTCCGCCTGGCCGATTCAGTGTCGGAATCGCGTGAGGGCAGTGTGGCCTGCAGGGCAGTCAGAGCCGAGGACTCAGCGATCTGGCGAGCCGGGCGAGCGGTTGACGACTCGTCAAGTTGCCGGATCAACTCGCGACGCAAACCACCCAGAACACTGAGTGGGATCATCGGCGAACCTGCGATCGTCGCCGTGACCTTTCGGAGTTCGAAAACGGTCTTTCCGAGTCGACCGAGTTGTTCTTTCAGGACATCGGCAGTCAGCGGGTGCCGGATCGCCTCTGCCAGTGGCGTCTCGGATTCGATTCGGCCGGAAGCACCGTTGTCTGCTGAACCTTGAATAATAAGCGGCCTGCCGGTCGTTGCTTCGACGGTGAAATCGACAGCGATCCTGCGTTGCGGTTTGCCAGACGAAAACGTCTGCCGCAGCTTCTTCGTGAGTTGCGGGTCGTCGGTTTTCCAGACCTGCTGGCCCGGCCAGAGTTGTTCGAGCCTCAACGCGTCGTTGCCGAATTCCAGTTCGACGATGCCGCTCGACACCGTGCTCGTCTGTCGCTGGCCGTTGCGTAACACATGAAAAATGCGACCGCCCTGTTCCTGATTGTTTGACCGATCGCCGTCAAACACGACTCCGTCTCCAGCGGCAACAGGCGATGCCAACTGGATGGCGACGCCTGACTCGCTAACGGACTTCACTTCGCCGAGGAACACTCCACGTTTGGCCGAACTGAGACCTGGTACCAGCATCTTGTGGTCGCAGCCTTTGAACCAGCCGGGGGAGAAGCCTCGCGAGAACGACAGTTCCATCTCGCGAACGGTCTGCTCGGACAGTTGCACCAATTGGCCGTTCACTGCCGAGGTGATCGCCTGGCTGTAATGGCGAGTGATATTCGCAACGTACTCCGGTTGTTTGAGACGGCCTTCGATTTTCAGCGAGCAGATGCCGGCTTCCATGAGGTCCGGGATCAGCGCGTAGGCGGCGAGGTCCTGCGGACTGAGCAGATATTTCACGTCGCCCAGATCAACGTCTGCTCCGTCACAGATCAGGTCGTAGGGAAGTCGGCAGGCCTGAGCACACTGGCCGCGATTGGCACTGCGACCGCCGAGCGATTCGCTGGTCAGGCACTGGCCGGAGTATGCAACGCACAAGGCTCCATGTACGAACGCCTCCAGCGGCATGTCGGTCCTCCGGTTGATCGAGCTGATCTCGGACACCGATAGTTCGCGAGGCAGCACGACGCGTTCGATGCCGAGTTCGGCAGCGACTTCAATGCACTCGGCACTGGTCAGCGTCATCTGTGTCGACGCGTGAATCGGCAAGTCGGGACAAGTGGCTCGAATCAGGCGAACGAGGCCAATGTCCTGCACAAGGACCGCGTCGACTCCCGTTTCAGCGAGCTTCCGAATCAGCGGCTCGACAAGCGGCAACTCTGAAGGAAAGACCAGCGTGTTCAGAGTGACGTAACCTCGGACACCTCGATGATGCATGAAGTCCATGAGTTCGGAAAGATCGTCCGGATCGAAATTCGCCGCTCGTGCCCGCGCGTTGAAGCCGCAGTCGAGTCCGAAATAGATGGCGTCGGCACCATTTTCAACGGCCGCGCGGACACAGTCCCAGTCGCCTGCCGGTGCAAGCAGTTCTGGACGGACTGAAGGGCGATGTGGGGACTCGGTTGTCACTGACTCTGAAAGCTCGCTGAAGGATCCCTGACGGATTGAATGAGAAGTCGATCAGCTTAACGAACACCAGGCAGCAGTGCTGCTGTGAGAGAACGTCTCGCTCCTGTTGCGGAATGATGTCGAGAGAGAACCACGGATTACACGGAATGACACGAAATAGGCGTTTTCCCTTCCGTGTCATTCCGTGTGTTCTGAGGTTTGATATCTTCCTCGTTAGAAAGACACGATTCTCCAGGTGAGCGACGCAGAAGTCTCCAATTCTTCTGCGTCTTTCTCCTTTGTTGGCTCGACGTTTCTGTTCTTTTTCAGAAGCCTCTCACTCATTCAGTCTGTCAATGCCATGACTTCCCGTCCGGAACACGATTCGTTTGAAACGAATCGCTCGCTCATTGAGGCTCATCTCAACGAGCTGACGCGAGTGCCCAGGCCGTGCCACAGTGAGGTGCTGGAAGCCGCGCGGGGCTACGTGAGCAGACACTTCGAAGACTACGGGTGGGATGTACGACGACATGACTTCGATGTGCTGAACGATGTCGGCGAACTGAATCTCGGCGAGAGTCTGCACGGGACCAATCTCGTCGCCACTCGTCGGGGACAATTCAATCCTGACCGACCGCGTTTGTGTGTCGGTGCTCACCTTGATTCACGACCGGACACTCCAGGAGCGGACGACAATGCCAGTGCCGTGGCCGCTCTGCTCGAAATTGCGCGATTGTTGCCGCCAACCTGGCCGGATGCTGCTCCGCTTGAGCTGGAACTGGTCGCGTTCGATCTGGAGGAAAACGGAATGCTGGGTGGTCGTGAGCACGCTCGACTGGCGAAAGAATCCGGCATTGACCTGCGCGGGATGATCGCGCTGGAAATGCTGGGCTACTGCGACCACTCACCAGGCAGCCAGTCAATGCCGAGAACGCTGCGAGGTCTCTACCCGGACACCGGAAACTTCATCGCCATCATCGGAAATCAGAATTCGACAAACCTCATTGAGCAGTTTCGTCTCGGTATGGAATCCGTGGAAGGATTGCTCGTCGAGGCGCTGCAGGTTCCGGACAACGGCAACGGCCTACAGGCCACTCGGCTGAGTGATCATAGCCCGTTCTGGGACGCGGGTTTCCCGGCGCTCATGATTACCGACACCAGTTTCATGCGTAACCCTCATTATCACATGCCGAGTGATACGATCGAGACACTGGACATGCAGTTTTTGCGCGATGTCACCGAGGCTTCCCTCATCGCAGTTCGACACTTGCTCGGTACTTTTCGGTAAACCGTAACTGCACCAGGAACAGTCGGGGGAGCGTTCGACAATCTGCTTCAACCTCGTAAAAATATTGGGCTGTAACTGGAAACACACACGGTCCAAAGGCTGCTGCTTGATGATCTCCGCCGAACAATTCGACGACGGTTCACAGCACTCTTTTGCGAGTCACGGTGAAACTACCAATCGATCACTAATCGAACTCGTCAAGCAACAGGAACCCCAGGCGAGCAAAATGTTCGTGGGGATTTATCAGCCGCTGGTTCAGCACTGGTGCCGACTCGCGGGCCTGAAGTCGCAGGACATTGACGATGTCTGCCAGGATGTCTTCCTTTCAGTGATTGGTTCAATTGCTTCGTTCAGCAAACAAAAACCGGAAGACACATTTCGCGGCTGGCTGCGAACGATCACGAAAAACCGCGTCGCCGACTTTCTCCGAGTCAAATTGAACGAAGTGCCCGCGCTGCAGAATGTCGACATTGCAGGCTTTGTCGCGAGACTCAGTGACCCCGAACCATCTCCGGCGACTGAACCGGAATCGCGCAAGGTGTCGATGGAGGTTTTTCGAAATGCGGTCACGGCCATGAAAGCCAAATCCGACGAACGAGTCTGGAAGGCGTTCTGGAGAACAGCCATCGATGAACAGACTTCGTCCAACGTTGCGGAAGAACTCGACATG
>JAQBWV010000169.1 GCA_027624335.1 Planctomycetota bacterium
CGTGAGTCCTCGATCGGATCTGTACGCTCTGGGGTTTGCTCTCTGGCAGCTGCTGGCCGGGCGACCTGCATTTCCCACAGGCGACCCACTGGCCAAGCTGGCCGCTCACCAGACATCGCGAATACCTGACATCTGCGATTTTGCCCCGGACACGCCAGAACGACTTGCAAAAGCAATCGAGTGGTTAACAGAACCGATTGCCTCTCGCCGGCCTCCAAACGCTCAATCGCTCCTGGCGGATGGAAGCCGGGGTCGCAACATTGCGATTTCACAATCCACTGCTAAACAGGAAAGCCAGTCAGCTACGGCTCAGAATAACTCAGTAACTCGAACAAACTTGCCAGAGAGAACGCCGGCGGAAAACGGTTTCGCTTCGCGTCAACCTGGTCCACTGAAGTCGAATCACGGAGCGGCATCGCCGTTCACCATTAGATCGACGGGTCGAACCTCTCGAAGACGTCTGTCAAAGTTCGCCGCCAGCTTTCAGCTGCCGGTTCGACGAAATGCCCAACCATCATCCATGCGCAAGTCTGCGCTGCCGTTGGCATTTGCGACGGTGGCTGTCCTGTTGGCGATTGCTGCTCTCATGACGTTCGATGTTCGGTCGCGAAATCTCATCCTCACAGTAATTCCCACACAACTGACTGCGACCGCTGATTACATCACATCCTCAGGTCAGAGTTCCTCAGGTCTACCATCGACCGGCGTAACGGGAATCAGAGATGCTGAAGTCTCCAGTGGGACTTCTGAAGCGGCATTAGACCAACCGCCCAGCGGAGAAAGACTCCCTCTCCGCCGGGATATCCAGGAAGTTCGTCGGAATTCTGATGTGGCGTCGCAACACGAGGAAACTGCCCGTTCGACCACGTTCAACTCCACAACATCGCACATTCCCGTATCGCAATCGAGAACTTCGCAGCTGATCCCGCTGCCGGAACCGGATCCTTACGGAGTGGTGCTGCTCTCCGAGCCGGGAAACTACGAGGCAGGCTCGATCGCCTGGTCAGGAAGCCAGCTGGTTATCCGTGGTCTTCCCGACAAGTCCGCTCAGATTGTGGTAACCACTCGGCCATTGCAGCTTCGAGCAACCGAAATCACGCTCGAAAATCTTCGAATCAAACTGCAATCTGCCACATCGTCTCCAGCAACGCTGACACAGATCAGGTCACAGAAGCTGACCTGCAAAGACTGCGATTTCCTGACGCCGCCTGGCACTGCGTCTGCGGACTCTGCAAGTCGTCCGGCGGCACTTGCCGCCGCGATGGCCGTTCAATGGACCCCGATTGACAGTTCTGACCCGCTGGCTGGCGAACTGACATTTAACAACTGCATCCTTGCTGGCTTGCACTCGACCATTCTGCTGGGTGCTCCTGGTCGCTCCGTTCATTGTGCCAACACACTGAAGCTGGGGGGCGGCCCACTATTCATCGCGACGAAACAGGCCGCAGCCGGTGACAACGTCTTCTCGCTTGAACGGACGACCCTCCGCAATTCGGGCAGCCTGATCGCGTTCGACCTGCGAGACGGCCCGCCCTGGAAATCACGTCTGACGATCCGGCCAAAAGATTGTGTTTTCGATCTGAAACCTCGAACGGAAACAGAATCAGAATCATTGATCACATTCGCCGGAGGGCAACTGCAGCTCACCTGGTACGAACGAGTCAGCATTGAAGGAAACCGGGCCGTTGCTGGAACAACCGTTGGACTTGCCGCGTGGCAGGCGACAAACGGGAGCGGCCATCAGGCACTTGACGGTTCTGACGTCCCGGTACGAGGTCTGATTCAAACTGAATTCAATTTTTGCCGTCCGCCGTCACACGACCCGGCAGATTCGGTCCTTTCGGATGTCCAGACAAACCTGGTTTCTTCCCAATTCCCTGGCATTTCGACCTCTAAAACGTCCGCCAGGTCCGGAACGCCCAACGCAGGACTCACCATCACTACCGAGCCCCTCATTCTCGAAACTGAAGCAGCGACTCCCGAACTCTGACGTTCAGCTTAAGCAGGTAAACACGTCCCTCATCCCAAATTCAGCGATCTTCGACACCGTAGAAAGTGATGACTGGAAATGCCAAACACCATCGAGCTTCGCCGTTCTGGTTTTCAGTCAGCTTACGTTTCCGTGATGCACGCGATCATGTTTTTCGCAGGAATCATGATTCCGCTACTGGCGGTACCGGCTCTCCTGCAGGCTCAACAGACGCCGGTCGGCCCGCCAGGTTCCAGCGTCAATCGATCGACAGGCAACGGGAACTCGGAGCGAGTGCTCGTACTCCGCAGCGGTCGGGTCATGCAAGGCAGGATCAAATCCGTGTCGACCGGATGGCTTGTGTCGACAGATCGTGGGCACGCGGTCATTCCGTTCGGTCAGGTCCTCTTTGATGCCGACGACCTCAACGAAGCCTATCTCCGCCTGCGAATTCAGGACGAAAGGCCGACGGTTACGTCCCACCTGCGTCTGGCGGACTGGTGCCTGAGTCAGGACCTGCTGGCTGAAGGCGCTCGCGAACTTCGCGATGCCCTGGAGAAAGATTCGTCCAACGAGACCGCTCGCCTGATGCTAGACCGAGTCGACACCGAAATTCGTCGGCGGACTCCGAACGAATTCGAAGTGCGGCTCGCTCAGGATGTCGTTCTGCTTAACGATCACGAAACTCAAGTCGAAGACACCGAAGTCCGCAGCCTTTCAGGCTTAAGTCCCGAAACTGCTCGGGACTTCGTATCGAGCATTCAACCACTACTGCTCAACAAGTGTGGCAATGCACGCTGTCACGGACCGAGCGCCACGAACGAGTTTCGACTGACGAGAACCCGGAGTGGATCCAGCAATTCCAGGATTGTGTCCGAAAGAAATCTGGCTGCGGTTCTCAACGACCTCCGCCCCGAGCACAACGGCAAAGCGAGACTGCTGGAAATCATCCGTGGTTCTCATGCCGGGCAAACGATTTTTAACGGTCGATACGGCGCCGTTCAGATGCAGACGTTGCAGGACTGGGTGAAAACCGCATCGAAAGAACTCCGCTTCGAACTGGCGTCCGTCGAGCAAACCGCGTTCTCAGCTCAGCCAGCAACGCCGTCCCGATTGCCACCGACAGAGACTGATTCATCGACCGACCGTCAAACTGACATCCAGCAGCAGGAAGTGAACTCGGCTTCCGGATCCACGAAGGCGCTCGGGCAATATCCCGATTCGGATGCCGCCGATGAGCGGCTTGCAGCTTCCAATGGCAGCGCGGCTCTTCGCATCCCGAGCGATATCACAACAGCAGGCGGCAGTTCACCGTTGCCGTTAGATGAATCGGAGCGACCGACACCGCTATCAAACGTCCAGCGAATCCTGCAGGAAGCCAGACAGCACGTTCGCAAGCTGGACGTGTTCGATCCAGAAGACTTTAACCGACGATTCGCAGGCAGCCCGACACAGTGATCCACAAAAGTGTTGCGGCTCACAATCTCCACAGTCGAGGCAGCTTCAGAACTCTGCCATTGGGTTCTGATTGCAGGAACTGACGTAACTAACGAATTCCAACGGAGATTTCGTTCTCGACATCCAGTTCAAACTCGCCATCCAGAACTCCGCTCGTCGCGAGCTGCTTGTAGTAGTAGCGCGACGTCTTGCCAGTCAGTTTCGCGACTCCATTAGAAATCGAGACAGCAAGATCACGAATCTGACCGTTGGTTCTGTGGGCGACACTCTCGATGACTGCTTCCAGCAGCCGTTCGGGAGTAACAGCAGCGGTCTCCGACCGATCGACCCGTAAGTCCATGAATCTCCTCCTTGAACTTAATTATTTCCGTCCTGAACGGAGCCCGTCAACGTTCGACGGCAACAACACCGGACACATCGAGTGACTCCGTTCGACGTTTCGGAAGTCCGGGTTGCAAAGCGGACTTTAACACGCATTTAAGCAATCGTCAAAAGGATTCTTTTTCGGCAACGATGGCTGAAACTGAAGTCGCTCGACGCCGAGCTGTATTGAATTTGCACTGCAAACGGCGTCGCTTTTCTCGACATCGGCTGTTCCCTACGATGTTTCGCCTGCGGGTCGTTTATCTACCAATTCACCCGAATTCAGGGCACGCAGTCGTGACCTTTGAAGTCGGATTTCACACAACCTCGAATACAGGAGTTACCTCTGAATGACTGAGCAAAAAGCAACAAACGTCACCTGGCACGAGAATCTCGTTTCGACTGAAGATCGCTGCAAACTGGCAGGCCACAAAGGCGCAGTCCTGTGGTTCACCGGCCTCAGCGCCTGTGGCAAAAGCACGATTGCCAACGAGGTCGATTTCAAATTGCACTCACTCGGCAAACGGACAAGCGTTCTCGACGGTGACAACGTTCGAATGGGATTGAACAAGAACCTTGGCTTCTCCGCCGAAGATCGAGCGGAAAACATCCGCCGTATTGGCGAAGTGTCGAAACTGTTTGCCAACGCTGGGCTGATCACAACAACCGCGTTCATCTCTCCCTACCGTGCTGATCGCGACGCTGTCCGAGCACTACTGCCGGAAGGACAATTCATCGAAATTTATGTCAACGCGTCGCTGGAAACCTGCGAAGCACGCGACCCCAAGGGCCTCTACAAGAAGGCTCGGGCAGGTGAAATCAAAGGCTTCACCGGGATCGACGATCCCTACGAAGCACCAGAGAACGCCGAACTGGTTCTTGATGCTGACAATAAAGGCATCGAAGAACTCGCCGACGAAGTCATCGCCTACCTTGAAAGCAACGGCGTCATCTAACGAGAGCAGACCCCGTCAATACACGATCAGGCCGGTCGAGCAGCAACGCTCAACCGGCCTGTTTGTATTTCCGAGTCGAGCTTGCGTAGGGCCTTTTGCGAATTCTGCGATTCTTTGCGGCAGATTCTGAATGGCCGCAAAAGGACACAGAGGACGCAAGAATACGGACTGGATTCTGGAAAGGTACTAACGTTGCTGAGGGACAAAGATAAATCCTTGTCATGCTCCCAACTGTTCCTCAGCCCAGGGGGCGAGTTTTTCGCGAAAGATCTTCACGTTGTGTCGGATATCGACCGGCAGCGACCGGTGAAACAGCACCGTTTCAATCGACTCTGTCAATGAAGATGCTCGACCAAGCTCCCGAAGTTCGTCGCGAAACTGCTGCCTGTCGGTCTCTGATTCTGGAAACTCGCCCGCATCGGGCTCAACGATGATCACTGGCTTTTGAATTCCTTTCGCCCCAATACCAACCAGTGCTGAGCGAAACACGCGAGGATGCTCGTTGAAGATCGCTTCACAGGGAATCGTGAACATGCGCCCGGAAGCAGCATCGACGATGTGTGCCTTACGCCCGCAGAACCACAGGCGGTCATCGTCGCCAAACCAGCCGACGTCTCCCATGCGATGCCAGAATTGACCTCCGTCGTCGGCCACTTTGGCCAGCGCTGTCGCATCGGGACGGCGGAAATACTCGCGGGTCGTTGAGGGAGCCTGAACGAGAATCTCGCCGATCTCGCCGCGAGGCAATTCCCGAGTCTCACAGACATGCCCGATCGGGCCGTCAGTGATCTCGATGATTCGAATCCGTACTTGCGGAAACAATCTGCCTACACACGTGCCGGAT
The DNA here is from genome assembly GCA_027624335.1 of Planctomycetota bacterium. Lineage (GTDB taxonomy): Bacteria > Planctomycetota > Planctomycetia > Planctomycetales > Planctomycetaceae > JABMPE01. The sequence continues at coordinate 5,591 of JAQBWV010000169.1, forward strand.
CCACGACGCGAAAGGTCGGCGGTCTCGTTCAGAACTTCCCGCCCGGAAATTGACGCAACCGGCAACGATTCGGTCGCGCCGTACGGCGTGTGAATGTTTGCGTCGTCATGCTCGAAGGCCTGCAGCATTCGATCCAGCACGTGAATCGGAACAGGAGCCCCCGCTGACAGCACGCGTCGTAGCGACCCAAGTTTCTCGCCGGTCGCCTCACAGTGCCGACCGATCCGGTTCCAGATGGCCGGCGAGCCGAACGCCTGAGTGACTCCCTGATCGCGGATCGCTTCCAGAATGTTCAACGGATCGACCAGAGCCGGTTTCGTCGGATCCATGTCGGGAATCACCGTTGTGACTCCCATCGCTGAGTTAAACAATGCGAATAGTGGAAACCCCGGCAAGTCAACTTCGCCAGGTTTGATCCCGTAAAACTGTTGCAGAAGCTGCACCTGCGCGTCGAACATGCCGTGCTCGTAAACGACTCCTTTCGGTGGTCCGGTGCTTCCGCTGGTGAAGATGATCGCCGCCGGGTCGGTCGCCTTCGTACGTGCTGTTTCAAAGCCCTCCGCCGAACTCGCCAGCAGTTTTTCGTACGTCGTCCCGCCCCAGAACCAGCGTCGGCCTCCGACAGTCACGTTCAGTCGAGCATTGGCAAACCGCCGTCTGTTCAGTGCTCGAATTGCCTGCACGATCGGAACCGCGACGAATCCGTGCGGCTCCACAGTTTCCAGACAGTTGAAAATATTGGACCGGCCCATGCCAGGATCAATCAGTACGGCAACGGCTCCCGTCTTGAACAAGGCAAATGTGAGTGCAATGAATTCGAGGCTGGGACGGACCATCAGCACCAGGCGGTGGCCGGTTTGCACTCCGTAATGGCTGAGTCCATGGGCCAGACGATCGCTTTCGTTGTCGAGCTGAGCGAACGTCAGGTGCGAATAAGTCACGCGACCCCGCGAATCGCGACCAGCGGGAAATACAACGGCTTTCTGGTGCGGGTAGAGTCTCGCTGACTCTCGAAGTCGCTCGGAAATATTGACCTGATCGGGCATGTTGTGACCGAGTCAGTTCAGGTCAGAGCGGATCAGAATCTCGCCCTTGCCCAGTTCCAGAAAGTCGCCGTTGTAGCGACGAAACCTGGCCTCCAGCGCACTATCCGGCAAGGCAAAATTCCGCGACTTCAGATGCTGAAGATAAAGCCGCATGAACGTCGGCTGGCAGACGCCGGTAGCTCGAAACGTCGGCAACATTTCAGGAGCGGATGCTCCATCGAAAAACGCGATGGTCCCACGTCGCATACTTGGTCCCGGTCGGATCCCTGCCTCACCGAACAACAGAATTGTTCCGGCGATCATGGACATACCGGCCGCATCCCCCGACCGACCTCCGACGGCAATCAGACCTCGACGCATCGCGTGCCCGATTTCGTTTCCGGCGTCGCCATCAATGATGATTTCTCCGCCGGTCATCCCGCGATTTCCGCCGCGATAAACGGATCCGACAAGATGTCCCACGTTGCCATGAACGTGAATCCGACCGCCGTGCATCTCCGCTCCCACCCAGTCGCCCGAGTTACCATTGACGATGATTTCGCCGCCGGTCATCTCGGCTCCCAGATGCATGCCCGAGTTGCCTTCGACACGAATTCTTCCACTGGCCAGGTTCGAGCCAATCAGCTTGACGTGCGAGCAATCGCCTTCCCAGATGATCTCCGTATCATTCGCTGCGGACCCTTCGACATCAAAGAACTGCCCGAGAGGGACCTGCTTGTTTCCGTACTGGACGAGGGTCGCTTTGACTTCGTCCGCAGACTGAGTCCGTACATTGTCCATCTGAATCGAATCGACCTCGACCGGTATTGATGTCTTGTCGCGAAGTCGAATGATCAATGCCATAAGAACCACTCAAAGGGACCACTGAAGGCCGGTTTCAGGATTGCGTTAGGTCTGTCGCTCTGAGCACTCCAGCACTCGACCCATTTGCCTGGCGAATCAAACGACTGCGGGTTCGCCCGTGAAATACTCGGGAGCGGCAATCCATTTAATGTTGCAGCCGATGCTCGGCTTCTGTTCAACCGGCACTGGCTCGCCGGCGAGCACTCGATCGCAGGCGGCTCGAAGATCGGCGCCAGTCACCGGAATGCCGTTTCCAGGGCGGCTGTCGTCGAACTGGCCTCGGTACACCAGTGTCATGTCTCCGTCGAACAGGAAAAAGTCCGGCGTGCAGGCCGCTTTGTAGGCCTTGGCCACGTCCTGGCTCTCGTCATAGAGATACGGAAAGCTGTATCCGGCTTCGGCTGCTTCGACGGCCATCTTTTCCGGGCTGTCGTCCGGATAGTTGGCGACGTCGTTCGAACTGATTCCTACGACACCCAGCCCTTTGCCCTGGTACTCATTTCCGAATGCCGCCAGCTCCGCTCTTAGATGCTTAATGAACGGGCAGTGGTTGCACATGAAGACAACCAGCAGACCTTTGCTGTCAGCATAGTCCGCCTGCGAAACGAGTGAACCGTCAACGCCCGGCAAAGAAAACTCCGGAGCTTTCGTCCCAAGCTGCAGCATCGTTGAGGCAGTTTTCACCATGGCTTCGTTTTCTCAAGCATACGGTTCTGGAGATGCGCGGATTTCCTGAGTGACGAACTAGCCGCGGTCAGCGATGGTCACGTAGTCGCGTTCGGCCGCGCCCGTGTAAATCTGACGCGGGCGATTGATGCGGCTCGATGGATCCTCACGAAGCTCTTTCCAGTGAGCGATCCAGCCGGGCAGGCGACCCAGAGCGAACATTACCGTGAACATGTCCGTCGGGATGCCCATCGCGCGGTAAATGATGCCGCTGTAGAAGTCGACATTCGGGTACAGGTTTCGTTCAATGAAGTATTCATCCCGCAGCGCGACTTCCTCCAGTTGGCGAGCGATCTCCAGCATCGGGTCGTTGATGCCCAGGCGGTTAAGAACACCTTCGGCAGACTTTCTCAGGATCGTCGCGCGAGGATCGAAGTTCTTGTAGACGCGGTGCCCGAATCCAAATAGACGGAATGGATCGGACTTGTCTTTGGCCTTAGCGACGTACTTGTCGATGCCGCCGCCGTCCCGCTGGATCATGTCCAGCATTTCGATGACCTTCTGGTTGGCTCCTCCGTGCAACGGTCCCCAGAGAGCACAGATACCGGCGGACATCGACGCGTAGAGATTCGCCTGGCTGCTGCCGACCATGCGAACGGTCGACGTCGAGCAATTCTGTTCGTGATCCGCGTGCAGGATCAGCAGAACGTTCAGGGCATCTTCCAGTACAGGGTCGACTTCGTAAGGTTCAGTCGGAACCGAGAACATCATGTGCAGGAAGTTCGCACAGTAGCTGAGGCGATTCTGAGGATGCACAAACGGCTGGCCGATCGACTTCTTGTAAGCGTACGCCGCAATCGTTTTGACCTTGGCCAGCAATCGAATGATGTTGTGATCCTGAGCGTCCTCGTCAGCCTCCGGGTAGTAACTGGACAGCGACGTGACCATCGCCGACAGAATCGCCATCGGATGTGCGGTGTGGCGGAATCCCTCGAAGAACTTCTTCATGTCTTCGTGGATCATGCTGTGATAGGTCAGCTCCTGACGAAACGACTGGTACTGGGCCGTTGTTGGCAGCTCGCCGTTAATCAGCAGGTAAGCGACTTCTGGAAATTTCGCGTGCTCTGCGAGCTGCTCAATCGGGTATCCGCGATAGCGAAGTATCCCCTTTTCACCGTCGATGAAGCAGATCTGACTCTGACACGAACCAGTGTTCGCGTATCCCGAATCAAGGGTGATCGCACCTGACTCTGATCGAAACTTTGAAATGTCCAGGCCGACTTCGTTTTCGGTCCCGATAACAATCGGCAGCTCGTATTCCCGCCCGTCCAGTACGACTTTGGCCGTCTTTTCCATCTTGTACGCATCCTTACTGAGGTGTATCGAACAGCCGGAACAGTACAGGCCATCCGCTCAACGTTCTGACATCAGGGAAAGCGACTCAGACACGATCTCGCAGCAGCTCTGCATCGCACAGAACGCCGCCCTTTGACCTGCCCGAATGTTCCTTGCCAGGTTCCGAGCGAGTCCGCGCCGGACTGTCACAGCCGCAGGTATTGTGGGTTACCGGATCCCGTTTGGCAACCAGCTCAATTCAGCCAGTGACGCTGATCATCGCGTCGTGGCAGCGTCGAGAAATCCGACAACGCAAAATCAGCAACCCTGCCGCTTTTCGTCCATTCGCAAAGCATTTCACGATTGGACTATTCCCCGTTCAACACAGACGAGATCGCATCGCACAATGGTACGACGTTGCTGGAATTGATTCCCGCTACGTTAATTCGGCCATCCCGCACAATGTAAATCGAATACTTCTCTTTGAGCGTATCGACCTGCTGAGCCGTCAGCCCTGAATACGAGAACATCCCGCGCTGCCGCTCTATGAACGAAAAATCCCGATCCGGTAATCGATAGGCCATCGTCCGAGTGAACAGCCCTCGCATGCCGTTGATGCGTTCCCGCATGTCAGCCAGCTCGCCGTTCCACTGCTCGCGAAGCTCGCTGTCGGCAAGGATCTCAGCGACGATGGCGGCACCGTGTGACGGAGGATTCGAGTAATTCGTCCGAATGGTCGCCTTCACCTGACTGGCGACCGTTCTGGCGGAATCCGCAGTCGGAGTCACCACGCTGAGCGCGCCAACTCGCTCGCTGTACAGCCCGAAGTTCTTTGAATACGAAGATGCCATGAGCAACTCGACGCCGGGTCTCGCGAATTCCATCAATGCCGACCGGTCGGGTTCGATACCGTCTCCGAAACCGAGATACGCAAAATCGAGAAACGGCAGCAAACCCCTTTCGTAAACGGCGTCTGCAATCTGTTTCCACTGTTCGGCGGAAGGGTCCGCTCCTGTCGGGTTATGACAGCACGCATGCAGACAGACGATGTCTCCCGTGGGGATCTCACGGATCGTTGCCAGCATGGCGTCAAGGTTGACGCCGTGGCAGCCAGCTTCGAAGTACGGGTAATTCTGAACTCTGACTCCGGCCGCCTGAAACACCTTCGGATGGTTTGGCCACGTCGGAGTGCTGCACCAGATTGATGCCGACGGAAAATTCTGATGAACGAAGTCCGCCGCAACTCGCAGCGCTCCGGTGCCTCCGGGAGTCTGAAACGTCGCCGCGCGTTGCGAGGCGACCACTTCGTGATCAGCTCCGAAGAAAAGTTTCTGAGTCAGATCACAGAACTTCGCTGACCCTTCGATCGGCAGATAGCCCTTGCTGCCTTCGCCAGCGAGCAGCTTTGCTTCAGCCGCCTTGACCGTTTCCAGAATGGGAGTCTGCCCGGACTCGTCCTTGTAGACGCCTACTGTCAGATTGACTTTGGCGGGATTTGCGTCAGTTCGAAACGCCTCGGACAGACCGAGAATCGCATCGGGCGGTGCCGCCTGAATTGCATCAAACATAGGAATTTTCTCTATCAAAAAGACCGTTGGCTGGTTGCTTCATCAATCAGGAAGAACATTCTCCAGGTCGCCGTCAGCCTGAGCAAATCGACGGATTCCGCAGTTTCGAAATCGCTCCGAACAATGATCAACGAATCTCCAATCGATGTGCGCTGACGATTGTTCAAACCGATCGCGACAGCGTCAACCAAAGCGACACGCCGTCTCAGAGCAGCCGAACTTTGCGGGTTATGCCGGTTTCGATTCAAGTTATGTCGACGGACTGACGAACTTTGATGAGAACTTACGACTTCTCAATATTCAGCAAAGTGTTGTGAGACCAGATTTTGCAGTTGACGAAATTTCCAGAGACGCCTAAAAGGCTCGCACTGCAAACGGACGTAAGTCGTTTTTTCGATGAAGTGCACTCGGGATCAATGGATTGATGACGGCCTAAACGGTCGGGATATGCAGCTAACATCGCCGGACGGACACTGATGTTCGAGCTTTCTCCGGCGCAGCAAAACCAGTGGTTGTTTCGCTCACACATGGGTACCCAGGCGAAGCAACTGATCGTTCACTCAAGAGGTGCCCAGGACGACCTCGAAGGAGCCAACGGATATGGCAACGAAGACAACTGCAAAGGGAGCCGCTGCAAAGGCAATAAGCTCCACCAAACCTGCTGTCGCTAAGAAACCCGCTGCGAGCAAGTCGACGAAGGCAAAAACCGGCATCGCAAAGAAGGCGACAGGCGCTGCGAAAAGCACTGCCAAAACTACGGTCGGAAAATCGACCAAAGCCAAGGCTGGTGCTGCAAAGGCGACAACAACTCGCGCCGCAAAGAGCACCGCCAAAGCGACGGTCAGCAAGTCGACCAAGGCCAAAGCTGGAGTCGCTAAGACGGCTGCCGCCAAGCCAGCAGCCAGCAAGTCACTGAAGGCAAAGACCGGAGCTGCCAAATCGACCAAAGTCGCAAAGTCCAGCGCTGTGAAGAGTACCGCTAAGGCAACGGTCAGCAAGTCCACCAAAGCGAAGACCGGCGCGGCAACATCAGCCAAACCAAAAGCAACGCGAGCCGCCAGGAGCACTGCCAGGGCAACTCTCAGCAAATCCACGAAAGCAAAGAGCGGCGCTGCTAAAGCGACCTCAACTGGCCGTGGTGCGAAAAAGTAACAGGCTTTCGTCCGCCAAACGGCTAACGACACCTGCGGAACAAAAGAGGCCGGGCATCAGGTTGCCCGGCCTCTTTTCGTATGTCGCGGTCTCGACTTCCTGATTCAGGAAAGCTCCTGATCAATGGTCAGGTCGAGTGCTCCCTCGACGATAGATTCCCAAACCAGCTGATTTAAAAATCAACGCAGTACGGCCTTCTCTGAAAAGAACGCCCGGATGCATCGTGCGAAGCGATCCGGGCAGCACTGATTAACCCTACAGTCCGAGCAGTTCCGGGAAGATTGACTCGATGAACGCGTCGTCGATCCTGTCCAGGCTGGTGAAGTCATACTTGTCGTTGCCTCCGTTGCCGGCCAATGTGTCCGGTCCACCCTGTCCATGAACCGTGTCATCGTCATCTCCGCCAATCAGGATGTCCGATCCTGATCCGCCGAGCAGTGAGTCCATTCCGCTGAGGCCAAGCAGCGTATCATTGTCGCTGTTGCCATTGACGAGGTCGTTGCCGCTTCCGCCATTGAGACCATCGTTTCCGGATCCGCCGAACAGCAGATCGTTTCCGTCGTCACCAAAGATGGTGTCCGCACCGGCGTCACCGTGCAGCACGTCGTCGTCCGCTCCACCTCGCAGCGTGTCAGCACCGCTGCCACCCCGCAGTGAGTCGATTCCTGCTTCACCAAATAGCGAGTCCTGTCCAGTGCCGCCGGAGAGCGTGTCGTTGCCGTCACCACCATAAACCGTGTCGTCTCCAGCACCGCCCATGATGTTGTCATTGCCGGCTCCACCATAGACCAGGTCCATACCGGAACCGGCCATGATGACGTCCGCACCGGAACCGCCATACAAGGTGTCAGAGCCACTGGAACCGATGATCGTTACCGACCCCATCGTGTAGAGACGGGCGTCGATCTTGCTGCCAGGACCTGCGGCAACAAGCTGCAGGGTTTCGACAGAGTTCGACATATCCGTACCGGCTCCCGGCACCATCGTGTTGGTGAGCACGATGTCCATCCCCGTGAACTCGATCGCATCAGTTCCGTTACCCCCGTCGAGACTGTCGTTGCCATTGCCACCAAGCAGCGTGTCATTCCCATCGAGACCCAGCAGCGTGACGTCAATGTTTGCCCCGGTCGCGTCGAGTCGGTTGTTACCGGATCCGGCAGTCAGCACTGCCTTTTCGAACCCGCTGTAGGTGTCAATCCCCGCTCCGGTCGTATTGCCTGCCGAAATCGACAGGTCTGCGTTGGCCGTCACGTTCAGCGTGTCTGTGTCCGTTCCGCCGATGTCCGTTCCGCCGATCAGAATATCGTTTCCGGCACCGCCATCGACGTTATCGTTACCAGCTCCGGCATCGATCGAGTCGTCGCCCAGACCACCAAGAATCGTGTCTGTGCTGGAACCGCCGAAGATCGTGTCGTTACCGGCTCCGCCGTCCAGCGAAGGGGCGATCGATACGTCGCTGGCATTGATGTTATTGTTGGAAGCGTCACCGATGATCAAAAGCAGCTCGAAACCGTCGTAAGTATCCGTTCCAGCACCCGTAATCTGAGAGGTGGTTGCCGTGTAGTTAAGGGCACCGGAGGCCTGAACCACGTCAGTGCCCGCTTCGCCGAACATCACGTCATCACCACCGCCACCATCGATCGTGTCGTTCCCAT
>JAQBWV010000170.1 GCA_027624335.1 Planctomycetota bacterium
TTACAGTGGGTTGTCACCTACCAGTCCAGGGGCGATGAGACTCCGCATGAGCTCAGCGATTCACGTCGACATGGACTCGCCCCCTGCTTGTTTTATCGAGGCGTTGTGTTTGCGGCACCCGATGATTCAGATCTGCTGTTGGCGCTTGATGCGACGACGGGGCAGCCTGTGTGGAGCCAGCCGTCGCCGGACCGGATTCTGCAGGTCGTTGGCGTTGCTGACGGCAGGCTGATTCTCAGCGGTCAGTCAGTCTGGGCTGTTGACGCGGGAAGCGGTCAAGCTGCCTGGCCCGAGCGAGTCGGTTTTGCAGATCCAGCCGGTCGAGGCTACGGTCGTCCGGCATTGTCTCATGATTATCTTTACTGGCCGACTCGTGACGAGATCCTGCGTATTGATCATCGAAACGGTCGCATCGCAGGACGAATTCGACTGCGGGAAGATTTCAGTCAATCGGGAGGAAATCTGGCCATCGCTGACGGCAAGCTGCTGATCGCACAACCTGACGGACTCGTCGCGTTTGGTCCGGCTTACGCTTTCGAACCGAAGAACTCGCAGCCGCGATAATTCGCCGGTCGATTCACGAATCCGAGGGCAAGTCGAGCGCTTCAAGAATTCGATCGCAGGCATCCATTCGGTTCAGCACGTAAAAGTGAATTCCAGGCACGCCTTCGTAAATCAGGGCCTGACACTGCTGGATGGCGAACTCGACACCAATCTCGAATTGAGCTTTGTCATCGTCCTGAGCGGCTTCGAGCTTTGAAAACAGCGATGACGGGATATCGGCACCGCACATCGAAGTGATGCGTTTGATTCGTGCGAATTCTGTAATCGGCATAATGCCCGGAACGATCGGCAGTTCGATGCCCGACTCTTCACAGTCTTCCCTGAAGCGAAGGAAGCTGTCGTTGTCGTAAAACAGTTGTGTGAAGATCGCGTCAGCTCCCGCGTGGACTTTGCGACACAGGTTCTGCAGATCCGTTTCCAGATTTCTGGCTTCCGGATGCTTCTCTGGATACCCGGCCACGCCGATGCCGAAGTCTGGAAACTCATCCCGGATCAAAGTGACCAGTTCGTTGGCGTATTGCAGTCCCCCTTCGACCTGCACAAATTGCTCCTGGCCGACCGGTGGATCTCCGCGCAGCGCCATGATGTTACTGATGCCGTGGGAATGTGCTGTTTCGAGCCAGTCTCGCAGCTCGTCGCGAGTGGAACCGACGCACGTGAAATGTGCCGTTGCCGACACGTCGTAGTCGTTTTGAATCTTCGCGCACAGATCGATGGTTCGATGGCGTGTGCTGCCGCCGGCGCCGTAAGTGCAGGAAATAAAGGCCGGATTCCAGTGAGACGCTCGTTCGAGCGTTGCAAACAGAGCTTCGTCGCCAGCAGTCGTTTTCGGCGGGAAGATTTCGATCGAAAGTCCGAAAGGAAGTTCTCGATAAACGTCACCGATTCGCATGGTGTTTACTCGTAGCTGAATGAATGTCCGGCAGACAAAGCCCTTCGCAACTGGCGTACGGAGAGTAGCGGAACTGCGAAAACGTGTCGAAGCAGTCATCGTCCACTGTGGCGGATGATTCGTGCCGGGAATCCGGGTATTCTGTGCCGCTTCGTGGTCTCGTCCGGTTCTGTGGGAAATGGAAATGCGTCGTCTGATCGAACAGGATGAAATTCAACAGCGAGTTCTGTCGCTGGGTAGAGAACTGTCAGAACTGTACCGCGGGCGGGATCTGACGGTGATCGGCGTTCTCACCGGTTGCATGCTCTTCATGGCTGACCTGGTCCGAGCGATCGACGTGCCGCACCGGATCGGAGTCGTCCAGGCATCCAGTTATCGAGGAGCTACAACACGACCGGGAGAATTGATCGTCGATACTGGTCTACTGCCTGACGTTCGAGGTCGAGACGTTCTGATCATCGACGACATTTTCGATACAGGAAGAACAATGCAGAAGCTGGTTGCAGCTCTTCGCAGTCGAGAACCCGCCAGCGTTCGAACGGTCGCCCTGTTGATCAAAGAGGGGAGATCCGAAGTCGAACTGCAGCCTGACTTTCATTGCTTCCGGATACCGGATGTATTCGTGATCGGTTACGGATTGGATTACAACGACGATTACCGGCATCTCCCGTTTGTCGGGGCTCTCGACGAAGTCGACCTGTAGCGAATGGCACTTACCAATGATTTACTTCTTCATCGCTGTCGGAATGCTGATCGCTGTCGTGACTCTGATTCTTCTGGTCGGGCAGCCGCTGCTGAAGAACCTGCAGAGACGTGAAGCCGAAGCCGCCATGCGGACGTTTAGGATTCAGCGGGAACAGCTTGAGGCGAAGTTCTTTGATATCGCCAGTCGCCTGGGAAAACCTCGTGATCTTCGCTGGTTGGATTGTGACTGGCTGGATCGAGTGACTTTTGGACGGGAAGTTGAATCCGGTCTGCTGACGGCGTTTGTCGCAGTCAACATTCGATTTGAGGCTGTCGTGGGCGGCGACATGGAGGATGTGGAAGCCGTCGGCACCGTTCGTGACGCGGCGGCGCTGTTCCACTATCGGGACGGCAGCTGGGGCACCGGAGGCCGAGCCCTCTTCAACATGAACCCCACCGACGCGCTGGAGCGACTGAACGATCAATACGAAGCAATCGAAGCTTCGAATTGACAAACGGGAATTGTATGAAAACCGGGTCCTGTCATGCTCAGGATCCTGTTTCCAGCACGTTTCTTATTCGGCGCTGACCGTAACCGGAAATCGAACAATGCCTGTGAGCTCCTCTTTCGGCGGAGCTGTTTGCCAGGGCACGGTGAGCCACAGGATCGCTCGACCATCTTCACTGGCGGTCAGCACGTACTTCCCGTCGGGTGAGAACGTAACCGAAGTGACTTCACGCGTGTGACCGTCGAGTGTCAGGATTTCCTTTGTCGTCCGAGTGTCCCACAGCTTGACGGCACCATCCTGACTGGCCGTCACGGCGCGGTCTGGTTGATCGCCGGGTGCGAACGCGACGGAAGTGACTCGGGCGGTGTGTCCCGCGAGGACAGACTTCTGCTCACCGGTTTGCGCGTTCCAGATGCGAGCGGTGTTGTCTTCGCTGGCTGTGATCACAGACAGACCATCGTCCGAAAATTCAGCCGAGAGGACTGCCCATTCGTGGCCCTGAAATACCTGCGCGATAGCTGCCTGGACCTTCATCGAACCGTCTGGTTGAGCAGCTTCACTCAAGTTCCAGATGCGGGCGGTGCGGTCATTGGACGACGTCAGCACTCGCTTACCGTCATTCGAAAACGTGGCGTGTCGAACTCGATCTTCGTGTCCGGCCAGTGTCGCAAGTACGGCTCCAGTGGCGGCATCCCAGATTTTCGCGGTGCCGTCGTCACTGCCTGTCAGAACCCATCTGCCTCCCGCATCTGGTGAGAACACGGCTGAATTGACGAACCCCGTGTGGCCGTCATCGCCTGAAAGCTTGCGCAAGTCAGTGCCGGAATTCGCGTCCCAGATTCTTGCGGAGAAGTCCCAGCTGCCGGTGACAATCTTCGATCCGTCCGGCGAGTAACTTGCTGACGCGATGACTCCATGCGGGCTGAACGAAACCAGTGTCTCGTCCCGGTCTCGCTGAGGAGATTTCAGACCAATCAGTTTTGCATCACTACCGCCCAGCGCGAGGATGCCCAGATCGTTCTGCAGTGGAGCAAAGATCGCCGACCACAGTGGCCCGTTCGCAATGCTGGTCTGCTCCGGAATCAGGCGGCCAGCGTTGACGTTCAACGAGAAGACAAGAGTCCTGCGTCCGTTGGCGTCGACTGCCAAAGCTCTTCGACCATCCGCGTCGATAGCGACGTCAGTGATCCGCGACTCTCCACGTTCCAGTTCGCCGATTACCTGCGCCGTGTCAGCATCCCAGAGGCGAACACTTCCGTCTCCACAGGCAGTAAGAACCTGATGTGTTTTCGGTCGCACGGACATTGCCACAACCGAATCAGGATGTTTCAGAATGAGCGACGGCACTTCTTTCCCGGTTTCAACATTCCACTGAGCAACAGTTCGATCCGCGCTTGCTGTGAGGACGCGATTGGTTCCCGAAAGAAACGCCGCTGCCGTGACCCGGCTGCGGGCGTGGCCTTCCAGCTGGAAAAGTGCCGCCTTGTTCTGAACGTCCCACAGAGTCACTCGCCCACGCGAATCGCCAGTCAGGATCTGGCGGTCGTCGCCTGAAATGGCAACGGCCGTGACTTCGTTCTGGTGTCCTTTGAGAACGAACTTCAACTCACCGGAGTCTACATCCCAGACTTTCGCCGTGCGGTCGTCGCTGCCGGTGACCAGCCACTTGCCATCGCTGGATGCTGCCAGAGCCGCGGCTCGGCCGGTGTGTTCCAGGTGACGCAACTGTGTGCCCGAGTCGACATCCCAGAGTCGAACGGTGTTGTCGACCGCTCCCGTTGCCAGTCGCTGACCACCGGGGAAGAACACAGCCGATGTCGCCAGGAAGGAATGACCTTCGGCAAACACCTTCAAGGGTTGTCCTGTGTTCGCTTCCCATGACCGTGCCGTGCGGTCGCGACTCGCTGTGACGATGCGTTCTCCGTCTGGAGAGAACTCAGCCGAAAGGATTGCATCAAGGTGCCCTTCCAGAATCTGTCCCTGCAGAACTCGAATTTCTTCATACTCGCGAATGTTCCATTTACGGATGCTGTTGTCGTGGCTTCCGGACAGAATGACCTGATCATTCTCCGCGAACGCGACAGTTCGCACGGCTCCGTCATGACCTCGGAAAGACTTCAGCAACTGCCCCCCTTCTGCGTTCCACAAGCGGATCGTGTTGTCCTGGCTTCCGCTGATGATGCGGGTTCCGTCCTGCGAGAAGGCAACGGTTCGGACCGGGCCTGCATGTGCGTCGAGACCAAGAAACTTTGCGGGCGGGATGACGCTGCCGCTCTTAGCTGTCAATCGCCTGAACTCGTACGCTCGCACATCTTCAGGTCGCCAGACCAGAACTCGCTTGTCGTATCCGCCCGTGACAACAGATCCGTTGTCGGGAGAGAAGGCCGCTGAATAAACGGCGCCGTGGTGACCTGTGAATGGTGCGCCCGGTTCGCCAGACTCAACATTCCACACGATTGCCGTTCCGTCCTGACTGACAGTCACGATCTCCTTTTCGTCCGGAGAGAACTGAGCATCCCACACCCACCAGGTGTGTCCCAGAAACCGACGATCCTGTTTTCCAGTGGTCACATTCCAGAGTCTCGCCGTGTTGTCATAGGAAGAGGTCAGCAGCTTTAATCCGCCTGCGTTGTCAGACTTTGAGAAACGCACACTCAAAACAGCGTCGGTATGAGATGTCGATTCATCTCGGTTGTCGCCGAACTTCCGATCGACTCGCTCTCCGGTTTCAGCATTCCAGAGTTGAACGTAGCCATTGATCGAGTCGTTGCTGCCGGTCGCGATCCATTTTCCATCGGCGGACCAGTCGACCGAGTAGACGTACAGACCGTCGTGCTTAAGTTGCTTGAACTGTTTGCCGGATTCGAGATTCCAGATTGTTGCCGAGCCATTCCAGCCACCGGTGACAAACTGCTTGCCGTCGGGAGCCAGCGCGATCCCATCAACCGGTGCTTCGTTGTTGAATGTCCCGATGCTCTGAGAGCAAAGATGCATCAGCCGGCCCCACTCCCAGTTCCGTAACGGCGACGGACAGTCGTTAAGGATGGCGAGCGCGGCATCAAAGGCGTTCTCCCGGATCTTGGCGTCGGCCAGTCCGATTCTGGCGATATAAGCCTGATACTCTTCGGCTTCGCGAGCCACCTGTTCTGCCTTCTGTGCTTCGATCGCCGAGTCACGAGCCTTGACCGCCAGCATCCGTTGCTTCTCTTCTTCCTTTTGAGCAATCTCGGCGGCCATCTGAGCCTTCACAGCCGTGTCCTTGGCCTGAACGGCCAGCACGCGCTGCTCTGCTTCCTGCTTCTGAGCGATTTCGGCATCCATCTGAGCTTTCACAGCCGCGTCTTTCGCCGCCACCGCCACCTCGCGCTGCACTGCTTCCTGTTTCTGAGCCTCGATGGCGTCGTTTCTGGCGATCACAGCCTTTTGTTCGTTTTCGACGGCAATGCCCTTCTGAACCAACGCCTCTTTTTCACTCTCTTTGGCGATGTCTTCCTGACGCTTCGCTTCGTCAGCATTCAAAATCGCGATCTGTTCCTGTTTGACAGCCTCTTCCCGTTCCATGAAGGCCCAGCCCGCGAGGCCCGACATCATGATCAGTGCGGCGACGGTCCCAACCGTGATGATGCGTCGCATTTTTGCCCGCGCGGCCTTCTGCTCTTCGAGCTGCTGTTCGCGCGCCAGCACGGTGTTCCTGGCATCAAGCAGCTCGTCGTTGAGTGCTTTGTGCTCTGGAACAGTGGTGTCAAGTAACGACATTCCAAGGTCGAAGTCGCCTTTGGTCTGAGCACACTTCGCGTACGCGAACTTCGTATCGACAAGCCCATTCTGCGCGTGCGTGTTGGCTCCCCACAGATTGAGAGCTTCTTCGTAGCCAAACCGTGCTCGCGAGAAGAGGTCGTAATCCTGTTTCGCCTTCGCTTCACGCAGTTCTTCCAGAGCCCGCAACGTCAGTGTGATACTCTCAGTATGAGACTCGTAATCGCGAATTGCTTCCTGCATTTCGTTGACCGACTGGTAGCGATCTTCCAGCTTGGTGGCCATCGCCTTATGAGCAATTTTCAATAGCTCGCCCGTCGGGTCGTTACGTCTGGTGCGTTCATTGTCTGAGTCACGGATCTGGTTCCGTGCGGCCGACATCAGGCACTTCATTGCGTTCTTGCCAGCATGCGGCGGCTTGCCGGTGACGATTTCAAACAGAATCGCCCCGAGCAGATAAACGTCGCTGCGAGGGCCGATCTTCTTGATCGGACCGGTGGCCATTTCCGGAGCCATGTAAGCGGGAGTCCCGCCCATGCTGGTGCTCTCTGTAATACTTTTCGACTTGCGGAACCCGTCGGTCGAGTACGCCAGACCCCAGTCCATCACCAGGACTTCGTTAAAGGCACCAAGCATCACGTTTTCAGGTTTGAGGTCTCGATGCACCACCCCCCGCGAGTGCGCGAAACTCACTGCGTCCGACGTACTCATCAGAATGTCGAGGTTTTCTTCCAGCGACTTTTCGAGGACGACATCCAGCCAGGGCGTCCCTTCAACCTTCTTCATCGCATAGAACAACGCGTTGTCGGGGCTCGATCCAACATCGTAGATCGGCACGATGTTCGGATGATCGAGGTCGCCGGTGACGACGGCTTCCGTCAGAAACTTGGCTCGCTGTTCGGGATCCTTCGCCGTCTTCGGCTTGAGCATTTTCAACGCGACTTCGCGGTCGATTGACCGCTGCCGAGCCATAAACACTAGCCCCATACCGCCTTCACCGAGTTTCTTCAGCAGCTCGTATTCCGGCTCTTTCGGTTCGGGGAAAGGATGACCTTTCTCATAGTCAAGTATCTTCCCTGTACCGAGTTGCTTCTGCGTGATAACGAGCGTGTGATTCGGACTGGCTTTCTTAACATTGTCCGACTTGATCGTCATATCCGGTCGGACGTTGGCATCGTCCAGGTTAGTGCCCCAGGCGTCGGCCATGGTTCGACGTTCGTCGGCCGTCAGGTCACTCGAAGCGATCGTCTGTGAAAAGCTCTCGTCCTGAGTATGCTCGCCCGACTGCACCGTTGCCCCGAAGCTGTCGTCGTCATTGTCGCCAGACGGAGCGAACGAGTCGTTCAGGTTGACTGTTTGTGAGAAGCTTTGGTCGTCACTTCCGGCATTCGACCACTCATCCGACTGCACCGTCGCTCCGAAGCTGTCGTCGTCCGACTCTGATGCATTCAAGGAATTCGAACCGTCGGCTGACCAGTTGTCATCTGATTGGACCGTCTGAGAAAAGCTCTCGTCGTCATCAGGAGAGGCGTCCTGAATGGTCCGGCCAGGATTACTACTCGCGTCGCGCTGACCATTTTCGGAGTAGCTCTCGTTACTTCCGGCGTTCTGATCCAGTGCGCTAAGTCCTTCAGTGGACCAGCCTTCGTCTGACTGCACGGTTGCGCCATAGCTGTCGTCTTCGGATTCTGCATGACCGTCTGTCGTGGGGACGGTCTTTGACGCGTCGTCCTGAAATGTCTGCATGCCGCCGCCAAACTCCAGAGACAGATCATCGGACTGGACCGTTTCTCCATAGCTATCGTCGCCCGAGCCGTCCTCGTCGTCGCGTCCTTGAGTTGCCGATCCGTCGCCAGCGTTCGCGGGTTCCCAGTCGTCCGACTCAACCGTTCCCCCGTTGCTGTCGTCGTCTTCACTGATCCCTTCTGGATTGATCACCTGACTGAAGTCGCCAGACTCAATAATGTCGCGGTCCCGAGGCTTCTGATCACCGGTATCAAGAGCACTTAGACCTTCCGCCCAGGCATCGGCGATTGATGCCTCCTCGAAACTGTCTTCCGGGCGAGTGTCAGCCGCCATTGCCGCGATGTCAGTTGGGATATCCTGGACGGTCGCTCCAGGGTCATCAGAATTGTCGTCGTCTGCAGCCGAACCTGATGCAGACGCAGCGAACTCGCCATGATCAGTATCGCCCTCTTCGTCGAAATCTGCGTCAGTGAAGCTGGAAGAGACTTCCGGCATGGTTGCTCGTTCATCCAACGGGAATGCGTTTTCAGGAATTTCCGAGACCGTCGCCGCAGCATTGTCGAAGTTTGAAACGCTGTGTTGAGAACTCGGTGCGCTTCTTAGTTCCTTGTAGGATTGTGCCTCGGCAAGAAGTCGTCCCAGCACTCGTCCGCTGCCGTCCTCCGCTTGTCCAAGTTTCACCAGCAGCATCGACGGGAACTTTGGAGCAGGTTCCCCGGTGTCACTGGGAGTGTCGTCGGCAGCCAGTTGTTCGAGCAGCTTCGGGTCGAGTTCACTCAGCGTGGTTGCCGAGTCAATCGGGAGTTCGAAAATGGTACTTAGAGCGCCGCTGGGCACCTGGGAAATAGCTTCAAGTAACTCTTCAGGTAATTGTCGGATCGTCTCCAGGATGTCAGCGTCCAGTTCGGAAATCGTTGCGATCGATTCGGGCGAAAGGCTCGCAATTGTCTGAATAGCTCCATCGGGCATTTCGCTAAGCGTGGCCATGAGTTCGGGAGCGATGTTGCTGCTACTGTCACGGCTGTCTTCTGAATCGGCACTCAGCTCGGCAAGATTGGTTGGAATTTCGTCAAGTGTGTCGGAGGTTGCGGCAAGTGCGTCCGGCAGTTGCTTCAATAGCGCAGCTGGAAGCTCCATCAGGCTGTTGAAGACGTCTGGCGGAAGTGCCGCCATCACTTTCAGCATCTCCGACGGGATTGCCTTCAGTGTACGCAGCGGTTCCGACGACAGGTGTGCGATTGATGCGAACCGGATCAGCGTCCCAGCACTCAAGCTGGAATCCGATCGACCGGACGCTCGACCCAGCCACTCCAGCATGGGTGTCGGCAAGGCGGATAAGCCGCCGAGCATGGCTGCAGGCAATCGGGTCAGCTGCTCGATCGCCTCGGGCGAAAGGTCAGCCAGTCGGTTGATGAACTCCGGAGGAAGTTGCTGCAGCGCTGCGAGAACTTCTTCAGGAAGTTCACCAATCGTGCGAACAATTTCTGATTCGGCGTTATTCGGTGTCTGGTCGTTGCCACTGTCAGTTGTCATGGCCGCTCATTTCCCGTTGATGAAGTTCTTCTTCTACTGTTTTCTGTTCTGTTGTCGTTCTTCCCAGCGAGCCATCATGTCGTCGACTCGTTCATCCCAGCGATGCTGTCTTGACTTCGAAATCACCATGCCGGCTGCAAGGATCGCACTCGCGGCGACTGGATGGACAGCAGCCGGTGACTTCAGAGAAGCCTCACGTTCCGACGACGCTTTACCGTCTGTGGTCGCGGAATCGGCTTGGACATCCTGCACAACCGAACCTGTTGCCAACAGCGATTCGAGATTCGCCCCATTCGAAATGCGGCCGCCCGACGCTCGAAACTGATTTCCCCACCGAGCCCATGCACTGTCATTTGCGTCTGGCGATCCTGCAGGAATCAGAGTCGACACTTTGCTGTCCGAATCGTCAGAGACATCATCCGCATCGGCACCATCATTCGGTTGCTGTCCGGGAGCTTCGTCAGACTTCGGTGTATCTGCAGGTACTTTCTTCAACGAAGTGGGCGGACGGTCACGAGTACCAGAAGTCTCGTCCGCAGGTCGTCCGTCGCGAATGGTGACGTCCATGACGAAGCGTTTGTCTCGCTCGCCAGCTTCCTGCAGCCAGATCTGGAACTGTCCATCCGGAAGTTTTTCGAAGATCAGTTTCGGAAGGTTGTCGAGCACCTCTTCGTTTAACGGTACTTCTTCGACAACTTTCAGAACCCGGAACTTTCCGTTGGGCAACAGACTGTAGACCAGCGTGTCATCAACTGTGGCGGGAATTGTGTCTACGATCTGACCCGTCGGTCGCAGAACCTTCAACCAGACAATTCGCTCCGTCGCCGAGGCGTCTTCGGCTTGAATGCCCTGTCCCGCTGATCCACTGTCGCTCTGCTTTTCTCCGACACTCGCAACGAATGCATCGACCAGTTCGATGACTTTCGGAAATTCAAGAGTCGTCACATCCGCAGAGAGATCGAAAACGAAGGCCGCTGCGGCACTTTCAATGCCGCCGCCGGGTACTTCGGCCGAAATGGAACCGTCACTGGAGTTTGGCTGGTCCGACCGATTGAGTTCAAATGCGACTTTGGCAGCTTCTTCAAACTGAAAATCGATAATCGCTGGCAGGCCACCGGTCGTACTGGTCGAAGAAACAAACGGGCTGGGAGCAATCGTGTTGAAGTTCGGATTCTGGATCCCGGCAATCTGAATGTCAGGCACTGGAGCGGCACGATAAGTATCGACCCGTGCTCCGAGTCCCGTACCGAACTCACCAAGGTTTGCATCATCCAGCGGCTGAGACAGCAGCTCGCTGATCAGAAACTGTTCATCGCTTGCCAGGAACGAGTTCGAATTCGGGGTTTCGCCTCCCAGTAGATCATTGGAGTTGTCGTAGGCAACGATCACGTCGCTGGTCGACACCTCGACGATGTTTGGATCTCCCTGAATGAAGACGCGGATTGGAATCGGTGAACCCGGATTTGCCGGATCAGGCAGGTTACTGTTGGTGTAGAAATGCTCGAAGAAGAACGTTCGCGAAGTGTTAACGCCGATGGGGTCATCTGCCGGCGCATTGATGGATTTTCCTGGGACAGGCGTCGCCGGTATCGCATCGCCGGTGGTACCCGTCAGATGATGGAACGAAAACGAGTCGTCTCCCCAGGCAACCAGAAGTCGGAAATTGACTTCACTTTCCAGACCGCCGGTTTGCGATGGATCCAGAACTCGACCAAAGCTGCCAGCGATCGTGGCATACCCGTCCGAACCGACCTGCATCGTCGCAAACGTTTCCTCCACCAGCTGAGGAGTGAAGTCGGCGATCACGCCCGAGTTTGAAAGGATCCGATTGTCAATAACGACTCCATTCGAAGGGTCGACCTGATGCACAATGTTGGTTGCCAGCAACGCTCCACCTTCAAGCACAAGATCGTTGCCTCGCGTATAACGAATCTGACGGGACGTCTGGAAATCGGTATCACGCTGTGCCTGACTGATTACCGTGACCTCCGCTCCTAACGTCCCACTCTGGAGCAGCGAGCCAGTCTGAATGTCGAAGATCTCGGAGCCGTTACGAATAGTCAGATCGTTTCCTGCGTTCAGGTCAATGTTACCAACGCGATCCTGCAGGGTTACTCCACCACCGATCGCCGTCAGCACTTTGGAAGCCAGCGTCAAATCGTCGCCGGCGTTCAGTAAGACTGAGCCGGTTCCTCGCATCGCCTCAATCGGAGCAAAGACCTGAAGATTATCGCCCATCCCGACGCTGTCTGCCGCTGTCAGGATCACGCTGCCGCCCGATGAATTCCTCACACCTTCAGCATCATTCGGTGTTGCTTCCGAACTCACGTCAATCGGGCTGGCGTTGGTGATCCACACGACCCCGCCACTAAGCCCATCCGTAAGGTTGTCGTCGCCGTTGGTAATGCCTGACAATCCGTCCGCTGTGCCGATCGTCAGCAGTCTTTCAATCGGAAACAGGCCGAGTAAGGCATTTGAAACCTGAATATCGCCACTCGTGACGTTCGACGCAGCCAGAACGCTGACCTGTGTATCGATTGCGGAAGCCTCAACCTTCGGATCGATTGCCGACGGAAGGTCAGCCGCTGCTGAATTCAACGCCGGGTCCGCCAGCCCGTCGTCACCAATTCCAGTCGCTGCTCGAAGAGCGAGATTCCGAGCAACAATATCCGCACCACCAGCGTCACCATTATCAATAATCGCTCCGGCATCCGACTGCACGGAGACCAGACCATCAACAGAACTGGTCACCAGGCGGCTGAGGCGGATGTCACCTTCCGCTCGCAGCCGAATTTCCGAATTTCCGCTTGTAGCAAGCACCGTCCCGTCGGCCAGAGTGATCGACGCTGCCGCCTGCACATCCGCCGTCGGATCTGACGATGGCGAAAACCGAATCTCATCATTCGAAGTCGTGACGTTAGCGTTGACCACAACGTCACCAGTCCCATCCTGCAGGAAGGCTCCCTCGATACTGAAGTCCGCCCCCGTGTCTATGGTCAGAGTTCCGCCCTGATTCGTCAGCATCACGCGACCGTTGCCGGTTGCATCAACAGCACCCTCGAAAGTGATCGCCGTGGTGTTGATATCAATTCCGGGTAGCGTCACATCGTTCGTGTTGAGCGTGCTTTCAAATACTGTTGTCCCGGTCCCGTTCGTCTGAGTGAATGTCGTTGTCGTGACTGCATTCCGGGCTGTCACGTCATCGGCCAGTGTGATTGTAATATCGTCAAGACGCCTCACCGCCGTGCCAGCGACATCGTTGAAGACGATATCGCCAGTCCCTGTCGTCAACGTGAGGTCCACGGTCTCATTGCCCTCGGGAATCAGGTCGTCTTCAAAAGTGACATCCCCACCAACACTCGTACCGGTGCTGATCTGAACGTCGATACTGTCAAGTGTCACGACACCATTGAATCTGACGTTGTCACCATCCGTTGTCAGTTCAAACACATTCCCGGAACCAGTCCCCGCATTCAAAGAGATCCCACCATTGATCGCGTTGATGCTGCCAATATTGATATCGCCATTTGTTCGCACAATATCTACGGGCCCGGCGTCGCCCATTACGGTTTCCAGTTCAGCAGTGCCAAAAAGAACACCTCCATTTGCACGTTCAATGTTCAACGCCCCAAGTGCCTGCACAGCTCCGATATCCTCATTGAAAAAGACGCTGGCCGTACCCGCGTCAATTGTCAGGCCATTGTTCTCGCCGTTCTGCGAATCAATCGACGCGTCGTTGGTGAACGTCACGTCCCCGGCACCGTCACTCGTGTCGAGCGTCACGTCACTCTGTAGCTGCACCTGACCGTTGAACCGGATGTCGTCGTCGCTGGTCTGGAACGTTATGCCGGTCCCCGCTCCATTGAGCACGATGCCGCTGGTGATGACGTCGTCGTCTTCGCTGCCTTTGCCGAGATTGATCTCACCGAACGTGCGGATCAGCGTCACCGGCCCGCCATCCTGGGCGGCGGTGATCGTGTCCGTGCCGCCGAACGTCACCACGCCGGTCGTGTCACTCACCACCAGCGTCTGCAGTTCCCGCGTCTGACCCATGTTCGCGTTGACGTTCACCGTCCCGGCACCGCTGCGCAGTTCCAGATCGTTCCGCTCACCACCCGCACTGTTCACCGCCGCGTCGTGCGTGAACGTGATGTCGCCCG
>JAQBWV010000171.1 GCA_027624335.1 Planctomycetota bacterium
GGGAGCTGGTGGTGACGAATCTCGGGCGCACGGGATCTCCGTTATTCCGCTATCGCACTGGCGATCTCGTCGAGGCCGCTCAGAAACCCTGTTCCTGCGGACGGTCGCTCCTGTGGTTGAGGGGGGGGATTCTCGGACGGGCCGACGACATGATCACGATTCGCGGCAACAACGTCTTTCCTTCGAGCGTTGAAGCGATCCTGCGCGAGTTCGACCAGATTGTCGAATTTCGAATCGAAGTCCGCACCGAGCGTTCAATGCACCAGATGCGACTGCAGCTGGAGCTGGTGCCTGCGCTGGATCCGTCAACCATCAACGAGTTGATTCAGCGCGTCAAAAGTACGATCAAGGACCGATTGAACTTTCAGCCGGAGGTTCAGATGGTCGAGGAAAACAGCCTGCCGCGATTCGAACTCAAAGGCCGGCGTTTCTTCCGAGTGGATGACCGTTAAGCCGTACAAAAGCGGTCGCCGGTTGGTGTGAAGTCAACACTCAGCAGTCCTGCATTCCCTCGACGTTTTCAGCGAATCCGGGCAGGTCATTCTCTTCGAGGTTGTGCAGCAGAATGGCTTTTTTCTCGGCCTGGCTGAGGCCGTTGAGAATTCCGAAAACGATTGAACCACACACGATCGCTGTGACCTCGACGACGCGCATCGGAAGTCGAAACTCCTTGAGGTCCGCCGAAATCTCGTCATCGCTGCAGTATTCGCCGAACTTCGTGCGACCGTAGAGAAACTCGATCCCCAGCATGTCTCGCGACCATTCGTAGTCGAACGGGCCGAATTCCCGGTGCCGATGTCGCACCCAGAATGCAGTGCCTTCAAATCGAAGACCCGAAGCCGTCGACACGATATTCATCTCCTGGTATTCCGGCGGCGGTCAACCACCGTATTGAAACTGTGGACGTCGTTTTTCGGGGATTGAAGAAACCCTGATCCAGCGACGGCATCGTCGATTGTTAGCTGTGTCAGTGGATGCCTGCAACACCGCTTGCTGGTGAGTGCTGCCGTGAGTTTCCGGCTCTCTGCTTCTGCAAAGCAACAAGCGAGGATCCACCTGTTGGTGAGCCGCTCGGCATTTCTATGCCACTTGTCCCTTCAGGCGGATCACCGTAGCATTAACAGGCGTTGATGCGTTGGTCTGGGTGGGTTCAGGAACTGATGCTTGAACGCGTTCCGACTGCCCCAAGGGATTTGGATAAGTAAAACGTGCAGATTCAATTTCGTCACTGTTCGATCTGGATGCTGGTCTGCCTGTGTGGCCTTTCGGCTGACGAGCTGCTGGCTCAGGTGCAGGTGCATCCCCAACACGTTTCGCTGAAGGGCAGGGACTCTCGCTGGCAGTTGCTGGTTTCTCAGGACAATGCCGGCCTCTCTGAGGATTTGACGCGATCAGCCACGTATCGCTCTGTCAACGCCGAAGTCGCGTCGGTATCGCCTGATGGAGTGGTCCGAGGAATCTCGAATGGTGAGACGGCCATTGAGATCTCTACCGGCGGACTGACTCACCGTTTACCGGTCACTGTGCTGGGGTCTGCTGCACCACGGCGGGTTCATTTTGAGACAGACGTCCTGCCGATTCTCAGCCGGTTCGGATGCAACTCTTCGGGGTGTCATGGAAAGGCTGAAGGTCAGAATGGATTCAAGCTGTCCATTTTTGGATTCGATCCCGGAACCGACCGAGCCGCATTGACTCAGGAAGGCCGTGGACGGCGCACCAATCGAACCATTCCCGATCAGAGTCTGTTGCTGCTGAAGGCTTCCGGCGGAATGCCTCACGGCGGCGGGATTCGCATCCGCAAGAACTCGGGGGAGTATCAGGTCCTGCGCGACTGGATCACGACCGGAGGCCTGGCTGGCGATCCTGACGCTCCGAAGCTTGTCGCCATTCAGGTCACTCCTCACGACACCCGCATGGCGATGGACTCTTCGCGACAGTTGCAGGTGACGGCTCGGTTCAGCAATGGTCGAGAAATCGACGTGACTCACCTTGCGAAGTTTCAAACGAATTCCGAATCCCTCGCCACCGTCGACGAGTTCGGTCTGGTGACGACCAGTGACAACCCCGGCGAAGCGGCCATCATGGCGAGTTATCTCGGCGAGGTGGACGTCTTCCGGGCGATCGTTCCGCAACCTGATGACGGCACGACGTTTCCTCAGCAGCCAGTGTTGAACTTCATTGATGGACTGGTTGACGCGAAACTGCGCAAGCTGAATATCCATCCGGCAGGCTTGTGCTCGGATGCCGATTTTCTGCGGAGAGTTTATCTCGACATCATCGGTACGTTGCCGACAGCGGCAGAGGCACGAACGTTCCTGGCTGACTCGTTGCCGGACAAGCGGAGCACGCTGGTCGACTCGCTGCTGGTTCGGAAAGAGTACGCGGATTTTCAGGCACTCAAATGGTCGGACGTGCTGCGAGTCGAGCGGTTGACACTGGGTCACAAGCATGCCTACACGTACTACCGCTGGATTCGTGAGGCCTTCGTACGCAACCGACCTTTTGACGACGTCGCGCGAGACATCATCGCCGCGACAGGGCCGCTGTCTCGGAACCCGGCGGCGAATCTTTTCCGAGTGGCAAAGAAACCAGGCGAAGTAGCGGCGACTGTCTCGCAGGTCTTCATGGGCATTCGAATTGAATGTGCCCAGTGTCACCATCACCCATTCGATCAGTGGTCGCAGCGGGATTACTACGGAATGGAAGCGTTCTTCACTCAGGTGAATTTCAAGTCCACGCCGGCTGACCAGGTACTGATCCCAAACAAAAAGGATGCAACGAAGCACCCTCGAACCGGGGACGCTGTGCAGGCTCATGCACTTCTGCAGGACGAGCCGACCGAAACACCGGACGGCGACCGACGGCGACTGTTCGCTGACTGGCTCACCGCATCCGACAACAAGTGGTTTGCTCGCAACATCGTGAATCGTGTCTGGGCTCAGTTTCTGGGTCGTGGTATTGTCGATCCGGTGGACGATTTTCGCCTGACGAATCCGCCCACGAATCCGGAACTGCTGGATGCACTCGCGAAACAGTTTGTGGAATCGGGGTTTGACATGCACGCGCTCATTCGAACGATCACATCGTCGCGTACCTATCAGCTGACGACGACGCCTTCCCGGATGAACGAACGCGATGAGCAGAATGCTTCTCGTGCGTTGTTCAGGCGTCTTGATGCGGAAGTTCGCTTCGACATGATCTGTCAGGTGACCGGAGCATCGGAGAAATTTGAAGGAGTTCCCGCAGGCTATCGGGCGATTGAATTGTGGGACAGTCAGGTGCCGCACTACTTTCTCAGCCTGTTCGGTCGGCCTGTTCGAGCGACAGCCTGTGAGTGTGAACGAGCGAATCAGCCGAGTGTCGCACAGGTGCTGCACGTACTGAATTCACCTCAGATCCAGGAAAAGTTAAGCAGTGATGCCGGTAAGCTGGCCATGCTGGAAGGGTCTATTCCGGACGACGGTAAGCTGGTCGAAGAGATTTACCTGGCGTTTTACAGTCGATTTCCGACACCTGATGAGCAGGAGTCTGTCAGTCGGTACCTTGCGACCGCCGATAATCGACGAAAGGCTGTAGAGGATGTGGCGTGGAGTCTGATGAATACCGTCGAGTTTCTTTTCAATCACTGATGAATCGGCTCGGACGACTTGGCACTGACGAAAATCAGTGACGCACTGGCGGAGTCAACGTTGGAGTCTGTAATGAGTGGAAACCGTTCATATTGCGATGGAATGAGCCGTCGTGACATGCTGCATGTCGGCCTGGGAGCCTCCGCTGCCGGAGCATTGGGTCTGTCACGGGCTGTGGCCGCGAATTCGGCATCTGGGAAACCCGGTGTCGCAGGCACTCGCGATGACGTGTCCCTGATCATCCTGTTTCTGCAGGGCGGATTGAGCACTATCGACACACTTGACTTGAAGCCGAAGGCGCCGGCCGAATTTCGTGGCGAGTTTAATCCAATCAGCACAGTGGTTCCCGGTCTGCAGGTCTGTGAACATCTTCCGGGCGTTGCTCAGGTGGCGGATCGATTCTCGTTGTTACGGAACTTTACGCATCACAATTCCGGTCACGGTGCAGCCGATCATTACATGCTGACGGGTTATTTCCCAAGGCCCGGATTCAATGGAAGTCTGAAGCCCAACAATCATTTCCCTTCGCATGGTTCGGTGATTGCGAAGCAGCTGGGGCCGCGAGGATCAGTGCCACCATACGTCTGTCTTCCCAAGATGCACCGGTCCGGCGGCTCGGCTTATCTGGGGGCGTCCTACGCTCCGTTTGAAGTGGAAGCGGATCCCAACGCTCCTGATTTTTCCGTGCCGGATCTCACGCCGCCGCTGGCCATCAGCTCAAACCGGTTTGATGCACGTCGCGAACTGATGAAAACCGTGGACCGTTTCAAGGAGAAGGCAGAAGTCACCGCGAACAGCGGCACACGTGCGTTGACGACCTTCCAGAAGAAAGCCTTCGATCTGATCTCGTCGCCGGCGACCCGGATCGCTTTCGACATTCACTCGGAACCGGAATCTTCGCGGGACGAGTACGGTCGCAACTCACTGGGGCAGTCATGCCTGATGGCTCGTCGACTGGTCGAAGCCGGAGTGAGATGCGTCACGATCGACCATACGAACTGGGACACGCACTACAACAACTTTGAGGTGCTGAAGAACGACCTGTTGCCACATCTTGATACGGGCTTGCCGATGCTGCTGCGTGATCTGGAGCAGCGTGGCATGCTGGATACCACGATGGTGTGTGTGATGGGTGAATTCGGACGGACTCCGCGAGTCAATCAGTACGCTGGTCGCGACCACTGGGGACCATCCAACACGATCCTGCTCGCCGGTGGCGGCATCAAAGGGGGCCGCGTCATCGGTGCGACCAATGCACGAGGTGAAAGACCGGAATCTGATCCAGTCGGTCCTGAAGATCTCTCGGCCACGCTCTACCACTGTCTGGGCATTAATGGCAGCGACGAGTTTCATACTCCGGAAGGTCGTCCCGTCAAGATCGTCAACGACGGTCGTGTGCTGACGGAACTGCTGTGAATCATGACGGGATTCGGGCAGCGATATCTGCTCGCGGCATTTCACGCGGCCTGACGCTGGTCGTCTGTCGGTAAGTCCGCGATTGCAGAATCTGACATTGATTCAGAGCTCGTGTGCGGTTTCTTCAGGAAGCGTTCTTCACCGAGCAGCACCACTGCGATTGTCTTTACGATAATCGCGACGTCTCTCGGAAACGACAGACAATCGATGTACTGAGCGTCGTAGAACCATCTATCTGGCCAGCTGAGGTAGATGTTGCCGCTGACCTGTGAGAGGCCCGTCAGACCTGGTCGTTCGAGCAGCCTCTTCAGTCCGTCTTCATTGTACTCGCCGATATGGTCAGGCAGGGCAGGGCGGGGGCCGACCAGCGACATGTCTCCATTGACGATGTTCATCAGTTGAGGAAGCTCGTCGATCTTGAATCGACGGAGCCAGTCGCCGATCCGAGTGACTTCGCTGTGTCCGGGCAGGATTTCCGTTGCTGCTTCCCGGTCGCGATGGGTCATCGTTCTAAATTTGAAAGTGAGAAACGTTCTGCCGTAGCGACCGAGTCGCTCTTGAACGAAAAAAACAGGGCCGCGCGAATCCAGTTTCACGAGCCCAGCAGCAAGCAGCAGGACTGGAGCGACGGCCAGCACGATCGGCACGCACACGACCAGATCAAACAGCCGTTTGGCGAAGCTCCGGTAGATTGACCAGCGTGGTCGAAAATGAATCTCGTGCTTCTGGCAATAGTCGTATCCTGCGGACATGGCTAAGCCACCCGTTTGATGAAGGAATCGTCTGATTCGAAAACCGGACGTCTGTGTTCCGGAAGCATTGAAACATAGAGTCGGTACAGGGCATCCCACACCGCTTTATTGCGGAAGGTTTCACAGGCTCGGCGAAGCCCGGCCTGCCCGTGTTGGTACCTTAGAACGTCATTACTCAGGTATTCGACGAGGGCCTCAGCAAGTGCGGCGGTGTCACCAGTCGAGACAAGTTTACCGGTCAGACCGTTGAGGACGGCATCGACGGTTCCTGTCGCGGCAAAACCGACAACGGGAATTCCGGCCGCAGCAGCTTCCAGGGGGACGTTCGGAAAACCTTCGCGATATGACGGAAACGCAAGCAGATCCATGGCGCTGTAGTAGTCGGACGGATCTTTCGCGAAACCGGCGACAGAAACTGCAGCGTTGTCGCGCAGCCAGTTGACGGTGTCCTGCGGTACAGGGTCTCCGGACTCGAATTCGCCAACCAGGAGCAGCCTGGCATTCGGATGCGACTGTTGAACGATTCGGAAAGCTTCTGCCAGTTCGACGATTCCTTTGTCGCGAGTGAGTCGTCCGACGAAACCAATGACAGGCGAATCCGGGGAGATGCCAAAGCGATGGCGAATAGCACGAGCAGACTTGAGTCTCGCGTCAGTCTTCTCGAATCGCGACACGTCGATTCCGTTGGAAGAACCCGGTCCGACGACGATGCACTTCCAGGCAGGTGCCAGGTTCTGATCGACATAAACCCGGCGAATGCTGTCGCTCACGCAGATCACCTGGTGGGCACATTTCGAAGCGATTCGGTCGGTAATTTTCAAGAGCAAACGTTTGAGACCGAAAGTTGTTTCAAGTCGCAGACCTCGGAGCACGTAAACGCGGGCAGGGACACTTGCGATACGTGCTGCAATCATTCCGAGCAGTCCGGCTTTCGGAGTTCCAGCGTTAACGATGTCTGGTTGTATTTGTCTGATGGCTCGAACAAGTCGACAGACGGCGACCAGATCCCGGAAGGGAGTGATTTCGCGTTCCATCGGGATCGAGATGGTCGACACACCTTCGCGGCTGGCGGCGGCGTCCAGTTCCCAGCAGGGCGAAGCGATGACGGTAACATCGAACCCTCGCTCGCGAAGCACGGCAAGCTGGCCACGCATCAGGCTGAACGCCGCCATGCCGTGGGTCGCTATATAAAGCAAACGGGGACGCTGGGCGTTCGAGGCCATTCGGATTCTGAACAGATTGAGGTGGAAATGCGGGCGAAAACGCCGCGAAATGACCGTTGGGAGGGCACGGTTTGTAGCGGAATCGCTCTGAGGCCGGCAATGCGTATTGTGAAGACCGGAAATTCCAGAAATCTGATCAATCACTTACACTGCTTTCGATGCAGAAGGTCGAAGGGGTCGGTGAGGCCGATCAGTTTCGCTGTCAGTAGATATCCGACTGTTCCTGCACCAAGAGGGATTGCGAGGGCGACGAACCGCGTCAGCAGTTGCGAGTTGAATTCGAATCGTTGCGACAACGTAGAGACCGCCAGGCAGGCGATCGTCATGACAACCGTTGCCACGATTGTTCGACACGTAGCGTCAAGAATTGTCCGCCAGGGAAACTCGTCGACTCGCCGGGTCAGGAGCCAGCCAGCGACCAGAACCTGGAACATGGCAGTGATTGACGTTCCCAGGGCCAGGCCAGGCCCTGCATAGAACCAGACGAGCGTCAGATTGGCCGCCAGGTTAACAACGACGGCGGCCAGCCCGATTCGCAGTGGAGACTGCCGGTCACCGAGTGCGTAGAAGGCTCTCGCTATGATGAGCAGTCCGCAGGCGGCCCAGACTCCCAGTGCGTACGCGGAAATCATGGCGGAAGTCTGCAGCGTGTCTTCGGGAGTGAATTCTCCTCGCTCGAAGAGGAGTCGCGTCAGTGGCGTGGCGACGAGGATCAGTCCGACACTGGCTGGGATTCCGATCGCTATCACCATTCGGAGGCCTCTGGCGAGGTCTTCCCGGAACAGGCTGATTTCGCCTCGCTCCGCATGAGCCGTCAACAGCGGATAGATGACTGTTCCCAGGGCGACTCCAAATACGCCAATGGGAAACTGGTAGAGTCTCTGCCCGAGATACATTGCTGCGGCAGTGCCCTCGGTTAATGGGTAGGAGTTCAGCCAGCGAGTGGAATTCAGATCGGTCGGCGCGGTTAAGCCCCAGGCGATGAGGCTGTCGCAAAACGTGTTGAGCTGCGTGATGGAAAGTCCCAGCAGGACGGGCAGCATCGTCGAGAAAACGGCCTGCGCCCGGTACCGTCCGACAGTCCAGTTCCATTCGAAGCGGAAACCGATCTGCCTTAAAGTCGGGATGCACAATCCGATTTGAAGAACGCCGATCGCAACGATTCCGGCTGCGATCAGATAGATCCTTGTTTCCGGGCTCGAATTCGTCTGCCAGAGTGACCAGGCACCGATAATCCACAACGCGTTGAGAAGAACCGGAAACAAAGCCGGAATCCCGAAGATGTGCATTCCGTGAAACACCGCTGACGCCTGGGCGAGCACGCAGACCAGCAGGAGGTAGGGAGCCAGCAATGCCGTGAGGTTAAGCAGCAGATTGGCTTCGTAGGACATTGGGACGAGTACGCTGAAACCGAGCAGCGTTGTCTCGACGATCACCACAACCCCCAGCAGGCCGATCGTTGTCACGGCGAATATTGCCGTCGCTGTCTGGAACGCTGCCTGTTTTCCTTGTCGTTCCATGTCCTGAATGAAGACGGGTAGGAACGCTGTCGACAGGGCGCCTTCGCCGAAAATCTGGCGCGCCATGTTCGGTACGCGAAACGCCACCGTGAAGGCGTCCATGACGGCGCCGTTTCCGAATTGAACCGCCATTACTGCATCGCGAATCAAGCCAAGGATTCGACTTAGCAGTGTGAGCAGTCCGACGACCCTGACACGCTGAAACAGCGTGCCGCGTCTCCCTTCGTCCTTACTACCGGTCGGCGAGTCATCCATGCTGCCCTGAATCGCGCTGGCGAAACGGTGACGTCGATGGCTCTCGCCACCAACGCGCAGCCGCGTTGATACAAAGAAAGCCGGCGAATATGTCGCCGGCTTTCTGGTTAATTGTGAATCTCAGGAGCTCAGACAGGCCTGACATTCTCAGCGCGCGGACCCTTCGGCCCCTGTCCCGACGTGTACGAGACACGTTGACCTTCCTGCAACTCTTCAAAACTCACGCCGTCCAGTGCCGAGAGGTGAAAGAAGATGTCATTGCCGTCTCCGGTGTCGATGAAACCGAAGCCCTTGTCCGTCAGCCGCTTAATCGTGCCTTCTGCCATCGCATCTGCTTTCTCAAAAAAACATAGTCGGTTGTTCTGATGGTCGAGCAAACCAGTTTTGGTGACCCCAGTACACGACCAGAGAGTAACTAAACGGGTCAGTCCGTCAACTCCAGAACCGTTCAAAACTCCCTGCCAGGAAGACTCTCATATTTCCGCTCGAACCTCCATTTTTTGGCTCCACCAGGGGCTACGTTACCTTGTTATGGATCCGCTCCTGATCCTTCACCGGAACGATGAAGTACCGTCGTTCAGCTGGCCGATGTTTCCTGTGATGAAGCGGCTGGAAGTGTCGGCTGCTGAGCGGTGATTGGAAACGGCGTAAAACCAACAAAAACGAAAGCAAGTACCAGCCATCCAAGGAGAACTCGAAAGAGACCGATCGGGGCGGTATCGTCTGCCGATGGCGGATGCTTCAGCCCGAAGGCATATAGTAGTCCGATCATTAGTGCGAACGACGGATCCTGCTGAATGACCATCCAGGCGACCGTGCAACCGACGATTCCGTAGGCAACCCAGTGAGCTTTTCGCCCGATGAGTGTGTAAAGAATGTGTCCCCCATCGAGCTGGCCGATAGGCATCAGGTTCAGCGCTGTTATGAAAATGCCGACCCATCCGGCGAACAGGAGTGGGTTGAGAGCAACTTCCTGATTCTGAGCCAGGACGCCGTGTTGTGCTTTATACATCCATTTCAGAATGAGCGGATCCCCCAGGATGAGTGCTCCCTGAGACGGTTCAATCGTCACAACAGTCGAGTCCTGGAGCCCCCACCATGCGATCGGAATGGCAAAAACGAGTCCAGCCAGCGGACCGCTGATGGCGATGTCGAACAACGCCTTTCGGTTGGCGAAGCCTGCTCCCTGAACAATGACTGCTCCCATCGTGCCGAGCATGAGAAACGGCATCGGGATAAACATCGGCGGCGAGGCAGGCACTCGATAGCGCAATGCCTGGATGTAATGGCCGAGTTCGTGAGCCAGCAAAATCCCCATCACGCCCGCAGCGTAAACTGGCCCTCCGACGTACCAGGTCGATCCACAAGCCGCTACGAACAGCAGCACAGACCACGGGTACATTCGGCGGATCT
This sequence comes from Planctomycetota bacterium, assembly GCA_027624335.1. Classification (GTDB taxonomy): domain Bacteria; phylum Planctomycetota; class Planctomycetia; order Planctomycetales; family Planctomycetaceae; genus JABMPE01. Next base: position 10,209 of record JAQBWV010000171.1, read on the forward strand.
TCCGGTTCAGCAGTCGGCGGTACTCGTCAGCCCGTATTGCCGGACGTGATGCGACCGAGTCGGGATTGACGATCGTCGCGGAAGGCTCAAGTGAGTTGCTCGTCGCACCAGTCGAGAATTGTTCACCCACACTGTGATTGGCGAGTTGCCAATCCGATATCGGTATGTTCTGACTTTGATCGTCGTCTGATTGCGACAGGTTGGGATCCACGGGAGACTGATTCCTTGCAGAAGCCGATCGGTGAATTGCTCGTAAAGTACCTTGCGGGGCTATTAATTCGACCAGAATCAGGCTGTGAGTGCTCGGTTGTTGAGTTTTGGGCCGAATCCTAGAATCTGCAACCGTTTGGGGTAATACGACATCTCCTGTGAGTTTACCGCCATCAACCGTCACTCGAATCAGGCGAGTGGTGATCTGCCGTTTGGTGCTGTTTGACTTTTCAAAGTCTGGTGACGCATCGACAGTTCGATCAACCAGCTCTCAATACTGCATGAAACGGATCGCCGTCCTCGGATCGACAGGATCGATCGGAACGAGTTGCCTGGAAGTGCTCGACGGACTCCTGGACCAAATGGTTCTGGTAGGAGTTTCCGCGCATCAGCGTTGGGAAGATCTGGCGGCTCAGACTCACGATTTTTCTCCGAGATGGGCGGTTCTCAGTGATACTGAACTGTCGGGAGTGGTTCGGCGTAGCGCTTTCTCTGAGAAAACCGAGTTGCTGTTTGGGGCCGATGAACTATCGCGGCTCGCATCGCACGTTGACGTTGACATTGTCGTCGCGGCGATCGTCGGCGCTGCCGGGCTGCAAAGCACCATAGCGGCGGTCGAAGCCGGAAAGACGGTCGCGATTGCCAACAAAGAGACACTGGTCGTTGCTGGTCCTCAGGTTGTTGAACTTGCTCGGAAAACCGGGGCGAAGCTTCTGCCCGTTGACAGTGAACACAGCGCAATTTTCCAGTCGTTGCAGGCTGGCAAGGGGCGTGAGGTCAAACGAGTCGTGCTGACGTCAAGCGGCGGGCCGTTTCGAGGTGCGACACGTGAGCAGTTGGCGTCGGTGACTCCGGACAAGGCGTTAAAGCATCCGACGTGGGAGATGGGTCCGAAGATTACCGTCGATTCAGCCACGCTGATGAACAAGGCCCTGGAGGTGATTGAGGCGAAATGGCTGTTCGGACTTGAACCTGAACAGATTGAGGTCGTCGTTCACCCGCAATCCGTCGTACACTCCTTCGTCGAGTTCGTCGATGGCTCCTGCATTGCCCAGCTTTCGCCACCAGACATGAAACTTCCGATCCAGTATGCGTTGACCTGGCCGGATCGAATGGAGTGTCCGGGGCCGAAAATGGACTGGTCTTCGACGTGGTCACTCGACTTTCATCCGCCGGATCGCGAACTTTTCCCGGCACTTGATCTTGGTTATGAAGTCGCCCGCAAGGGTGGCACCTGTGGAGCAGTTCTAAACGCAGCGAATGAAATTGCGGTTGAGCGGTTTCTTCAGGGAGAATTGAATTTCGTTGACATCCCGCGGGTTTGCCGCGCGGTTCTTGATGCGCACAACTTTGACCCGAGCCCGTCTTTGTCGGAACTTGTTCGACTGGACGTGTGGGCTCGGGAGGAGACAACACGGTGGAAATCCTCGCGGTCGATATGAGCGTGCTGCTGGGCAAAGCCCTGCACGTACTTTATGTGGCACTCGGGCTGGGGCTCGTCATCTTCTTCCACGAACTCGGCCACTTCGCAGTGGCGAAGTGGTGTGGCGTTTTCGTGGAGCGGTTCAGCATTGGCTTCGGGCCAATTCTGTGCAGTTTCAAACGAGGCGACACGGAATACGCGCTCTCGCTGATCCCGTTCGGTGGCTACGTTAAGATGCTGGGGCAGGACGATATGGACCCCAGCCAGTTGACGACCGAAGAAATCGCCGCAGATCCCAGGGCCTACTCGGCGAAGAATGTGCCGCAGAGGATGGGCATCATTTCTGCCGGCGTGATCATGAACGTGATTACCGGAATGCTGTTCTTTGGGCTGGCATTCCGGTTCGGTGTCGATTCTTCACCCGCAGCCGTGGGGCATGCTGTTGTCGGTAAACCGGCATGGCAAAAAGGCATTCGGCTGGGAGACGTGTTCACTCGGATCAACGGTCGAGAAACGGACTCGTTTGCCGACATCCTTCGTGGGACGACGCTGTCGCGGGGTGACATCGAAATCGAAGGAGTTCATTCCGACGGCGAAACGTTCAAAGTTCTGATTCACCCGGATGAGAGCGGTCTGCGGCGGATGATCGGGGTATCGGACGCTCGCTCATTGAATATCGCGGCATTCGGCAACGAAGTGAAATCGACAGTCGTTCCTGGTTCACCTGCGGCAAAGTGTGCAGATAGTCTTAAGGAAAATGACACGATCGTTTCTTTCAACAATGAAGCAGTCAACAGTCACGCTGGGCTGCAGACACTGCTCGCGCGGCATCGGTCTGAAACGGTGAATCTTGGTATCAAACGAGGCGACAACGTGTCGACGGTTTCGATCGAGCCATGGAAGTTCCGCGAGATCGGTCTGTGGATGGACATTGAGCAGATAACGGCCGTGCAGGATAAATCGCCAGCAGCAGTTGGAGGTCTCAAGGTTGGCGACAAGGTCACTTCAGTCAATGGAGTTGACGTCGGCAAGGACATCAATCCTCTGCACCTCGCTGAGCATCTGGAGCAGTTTGCTGGTCAGGAAGTTGAAATTGCCGTGAAGCGTACCGTCGTTGGATCGCCGAAACTGGAAACGGTGACGATCAAACTGACGCCGAACGACACACCGTCCTGGATGGATTATCCATTGTCGGAAGGGACTCCTCTGGCCATCCCATCCATCGGTGTGGCGTATCATCTGACTTCAAACGTATTGCGAGTGCTTCCAGGAAGTCCCGCCGCAAACGCGAGCGTGCCAGAAGGGATAGCGCTGGAGTCCATCCGGATCGAATCGGAGAACGAGACCTTTAAGAAGATTGCCCGGCAGTCGTCGGTGGACATTAAGTTTGACGACCCGACGCGCAAGAGTATGGCGTACGCTCTCTGGCAGATTCAGGAAGTGCCTGATGCGAAAGTTACGCTCAAATTCCAGGGCAACGAAAAAACGTACACGCTTCAGCCTGTGCCAAGCCGTGAAGAGTGGTATCTCGCCAAACGCGGCATCATTCTTCAGCCGCTGAGTCAGACGTTGATTGCCGGCAGCTGGGGTGAGGCTCTGTCGATGGGCGTGTACCATACGCAGAACACGGCGCTGGATATTTACATGACGATTCGCAATCTGGTCTACGGCGAGTTGTCTCCCAAAAATCTGCACGGTCCGTTGGGAATCGCACAGGTCGCATTTGAGGTGTCACAGCAGGGGGTTCCGAAGCTGTTGCTGTTCCTGGGTTTTCTGAGTATCAACCTTGCGGTGCTGAATTTCCTGCCGATTCCCGTTCTCGACGGGGGCCACATGGTCTTCCTGATCTGGGAAGGCGTGACGAGACGCAAACCGAGCGAAGGAGTACTCATTGCGGCAACCTATGTCGGGATGGCATTCGTGCTGGGGCTGATGGTATTTGTGATTTACCTCGATATCTTCGTGCATGGCAG
>JAQBWV010000172.1 GCA_027624335.1 Planctomycetota bacterium
GTCTCGACCGAATCCGTGGGCAAAAACACTTCCCGCCTGTTTGTCGCCTCGAGTACTTCCCGCCTGTGTCGTCGTGTGTCTCCAAGCTGCGTTGGATTGCGTGGGGAATGCAGACTTTTTCGCGACTGCCTCCTGTGAATTCCGACGAATCTTTTCTTCATCGTTTTGTTCTCAGTCTAGCCGATCTGCCCCTGAGGAGTGTTTGAGTAATGTCTTCGATAGTCGATGCCGCAGAGCCTCAGCAGCAGGGCAAAGGCAAAAGGAAAGAAACCGTCGAAACTGTCGTCGTCCGATTTTGTGGAGACAGTGGTGACGGGATGCAGCTTGTCGGAACGCAGATGACAAACGTCTCAGCGGCCTATGGCAACGACGTTAGTACGCTGCCTGACTTTCCTGCAGAGATTCGCGCCCCGGCCGGAACGCTCGCCGGCGTTTCAGGTTATCAACTGTGCTTCTCGAACCACGACGTCTTTACGCCCGGTGACTCGCTCGACACGCTCGTTGCGATGAATCCAGCGGCTCTGAAGACGAATATTGCAGACCTGAAACGTGGCGGAACGCTAATCGTCGATGAAGACGCTTTCGACAAGAGCAACGTCGCGAAAGCGACTTACGCCTCTAATCCGCTCGAAGACGAAGATCTGCTGCAGCCGTACCGGGTTCACAAGGTTCCCATGACTCGGCTGACGCGAGACGCCGTTGAAGGCTTGGGTCTGACAGTTCGTGAAGCAGATCGCTGCAAGAATTTCTTCGCGCTCGGCCTGATCTACTGGTTGTACGAACGCGACGCGACTCCGACTGAAAACTGGGTGAAAGCCAAGTTTGCCAAGAAACCAGAGATTCTGGAATCTAACCTGCGGGCGCTTCGCGCTGGTTACAACTTCGGATTTTCGACTGAGTCGTTCACCGTTCATTATCATGTCGAGCCGGCAAAGCTCCCCCCCGGACGCTACCGCAAGCTGACAGGAAACGAAGCGACCGCTCTCGGACTGGTGACGGCTGCGAAGCTGGCAGGACAGCGTCTTTTTTACGCTGGCTACCCGATTACTCCAGCGAGCGACATTCTTCACGAGCTCGCCCAACTGAAGAATTTCGGAGTTCGCACTTTCCAGGCGGAAGACGAAATCGCAGCGATGTCGGCGGCCGTCGGTGCGGCGTTTGCCGGGCAGTTGGCGATCACTGCCAGCTCAGGACCCGGAATCTGCCTCAAGGGTGAGGCGATGGGTCTGGGGATGATCACGGAACTGCCGATGATCATCGTCAATGTCCAGCGCGGTGGTCCGAGCACAGGCTTGCCAACTAAGACTGAGCAGGCTGACCTCCTGCTTTCGATGTTCGGGCGAAATGGTGAGTCTCCACTTCCAATTGTCGCCGCTCAAAGCCCGGGCGATTGCTTCCACGCTGTTCAGGAAGCGATGAAGATTGCCGTAAACTTCATGGTTCCTGTCGTATTTTTGACCGATGGCTATATCGCGAACGGTGCAGAGCCCTGGCGAATTCCAGAGATGTCTGAGCTGGAAGCAATCAAGGTCGAGCATCCGACTGAACTGAATGGTGACGGCGTCTATCTTCCGTACAAGCGGAACGAAAAGCTTGCCCGACCCTGGGCTATTCCTGGTACTCCTGGACTGGAACACCGCGTTGGCGGTATCGAGAAGGCAGACGTCACTGGGCACGTCAGCTATGACCCGGATAACCACGAATACATGGTTCGGCTGCGAGCTCGAAAGGTTGCACAGATCGCAGATTTCATCCCTGAGCAGGAAGTCGATGGTCCTGACTCGGGTGAAGTCCTGGTGATCTCGTGGGGCGGCACTTACGGAGCTGTCCGAACGGCAGCTCGAGAGCTCCAGGCGGAAGGCAAGTCCGTTGCCCACGCACACCTGAGGTTTCTCAATCCGTTTCCGCGAAACCTCGGCGACATCATCAGCCGATACAAGCAGGTACTCGTGCCCGAACTTAACATGGGCCAGCTGCGATTGCTGCTTCGTAATCAGTACCTTGTTGATGCTAAGGGTTTGAACAAGATCAAGGGCAAGCCGTTCCTGGTTTCCGAAGTTGTCGAGGCAATCGAAGAGCTGCTTTGATCCCTGACGTTTGCTCCACCTTAATTGCTGCTGAAACTTTTTTCCCGAAACATCTTCTCAAAGCGTTGGCCATGAGCATCGATCTACCAGTTCTCTCTCCGAAAGATTTCGCCAGCGATCAGGAAATTCGCTGGTGTCCTCGCTGCGGCGACTACTCGATTCTCGCGCAGATGAAAAAAGTTCTGCCGACTCTGGGTATTCCCAAGGAGAAGTTCGTCTTTGTGTCAGGGATCGGTTGTTCGAGCCGCTTCCCTTATTACATGGACACCTACGGCTTCCACAGTATCCATGGCCGTGCGCCGGCGATTGCGACGGGTATCAAGCTCGCCCAGCCGGACCAGCAGGTCTGGGTGATCACCGGCGATGGTGACGCGCTTTCCATCGGCGGAAATCATTTGATGCACGCCATTCGGCGAAACGTCGACCTGAAGATTATCCTGTTTAACAACCAAATCTACGGATTGACCAAGGGACAGTATTCGCCGACCAGCCCGCTTGGCAAGAAAACCAAGAGCACGCCGATGGGCTCAGTGGATCACCCGCTGAATCCGCTGTCAGTGGCTCTCGGCAGTGAAGCGACGTTCGTTGCACGTTCTGTCGATGTTGATATTCGGCACCTGACTTCCGTTCTTGAGCGAGCTGCCCATCACAAAGGCACTGCATTTGTTGAGGTCTATCAGGACTGCAACGTGTTCAACTCGGGAGCATTCAGCTTCGCGACAGATAAGAAGGTCAAAGAGGACAACATCGTCTATCTCGAACACGGTAAGCCGCTGATCTTCGCGCGAGGCCAGAAAGGCATCCGTGTGAATGAGGGAAGTCGACCGGAAATTGTCGATCTGGACGGCACGATCAAAGAAGATGATTTGCTCTTCCATGATGAAAAAATGGCGGAGCCAAGCCTGGCGTTTATGCTGGCCCGGATGCGATATCCAGAATTCCCTGAACCAATGGGCGTCTTAAGAGCGGTTGAAAAACCAACGTATGACGAAACCGTCAATCAGCAGATCGAAGATGCCATCGCCGAAAAAGGCGAAGGTACTTTGGAGAAACTCTTCAACCGCGGCGACACATGGGAAGTCAAGTAGCGACATCCCGATGAGTCCGTTGGAAAAACTTGACGAGAAATACGCCCGCCAGAGATTCTCTGGCGGGTATTTTTGTCAACGCGTCCAGTCGAAACTGCGACGCGACGGCATGCTACCCTAAGCCGCAGTCACTGGACCTTGGTCGGCCCTCCAAATCCACGTTCTGCCGAATGGGGCTACACACTTCCAGGCGGACTACTTCAGCACAATTGCCTCACGCTATTCCATCGCAATGTCCAGCAACACCTTCAGGACAGGACGGCTGCATGTTGTTTTGAGTGCTGCGACGGCGTCTCTGAGGTCGAACCTGTCGGAGATGAGCGGATTCACGGTGATTCGTCCTGAATCGAGGCCAACGATCGCATCTGAGAACGGTCCGCAGCGGGATCCCGCCACGCGGACCTCGTCGATCACGATCGGCGCCAGTGCCAATGTCTGCTCGCCGGCAACGGTCGTTTTCAGGACGATCGTTCCCCACGGCTTCACGTACTGCAACGCCGTTGGCAACCCTGTTCCTGAACCCGTACAGTCGACGACGACGTCAGCGCTGCGATCTGGTTTCGAATCTCCCAGCAATGCTGTGTCAATTCTGACGTTCAGCTTCTGTAGGATCTGAAGTTTTTCAGTGTGCTTGCCTATTACGAGGACGGTGCAGCCGAAATCGGTCAATACTTGAGCACATAGATTTCCGAGCCTGCCGTCCCCAAGAACCACAACGGACTGACCACGCTCAACGAATCGTTGCCTGAGAATCTGATAAGCGGCTGCGACCGGTTCGACAAACACTGCTTCGTCTGTCGAGAGAGAATCTGGAACGGCATGCAAATTTCGTTCAGGTACGGCGATGTATTCGGCGAAGGCTCCATCGTGTCCAAGGATGCCGAGCACGGTTCGGTTCGGGCAGTGAGTCGGCAAGCCAGACCGGCAGGTGTTGCAGACCCAGCAGCTGCAATTAATCTCCCCAACAACGCGCCGTCCGGCCAGGGCGCCGGTTTCTGCGATTCCGACGAACTCGTGTCCGAGGACACCTTCAAACCCCATGTAGCCCTGAATGAGCTGCAGATCTGTTTCGCAGACGCCCGCCCTTAGCACTCGAACCAGCACTTCACCATTTTGCGGTTCGGGAACCGGGTAATCGTGCTTCAATTCGTAATGGGTACCGCTGAGGTAGAGTGCCTTCATCGCGTGGCTCGCCGTTCGAATGCTGTAAAACCGGGACTGATTTGTTGCAACTCGTGCAGGAAGAATACTTTAGAGTTTGCAGAGTAAGTGCGGCTGCTGAATTTGCATGAGCCAGAGGGATTGTTACACTTCTCCGCTCACGTTTCGACGATAGTCGGTCAGAGAGATCTCTGCCCGTAACTCCCATTAAATTCAGACGATTGATATTCAGGAAGTTAGCTATGGCTCACAAGAAGGGGCAGGGTTCCAGCCGCAACGGTCGTGAATCGAATGCTCAACGCCTCGGCGTTAAGAAGTTCGGCGGTGAACCTGTCATCCCTGGAAACATTCTGATTCGACAATGTGGGACGAAGTGGCACCCCGGCAAGCACGTCGGGATGGGCCGTGATTACACGCTGTTCGCTCTCGTTGAAGGAACGGTCTACTTTGATCGCAAGGGCCGCAGAATCAACGTCAAGCCACAGGAAATTGAAGCCGAAGTCGCCGCCGTCTAGCGCCGCAGCGTAAGTCAGACTGAATACAAAAACGGGCGAGTGGTTCACTCGCCCGTTTTTCGTTGCGCAGTCGTTCGTCCGGTCGAATTTCCGCCGTCGCTGTTCTCAGTCGCTCTACCGCTCTACTTCTTTTTTTGCTTTGCCCGGAAGAATCGCCAGTATTCGAGTCGGACCACCGGAACCGGCTTCGATTCGAATCGGAGCGACGATCAGAAAGAATCCACGAGCAGGCAGTCGCTCCAGTTGAGCAACATTTTCCAATCCGTAACGGCCCGCTTTATTGACGATGTGATGAACCTCGAAGTTTTTTGAGATGCCGCAGTCGATACTCAGGTTGTCGATGCCGAGCCCTCTAGCTTTCCGTTCATGAATCAGAAATCTGGCGGCTTCGCCCGAGTACGCCGGGAAATGCAGCTTGCCCATGGCATCCTGATTCTTGTAACGCGAGTAGTTGTTCCAGAACCGGCCCCAGCCGGTGTGGAGTAGAATAATTGCCTGGTCGGGGATGCGACCGTGGTTCGATTCCCAATCCTGAATATCTTTGATGGTCAGGGTTGTATCGGCATTCACCTCCGCCTGCGGTGTGATGTCGATGACGACTCCAGGTGCGAAGAACTGGTCGGGCGAGATGCTGGAAAGATCGGGTTGACCGGATTCAAAATGATTGGGCGCATCAATATGAGTTCCCAGGTGCTCCGGCATCGAAAACGCTTTCGAGAGAACACCGTCCTTCTCAATTGTCGCAATCGTTTTCAGCTGGAATGGCTCATAGCCCGGACCGGGCCAGTACGCGTTCTTCTCGTTGAGAACATGAGTCAGGTCAACGATTCTCGCCCTCCCTGCGGCGACATCCGCCAGAGTAAGAAGCTCGACTGATGCTCCGCGCGGAGTCGGAATATCCTGTGCGATTCCGACTGACGAAATACTTAGAACAATCGCAAATACGGCGAGCCAGAGGCGCACATTCGGAAGCATTACAGATTGCCCTTTCTCTGGAGTTTTGACTCGCTTGGGTAACGTGTCCGAAATTACTTCCCGATTTCAACGACGGCTTAAGTCGTTTTTGTCATTCCCGCGCAGGCGGGAACTCAATGAGTTTGGCAGCGTGGTGGAAAAACTGGTTTCCCGCCTGCGCGGGAACGACGCGTTCCGAAATCGGGAAGTTAATCCTGACACGTTCCCTAGTCGAACAGAACCTGCGAGTTCGTCAGCGCGTTGCCGAATCGTTCGAAGTCATGAAACTTCCAGACAACTTTCTTGTCCCGAGTTACCTCAATGATCTGCGGATTACCGGGGCCGGCGTGGCAATTTCCAATGAGGATGTTGCCGCCCGGTAGTACCTGCAGCGATGTTACCCAGGCAAGCTGAATGCCCGCCAGGTCGTTCTGGTGGATACTCCAGACAACCTTCTTTTCCGGAGTGACTTCCAGAATGCTGTGTCCGTTGCCACTTCCGATCAGCGTGTTTCCGTTTTTCAAACGCAGCACGGAAAAGCACTGATTGCCGAAACCTTCGACGCCGTGGCCGCCTTTTCGTTCACGATTGAACAGCGGGACCTCAAAGGTCCAGACGACTTTTCCGGTCGAGTCGTACTCTCGCACCGTGCCGTCGGCCTCGTGGCAGACGAGATAATTACCGTTGTCGATTTTGCGAGCGAGTCGCGTGTCGCGGTGAACGTGCGGGTGGTCGACTTTGAGAGCGATTTCTTTCAACAGCTTCCCGTCAACATTGACTTCGATGATTCGAGCAGGACCGGATTCGGCAATCATGGTGACGCCGTCGGCCAGACGCTGGAAAGCGTGGACCTGCACAGGTTTGCCTTTGTTCCCGTTGCTGGTTCCGGCATCGTACTCCCAGACGATCCTGTCGGACTGCGGGTCGACTTCCAGCAGCCGAGTCATAGACGTCTGAAACAGGACATTTCCCGAAGGGAGAACCTGCAGGTCATGCAATGACCCGATCTTGTACTCCCATTCGATATCGCCATTCTTGTCGATAATCGCGATTCGTTGCTTTGAAGAGTCTGCGGCAGCAAACCTGTGGTCCGTGTCAGCTGCTGAAGAGGGCAGTACGATTATGGCTGCGACAGCGAACGTAAGGGCCACGATTATCGATTGTCGAATCATCCGATTCTCTTTCCTGTAAAACGGAACAAACGAAGTTGTATCAGCCGATCCTGACGGGCATTGTTGAGCACTCTCCTGCTGTCTGGAAGTCGTCCCGTCAACATCGGGCGATACTTTCACAGATCGGAGTGAGCGATTCCGTTTACCTGATCCGGATAGTTTCACACAACCTGGCAACAGACCGAAGCATGTTCAGAAGGTCGTCACTGTTCCCGCTTAAAAACGCTTCACTTTGTTGCCATCCGGGTTGCACCGCGGACGGTTGGGAATGGCTCATTTGACTGATGCCCGGTTGGGTGCAAGACTGCGACCGCCCAGATCCGTGAGTCTGACTCGGTAGCGCGCCGGTCACCGTAATACAGGATCCTGCGGGTGGCGGTCATGGATGCCGCTTTTTGAGAAAAGAACCACAGTCGACCGTTTCCTTTCTCACAGGAATCCGCCTGCTGAGGTGTGGCGTCGCGGGAACCTTTCAATCTTTGCCAGAAACGCATCCAGAAGATTCGCCTGAAGGACTGACTGTGATTCAGAAACTGATCGCCGAACGGCTGAGCTATCGCGGGTATCGCCGCAAACCTTATGAGCAGTACCAGGAAAGCGTGCGACAGCATTACTCCGGGATCGCCGGAAGATTCCTGCGTTCGTGCAGCATCGTGAGTCTCCACGAGCCGCTCGCATCCAGCTTCTTCAAACAAGGTGGTTTCCCGGTTCAAGGCTGCAAGAACATCCTTGATGTCGGCACCGGAGCCGGACAGCTTCTGACGCATCTGGTTCGGCACGCCGACGCGGATGCCAGACTCGTCGCGACCGACTTGTCGTCAGAAATGCTGGCTCGAGCTGCCGAGCGTTTCGCCGATCCTCGAATTGACTACGTGACAGCAGCATTGACCGGGCTGCCGTTTGAGGATGACACGTTCGACTGCGCGACCTGCGGATGGGTGCTCGAGTATCTGCCGGATCCGGAACCAGGCCTTCGCGAGATTTCGCGAGTCGTCCGCCCGGGCGGTCGGATTCTGCTGCAGTGCACTGAGAACACCGTATTCGGAGCCATGTCGAGCCGACTTTGGAAATGCCGGACATTTCAGCGAGACGAATTACAGGCTGAGTGCCAGCGGGTGGGGTTGAACTGGCAACGTGAGCTGTGGTTTACTCGCGTGCATCGTTTTTTCCGTCTGGGTGGAATTATTGTCGAGTTGACCAAAGCAGGCAGTGATCACGGTGCTCCAGGGTCGGGCGTCACGCCTGAACTGCAGATCCCATCCACCAGCTGAAGAGGCAACAGTTTCATGCAGTTGCTTCTCCTGCGAAAGAAAACTGGAACGCGTCCATGACTCCACCGGTCAGTCTTCAATCAGTAGGCGAGGTCGAGGCACTCAGTGCTGCCGAAGCGATCGCCGGGCTGGAGCTCCAGTTTTTTGATCTCCATACGCACTCGAATTTTTCGGATGGGCTGCCGTCAATTGATCGGATCGAAGACCGTTGCCTGCGAGACCGGCTGTCGATTTCTCTGACAGATCACAACGAGATTCGCGGTTCCATTCTGCTGTGTGAACGCGATCGGATTTCCTGCATTCCTGGAGTTGAAGTCGGAACGAGGGAAGGTCTCGAATTCCTCGTCTATTTTGGATGTCCCGGGCAGCTTGAGGACTATTACCGTCGGGCGGTCGAGCCGCACCTGCTGAGCCGGTTCATGGTGCGGTCGCGAGTTGCGTCGATCGAGTGTCTTGAAATTGCCAGGGACATGGGAGGCTATATTTCGCTGGCGCACCCGTTCGCCTTTGGTCGCAAGTCCCTTGAGTTCCAGAAGGCCAGTCGAAAAACGACTCATACTTTCGTCGATGAAGTTCTCGAACGCGTCGACGCCATCGAACTTTACAACGGCGGCGTACCGCCGAAAGTGAATCGTCAGGCGGCGAGCTTTGTCGCATCGATCGACAAGCCGATTACTGTGGGAAGCGATTCGCACCGACTCCGGACATACGGGTCATGCGGCGTGTATCTGAACGGGCAGCGTTCGACAGATGCGGCGATGTTATTCAGCACTCTCAGTCAAAGCCCCGTCCACGACAGTGAGAAACGAGCCGGCAGCGTCTCCCTTACTCTGCCCATCATTATGTTGAACCACACACTGTTCTTCATGCGGTCGAACAAGCACCCACGATGGCGACCGAAGTAAGGACGCCTTTATGTCGCACTTCAACTATTTCGCCGAGAGCGAGCAGGCTGGGCAGGAACGCTTTCAGAAGATCCGCGACGGGCTGTTCGGCCCCCTGGTGCGATTTCTGGTTCGTCGACGAATCTCGGCTGACCTCATCAGTCTGCTGAGTCTATTGCAGCTTGTCCCGTTCGGCTATCTGTTGCTGACCGCCGAGAGCGCGCAGCAGGTCGGAATTGCCAGTGTCTTTGTCTGGCTACACGTTGCCCTGGACGCGTTGGACGGACCGATCGCCCGCGCAACGGGGACTGCCGGTCCGGCAGGCGCTTTCACCGATATGTGTGTCGACCATTCCGGCATGCTCATTACGACATGCCTGCTAACCGCAGCCAGGCTGGTCGATCCGACGGCCGCCGTTGTTTACGTGTCGTCATACACAGTGGCCGTTGGGTTCACGATCTGGCTGAACATGATCGGCCAGCCTTTCAAGCTGGTGATCAGGACCAAGTACCTGCTTTACGCCCTGATTACTGGTTATGGGATCTTTGGCGAGAACCTGATCACACCTTCCGTGGTCCTTTTCTGCGTCATCCATGTTTGCTTCGCGATCGCAGGCTTCTGCAGGATGCGAAGAATTTTACGAAGTTCTAATATCGACTGAATCTCAAAATGCTCGCCACTGACTCGCAGCATTACACCGTTTGCAGGGTCGGCACGTAGCTGTCAGACTCTTGCCTGCAGTCACGGAGTGGGTTCTGGCTGCAGCGTTTGCCACGGAAAATACACCCTCTTCATTGTCGCTTAGAACACGGAATTCCAGGATGAGCCGAACTGCTTCCATCAGCAGGCAGACTGCAGAAACCCAGATTCAGCTCGAATTGAATCTCGACGGAACTGGCACTCCGCAGATTGAAACTGGCATCGGCTTCTTCAATCACATGCTGACCTTGCTGGCTCGGCATTCTCTGATGGATCTGACCGTAGACGCCCAAGGTGATATCGACGTCGATTTTCATCACACAGTTGAGGATGTTGGAATTTGTTTCGGACAGGCCCTGGCTCAAGCCGTCGGCGATAAATCCGGGATCAACCGTTACGGCAGCCTTGCTCTTCCGATGGAAGAAACCCTCGTCACGAGCGCCGTCGATTTAAGTGGACGCATGGCGTTCGTTTATCGAATCGACTTTCCGACGGAAAAAATCGGCGACTTCGATTGCCAGCTCGTCGAAGTCTTCTGGGAAGCCGTCGCGGCCAACGCTCGAATGAACCTGCATCTTTTGCTGCACCATGGGCACAATAGCCATCACATTTCAGAAGCCGTCTTCAAGGGGACTGCGCGAGCACTGCGACAGGCGGTGACTGTAGATCCTCGCCAGCACGGCATTCCGTCATCTAAAGGGACGCTGACCGAAAGTTGACGTTCCTGCTGGCTGATGCCTTCGAGAAAACGGCCACGCCTTAGATTTTTCATCGCCGATCATTTTTCCGCCCGGCTTCACACGGCCAGCGGTCCGATTCAGGAAGAACCATGACCGAAACCACAACGCCCGTTGAACATGTACTTGTCGTGCCGACGTTGCTCTTTCACGAGATCGGTCACTTCCAGGGTTTCAATGCAAACATCGATCCCTACCTTGGGACTCTCTTTGACCCGCTGCATACTCGGTATCTGGCACGCCCCGAAGCTGAGGAAGATCCGAGCTACAAGCAACTGATTCCTTATTGTGTCTTCCGCTGTGGCGACGATGCCTTCTTTTACACTCGCGGCAGTCAGCAGGGCGAAAAGCGACTGCATGCCAAACGGTCCATCGGTGTCGGAGGTCACATCTCGACCCTCGACCGCGACAGCTCTGCAGAGCCGTATCTGGCCGGCATGGCCCGAGAACTCGAAGAAGAAATCGAGATCGAATCGGGCTACGCTGAACAGCTCGTCGGCCTGATTAACGATGATGAAACCGACGTCGGAAAGGTCCATTTGGGAGTTCTTCACATTTTTGAGCTGGACGAGCCAAAAGTTCGGCCCCTTGAAGAGTCGATGATAGAAACAGGCTTTGCTCCAATTATTGAACTCCTGAGCGAAATCGATCAATTTGAAACCTGGTCGCAAATTGCGCTGGAGTACCTGCGAGGCTGAGCCGACAACGTGGTGAGTCGGCGGGAGTGGTACCTTCACCAGACCATCAGGCAGCATCTAATCTCGGAGTTGCACCGCAGAGAGTCAATTTGCAGATCTCTTTGCAGGCACAATGGAATGTGCATCGAGTGCTATTTCTCCGAGCCAACCGAAACAGTTCTGACAAGGGAGTGTCACGATGGAACTGTCACGACGTGGTTTTATCGCAGCAGGCGCAGTCGCAGCTGCAGGCATCGCACCAGTCATCACCAACGCTGCTGAAGTGGCTGAGGCCGCCAGGCCAAAAGCAGGTGAGTTGAACGACGAGCTGCTTGGGACGCTTCTGCAGGCAATGGGGCTGAAGCCAGAGAAAGTCGAACAGCGATACGATTTCATATTCCGGTCGATTCACGATCGCGAAGAGTGGGATCTTTCGATGACTGCGGTGATGAGTGCTGACACTTCATCCATCTGGGTCATGGCGTGGCTCGACGAATTACCGAAATCAGCGGCCGACGTTCCTAGAACCGCTTTGCTGCGATTGCTTGCGGCAAACGACCGCCTCGGAAAAGGCAAGTTTTTTGCCTACGTTGCCAGCAATCGTCGATTTGTTCTGCAACGAGTTGTTCCTAATCAGAACATCTCGACTCGCCAGTTTGCCGACGTACTGAAAGACCTTGGGTCAAGCGTCGTCGAGTCCTACCCACAATGGTCAACGGCAGGCTGGAGCAGTTCAAGTCCCGCGTCTGGCAGTGTTGCTGATCAGAGCACACAGAGTCTGCAGGGAGCAGGCAAAACGCCGACCCGAACCGCCGCAGAATCTGGTGAAACACGACGCCAATAGGCGAACGGCGATCGCTCGTCCAGGACGCCGTGTCGGCAACTTGCCCACACGGCGTCGCTTCATGCGCCGATTCTCGACCGGCATTTTCTGTCTCAACCGGTCTGCGCTTCAGTTTGCCCATTCAAAGACATCTTGCCAGAATGTGGACCGCTGCCTCTCCTTCTGCCCTTCAAATACGAGAAGTGAAGGCTCTTGAATTTAGCGATTCTATTTCACTGACTGACTGACCCATGTCGGAAGATGCAATCATTCCAACCCCGCTGGCCACTCAGGTGTCCTGGTCTGAGCGTGACGCCTCTGTTCCGCAGGTCGTTGGATTGCCCGCAGTTGATAACGGCGAGGGCTGTCCTCAACCTTTGGCGTGGAAACAGGTCCGATCCGAGTTTCTGAAACAAAGCCAGGAGTTCCATTTCGCTATTGATGGGCTGTCGCTTAGTGGACGCGTCATGGGAGAAGGGACTCCGCTGTATTTTCTGAACGGGATCAGCGCATCATCGACGCTCTTCTGCCTGACGGCCTGGCTGTTGCGGGAAGAATTTCGCTGCGTCATTCTCGACTATCCCTCCGAAGCACAGACCTTCGATCAGCTGGTGAAGGCGTTTGACATTACAGCAACTCGCCTGGGGGATGAGCAATTTGACCTGTATGCAACTTCATTTGGTTCGGCGGTCGCTTTGCTGGCGATGCACAGCTACCCGCAAAGGATTCAACGTGCAGTGCTGCAGGGCCCGCTGATCTCAATGCAGTTCACTTTCGCAGAACGCGTTGCTCTCGGAATGCTCGGGTGGCTTCCAGGACCGATACAACGGCTTCCATTCAGAAATACCGTCCTGCAAAACAACCATCGGCTCTGGTTCCCGCCGTTTGACATCACTCGATGGGAATTTCTGCTCCGGGAAACGGGAGTCGTTCCGATTCGCGACGTGGCACGTCGAGCAAAGATGCTGCGAACCTTCGACATTTCATCCAGTCTGACCACTCTCGCTACACCAAGTTTGATCATCAGCTGCGAAGGTGAAGCAGCAAGACATCGCGATGCCGCAAGACTTCTTGGCGAGCGACTGCCACATGCTGAAGTCGAAGAACTTTCGAACAGCGGACACGTTCCGTTCGTGACTCATCCGCACAGACTGGTAAAGCTGATCCGCCCGTTTTTGCATCCGGAACAGCCCGCGGAAAACTGCTCACTACGGTAGTCGTTTCGACGAATCTGCAGGCGCATAAAAAAAGCGAAAATCGCCAGGCGACTTCCGCAGTTTTTGTTTTCGAGTTCTGACGTCCAAACTTTGCAGAGGCGACTAATTCTTTGCCGCCAGCATCTTGCGTGCTCGATCCTGATCACGAAATCGGGCTTCAATGTCTGTGTCATTCGAAGCCGGTCGACTCATGGCTTCATCAAGTTCCTTGCGGGCCGCGTCCGTGTCAATGCCGTCCCTGGTCAGGCAACGAGCTGTCAGCAACGTGACCGTCTTACCGTTGATCTGAACGAAGCCGCCATCAACAAAGTATGACCGCTCGCCCGATGCGGCAGTCAGCTTAAGTTCGCCACAACCCAGTCGACCAACCAGCGGCGCTCGCCCCGGCAGCACTCCGGCCTGACCGTCGAACAGGGGAAAACGAAGCGCACTCACCGGTTCGTCCACAATCGTGGTTTCGGGAGTTACAACGATAAGTTGAAGTTCGTTTGCCATGAGTCTGTTTTGCCTCGTTGCCCACACTA
>JAQBWV010000173.1 GCA_027624335.1 Planctomycetota bacterium
ACTCCCCGCCGCCTGCTTTGTTATCTGACCGCCGTATGCAACGCAGGGCGGCTACCGCATCCCTGCACAACTGGCACCGAAGTATGGCATCTATCAGCGGTTACATTCCCGCAATGATGGCCAGGAAGTGTCAGATTTCTAATCCGACTTCGGGAAACCCTGTCAAACTGGCCGAAACTCATTACTCCAGTGTTCGTTCGGTTTGAGTTTCCAGTTGCCCTCAAGAAAGGCGAGTGATTTCGTGTCACTCGCCTTTTTCGTGCCCTGTAAGACTACTGCTGGTGTCTGTTGCCTGCGAGCTCTTTTCGAGTTCAATCCGAGCGTGTTCAGCGTTCAGGACGGCCTGCGTCAAGTCTGGATCAAGCTGCACTGCCTGTTCAAAGCAGGGGATCGCTTTTTGAAAGTCACTCAGCAGACAATGTACAACTCCAAGGTCGTTCCACTCCCGCGAACGATTCGGTTCAGACTTCAGTAGTTGTTCAAGAGCATCACGGTATAGGCCATAGAATACGCGCCCGTATTCTCCATCGATACCGATCACCTCGCGAAAGTACTCTACCGATTCCTCCCACCTCTGTTCTTCTGACAACTTCATCGCCAGCAGTGTCCCAGTCTGCCTATCAAGCCCTTCCACTTCAATGGCATACGAAAACAGCGTAATCGAATCACGCCACTTGCTCGCTTCGTAAGTCGTAAGTGCCAGATACCCGGTCAGGACAAGGGCCAGCGACCCGATTGTCGCAATTCTTCGTGCAGTTGATTGTGTTGACTGAAACTGAAGCGATCGATCGCTACTCAAAGCCACCAGCAGCCCCGGCATTGTCAAGTAGAGATATCGTGTGGCGTAAAGTTGTGAAGCCAATTGGACGACTCCAACAACCGGCACAAGTGTTCCGATAAACCAGCACCATCCCACGAGTATCGACGGCTGTTTCTTAACACGCCATAGGGCCAGCAGAGTAATTGTTATCAGCGTCAGTGCTTCCGCAGCAATCTTCCACCCTGACGGGGCAATGGGGGCAGGATGCAAAACGCCTGTTAAATCCGGAATCGTACTCTTAAGGATATAGACACAGTAAGCATCCATGCTCTTGACGAGCCTGTCCGAGACAGATGGATGACCTAGAACTGCTCCTGCTTGCTCCTGAGACATGTATGCAAATAGGCTGATTCCGGCGGTCATCGCAAACCACGGGAGTTTTTCAATCAGAAGTGAGACGAGTGACCTGGTAGAGCATACTGATCCAGAGACGTCACACCCAAAGGATTTGAATGCTCGACTTCGTTGAAGTGGCCAGAAATCCAGCAACAGGAAGACGCACGGCAACGTGACAGCAGAAGCTTTCGAGAGTAATGCCATAGAGAAGAACACTGTCACGATTACGTATCTTCTGATGTTAGGACGCTCGGCATAACGGAGATAGGAAATCAAGCAAAGCAACTGAAAGACGCCGCAGAGTAGCGTCTTTCGTTGTGCGACCCATGCCACGACCTGCACGTGTGCAGGGTGCACTGCAAAAATAGTGGCGCAAATAGCGGCAGAGACTGATGAGCCAGTGAGTCGAGACAGGAAAACAAACAGAAGTGCAACATTCGCGGCGTGCAGTAGTACATTTACCACATGATGACCGCAGGGATTGAGTCCGAACATCTGAACATCCAGCATATGAGACCACCAGGCAAGCGGGTGCCCCAAATGTGGAAACTTAATGTCGGGTGGTTGCAGCCCAAGAGAATACAGAAACCCATCCCACGACATCCCATTCATGACATAAGGATTCTGGAAAACAAATACTCCATCATCGAGTGTGATGAACTCATGACCGAATGTCTGAAGATACGGCAGCATCGCCAGAACGCTTACTGCAATGCAAAGAAGTGCGGAATTACAGTCGATTCGTGACGCGAGACTAATTCGGCTTTCGTTGACATTCACGCGATGAATCCTTGTGTCCATAGGTGATGCATGCAGTGGGAGCCGATCGTGGACCGCATGCATCAGCGTGTATTATCCGTCTGTTCTACTAATACTGAATCAGAAAGCTGGATATGAAGGAACTCATCGATTGCTGATGCGGCAAGCAGATGTGCAAACTCGTTGGGATGAGCGTCAAACGCGTTAACGACCACCTCATGCGGCTGCTTCTCTCGGAATACAGGCAACAGGTCCAGATGGGGAACCCTCAGGTCATTCCACATCTCATTAATCTGAACATGCACATCCGCCCATTTATAGTCAGATCCGAGAGCGTGGATGAACGGAAAGGTAACAACGACGAGTTGACCGCCATTCCCGACGACAAGGTCTCGGAGAAATCGCATGCGTTTTCTCTGAATCTCCCAGAGTGGCGGTTCGTATCCCTGACGAACAAATCCGAAATAGTCCGCTACGGCAGGCTCGCGTGATGCACGTAGCCGGTAATGCAAAGTATTGAACAGGTAGCTGTGTTGAACAAGGATGTTTGGCTTTTCCTGGTTGGAGATTCTATCGAGAATCTGTGCCCATTCAGGCACGATGTCAGCGACATCGTTAAGGCAATAGACCAGAACAACCGTATCCAGTTCATACGAACTCTCCAGTACTTTCTCCAGGAAATGCAGTTCTGCATTTGTATCCCAGCCACACGTGGCCAGCACATGGATGTTCCAGCTGGGGTTTGATTTCCTGATAAGATTGGCGAAACGATTTTCAACATCGTTTACACCGTGTGCGACCGTAAATGAGTCACCCAGAAATGTAACGCGGCGTTGTCCAGCGGGAATGCCAGTCTCATAATCAACGGAATCCCGGAAGCCACCCACATTGCCTTGGAAGTGACGTTCAAACCATCGCCCGGTGACTTTAGTAAGCCCGAAGGAATCGGTGGTATCATAAAAGAAGCGAAAATAGAGTTCACCGACAAGGCAAAGAAACGAAAGTAGAAACGCTAGAACAAGCACATTGCCGATCAGTAGCGAAGTTGGTGACGTTTTTTTTCGGTTGCGACTTCTGGACCATCGATAAAAAGATCGACTGGCCAGTGCAGACAGAATTGGTGCGACGATGAACCCGAACAGAATTATAATATCCATGCACAATTCCTGGCTGAGTGGGTTCTGGTTTTTTCACGGTGCATTTGACCAATGACATTGAGCACCGAAACTGGTTTTTCAGAAGGACATTTCGGCTCGATCTTCTTCTTCTTCGATTTCGTCAGGTGTCTGGTATCTGGGCGTCTATTCTATTCGAGTTGTAGAAGCGTTCGATGTACGGGAAGACGCTGAGTCTGGTCTGCTCGATATCGGCATCGTCTCCACATTTTGTACACTGATGCTTGCGTAACCAGAAGAAGCGTTTCATAACAGTGTTGTCGTCACAGCATTCCGAACGAAACACGGAGCAGGACGTTGAGCGGGCGTAGAATTTGCTGGTAATCGTCGATGCGTACCGGAAAAAACAAGCACTGTGACGAATCCGGCATGCCGTATCGGGTCACCACGCTTCGATCAGGTTGCGAACGCTGGACCGTAACCAATGGTATAGCGAGGCTTTCTGAGATCGACCAGCCCACGACTGTTCGTCTGAAATGACTCAGTACCACGGCTGAATTGTCAACTTGGTTTCGTCGGCAGGTACGTGATATCAGTGCCCATTTCGGCTTGGGAGCGTCCGCGTTAAAAGACTGTTCCACGATGTCGGATCTGGACGTTTCAGGATCAGGCACAGTCGTCGTTTGTCTGGGCTTCTTTGAGACTCTGCTTCGCCGGTCAATTTCTGTTCGCCGCCACCACGAGCACCGTGGGGCATCAAAAAGGGTCTGGTGGAATTCGACGTACATCGCTGTCTCAACTATGCTACGGTCCAGGACGGGCCGGAAATAAGACCGGCATTAGCCGATGAGCGTTAGCTTACGGTTCACGAAAAACCGGACGCTAACGCGTGCCGGCTGATTCAATTGCCGGTTCAGTTTCCGGGCCGTCCCTTAGTATGAGGTATCAAGGTGTTGCCGTTCAATTAGAATGTACCTTTGTGCTTCCTGTATCCTGAATCACGTCGCTTGCCCGAAAACAGATCCAAATAACCAGCACATGAAAAGCCGACATTCTTATCTGCGACGCGGATACCCTCCGCAGCGAGCATCGCGGACGCCGTCACCGATTCAATCAGGCCCGTTTAACCCGCCACCATCGGGACCGGACTGGGAACTCGCGATCAATGGCGATCTGACCGACAAGCAGCATGAACTGATCTCCTCGCTCATCGAAGTTCCGCGTCGCAGTCGAGGCGTCATCTGGTTCGACTCAGGGGGAGGCAGCGTTTATGTAGGACTGGCACTGTGCTCGATTATTCGTCTGCGAGGTCTGCGCGTTACCGGCGTTGTCGCTGGAGAATGCTCGTCGGCCGCGATCCTGCCATTCGCCGCCTGCGAACGCCGGTTTGTGACTCCACACTCCACACTTCTGTTTCATCCGATGCGGTGGCAGAGTGCCGATGAGGTGAAGCTTGAAGAGGCGACCGAGTGGGCTCGGCATTTCAAGAATCTGGAAGGCGATCTCGACAAACTGCTGGCAAAACTCTTCGAGTTTCCGGCAGACAAAATCGCCGAGTGGACGAACCCAGGACGATTCCTCACGGGACGGGAACTCGTCGATGCCGGTCTCGCTCGAATCGTCGACATGTTCGACGGTGACTTATGGTCGCAAATGAGTCGCCAGTAGTCTCGTCCAGTCTGCCTGCCGCGCGAACAGAACGCCAACACGACGAGCAGGTTGCCCGGCAATCCTGAATGGCGATGTCTGTCGAATGATTGGATTTGCGGGTGACAGATTCAATTCGTCACACTGCAACCACTCACAAGGCGCCAGCAGCCATGCAGAATACTCGGAGTCGGGAAACCGCTGAAACCATTCCAGAGCGATGCGGCCCATCGTGAGGCGAGCATTGACATCCTGAATTGAACGCAATGCCGGCTCGCCGTTCGGTCCTCGATAGATCATGGCATCGATCCCCAGCGGACCGTGATAGCCCAACCACTGAGCTTCGCGAGCAGCCAGTTCCGCGTCAGCAACAACTCGATCAAGAATCTCTGGAGACAAACAAGAGTCCGCCGTATTCCTTGACACTTTTTCCAGCGATGCAGCAATTGGGACGCTCCCCAGATACTGCCCGGAACTGTCAGTCAACAACTGGGTGGCTCCGAAGAATTCCGGAGAGCCGTGTTGAGTCGCCGTCAGGGAAAGATTTGGAATGTTCCATTGCGTACTCAGTTCGAACAGCGACTCGACGCGTGGCTCGAAGTAAAGCCGCCTTCCAGAAACCAGGCGACGCCCGACCCAGTTTCTGGATGAGTCATCGAAATTCGCACCGTGGCCAGCGATTCGTTCGCGTCCGGACATGCTGAACTCAGCTTTCAATAGCCAGGCAAATTTCTCCAGCGGACGATTCCAAATGGCTGACGCATCCTGAATCGCCGTTACGAGCTGCTTCAACGAGTCAATTACCGTCGCCCCTGGAATGCCGCCTACGGACCGTTCTTCCAGGCCAAACGAGAGCATGCGCGAATTCATCTTCAGCACTGC
This sequence comes from Planctomycetota bacterium, assembly GCA_027624335.1. Taxonomy (GTDB): domain Bacteria; phylum Planctomycetota; class Planctomycetia; order Planctomycetales; family Planctomycetaceae; genus JABMPE01. The sequence continues at coordinate 5,560 of JAQBWV010000173.1, forward strand.
CGCAAGTGACGGTGCAGATGTCGTCCAGTCCTGACCCTGTGAGAAAGTCACGGCCGCTTTGGACCAGCCCCAGGGAATCGCGACTGGCCTGTCGCTCATTAGATCAGTACACACGTGCGTGCATACATCCGGGAAACCTGCCTGTTCCGCTTCGTGCAAGAACGCTGTCGGCGGCTCGGTCGGAAAGAACAGCTGGTCGCCGTCGCTGGCAAGAGCGAGCAGATGGTTCGTCAGCTCAGCGTTCATACGATTAAGACGGTTGGAACGGTTATAGGATGGTGAGGCAAGCTCATGTTCAAAGTCAAAATTCCCGTAGAAGATGTGCGTCATGCCGGTGGATTGTTTTCTGACGGTGGATAGGCCCAAATGCGTGATGGCTTTTGAATTGACCACTGAAAATGGAATCTGAAACTCCGAACTAAATCTGCGACAACACGTACGCAACCATTGCCAACGTGATGAAACATCGTAACTTACAGGGGTTCAGCGCGGAGCTGTGGGTCAACGCACTCCGACAAACGCCTGAATGACGTGTGGACAGATTGGGACTCTGTCCTCAACTTAGTGGGTCAACGGCGACGCTGTCTGGAGACAGTCCAGCGCCACAGCATCAAGGATCCGTCGGCGGTACATGGTATCGTCGGCGCCCCCTGCGAATGGACTACATTCTTCGAGGGTATCAGGTCAACGAATCGACGTGGTTTTACTTGTCGCTTCTGTTGATGGTGGCAGTCTTTTTTCGCTTCAACCGACTTTGGTCGTTACGCAACATCGACCTGATTCTGTTGTTGAGCGTGTCGCCGGGCCTGTTGCTGCTAGGCAGCTCCCGTCCGACGTTTGGATATGCCTGGCTGTTTGTCTGTACGGGCCTGATCCTGGTGCGTCTGTTTCTCGATTCGGTTTTTAAACGCCGTCCGCTGCTTGAGCAGAATCTTAATTCGTCGGGACTCGCTTTCCTCTGCGTGGCTGCCTTTGCATTTCAGGTGACCAAGGTTGCAACCGAGCCGCCTGCGGCATCGACTGTCGCCACAGTGCGACAGGCCGACGAACTGCTGCGTCGCAAGGATAACTCCACCGAGCGACACGAAAGCGAAGCGGTCTCTGGTCCCGCGACGAAACTCATTACGGCAACAGCTGCGGTGGCTCCGGCAATGCTCGTCGCGCAAAACACCGAGCGAGTTGTTTCCGCCGAATTAATTGCCGCTCGGATCATCGCCTGCCTGTCCCACCTTGCGGTGGTTCTCGGACTGATCTTTCTCGGTTGGCGGCACCTCGGTGACATTCGCCTTGGCGTGGCGATGGCAACGATGTACCTGCTGCTTCCATGCACCGCCTATCAGGTAAGCAATGTCGATCATGTGCTGCCGGCCGCTCTGGTAATCTGGTCACTGGCCTTTTACCACAAACCAATGATTGCCGGTGGTCTAATGGGACTCGCCTGCGGGACTGTGTTCTTCCCCGCGTTTCTACTTCCCCTTTGGGCTGCGTTTTACGGACGCAAGGGAGCCGTTCGATTCGGCGCGGCACTGGGGATTGTTGCTTCAGTTCTGATCGGTACTCTCGCGCTCACCGCGTTAGACAGCCATTCGTTTCTGCGCCAGACGATCGGTTCGATCGATTGGAGCATTCTGCAGTTTCAGAACGGTTCTGGAATTGGTTTCTGGGCGGCCATCAGTCCCGTTTATCGTTTGCCCGTAATGGCGGTATTCCTTGTCGGAGTCATACTGCTCACCATCTTTCCTCGCAGAAAGAATATTGAACACCTGATGGCGCACTCGGCAGCCATCGTTGTCGCCACGCAACTGTGGTACCCACAGCACGGAGGCGTCTATGTCATGTGGTATCTGCCGCTGGTGCTGGCCGTCGTGTTCCGACCACGGCTCACTCATCTGGTCCCTCCAGATGCGGCGCCACTGCTCCGCGTTGCACGCACTGCTCACACTGAAGCACGACAGGAACGGACGTTCTCCACGGTCAATCGGCAGCAGCTGCGATAACCCTTGAGCCCTCGACGCTGAACGATTGGACTACCGCGTCGTCAGGAGCGTCAGTGAGACGTTGCTGGTCAAAGTCCGTTTCAATCGAACAATCTTTTCTCGTGGAACGGTCTCATCAAAAACGGTTGGCAGGCCTCTGTCCGACAATTGTGAAACGCGTACGACCAGGCTGACGGTAACAGGAGTGTCCTTGCCGTCGTGCGGTTCGATCGAGGTCGAGAAGTGTCCGTTTTCGTCGGCAAAAGCGGTTGCCGACCGGCCCACTCTTACACCTTCGGCGTTGAGCTGCTCAAACCGAATTTCTGCCGGCACACGCAGCCCGTCGAGCATGACCAGACCCGTGATCGATACCTGTTCACTGTTTGCACCGCATCCACTTCCCGCAATTGCAGACAGCGCCAGTAACAGAGACCGGCGACCGAACAAGCTGATCGCCAGGACTATTCCAGACTTGCGGCCCACAGAAAATCGAGGAATTCGCATCACAGCTCCGCAACCGAAGTTGTCTCACCGCCTGCGATTGTCGACAGAGCCTCGAACACCGACTGGTCGATGAATTCGCTGACGAACTTAGCCGACCCGTCCCCCATCAGGAACCACGCTCCCTGTGGATGATGAGACTGAAACGAGTACAACGATCGTTCATCTCCGGTGACCGGCACTTTGACTGGCTGCGGATTCATTGGAAACGGGACCCCAACTGATGGGGAGTCGTCGGGGCAATCCGGCAGTCGAATATCCCGTGTCGCAGCGAATGGGCCAACAGCCCAGGCCGTGTCACTTGACGTGTTTCCTGTTGCAGCAAAGTAGAGCACCGCAGCCATCGCCCAGGGATACTCGACTCGAGTTCGAGGCGAGGGACCGGCTCCAGTTCCATAAGTCAGTCGCGCTCCGGACTTCTCCCCGATAAAGATGGTGTGCGAACTGCCGTCCGTCAGATCGGCGATGCGACACACGCTGTTGTAGCCGAACGCCCCCTTCGTGGTCTGTGGCCAGCCGCTCCAATAGTGTCGCAGGCCTCCAGGACACGATGCCTCGCCACTACCTGGCAACGCCTTCAAAATGTCCATTCCGTGGCAGAAGGAATAGTCCGTTACCGCACCCGCCATCCAGTGAAGCGAGCTTCCTGGTGCTCCGGTCTCCCCGATCTGGTTCGTCTGATGCGGAGCACTTGGGCACATCAGTCCGCTGATAACCGTTCGATTCAACACCCAGTGAGCTCGATCGTTTGAATCCGACATGCTGCTGAGCCACGTTCCGTCGAAGTCATACTGCCCATGCAGCCCCGCCTGGTCCATATACGGCAACAGCAAATGATAGCCGGTCCAGTGACTGCGATATCGAAGTGGGTCGCTCAGCGGAGGCGGTGCCACCGGATTGCCATCTTCCTGCCGCAGAAAGCTGGGCGGAAACACGGAATGCGTTGACTCGTAGTTATGCAGAGCAAGGCCAATCTGCTTCAGATTGTTCATGCACTGAATTGAGCGTGCGCGTTCACGAGCCTGCTGTACCGCGGGCAACAGCAGTGCAACCAGCACTGCGATCACCGCGATCACCACCAGCAGCTCGATCAGCGTGAAGCCACGCCGAACACGACGACCATTCATCAATTCACCGGACAATCAGAAACTTTGTTACGACCGACACAGCACCCCACCCTCAACGCATTCGATGATTCCGACGCACTAGTGCCAGACCGGGTTCCCCACACGAACGATTCAGTCGGTTACGGAGTCAACTCCAAACTCCGGGAACACTCACCACTGAGTCTACCTCACGTGGTATTCCTGCATGTCTGGAATTGTGATCCTGCAATGAGGTCAGTGAGAAGCCCGGATTCGAAATCGTCACAGCCAGAAGTGGGCGACTGAAACAGCACAACCTGGAGAGTTAGACCGTCCCCTCGGCCCTTACCCCTCAGCCCTCCTTAAACACCAGGGCACTTCGAGACCGTGTTGAGCGATCAGCAACTCATCCGAAAGTACTTCCCGGACCGGGCCATCTGCTCTGATCTGGCCACCATCGAGAATGATAACGCGATCGCAGAGCTCAACGACGAACTCGATATCGTGAGTCGCTATCACCTGCGCCCCCGGAAACTCCCGCAATATCCGACCGAGACCACGGCGGGCTCGCGGATCGAGATTGGCGAAGGGTTCGTCCAGCACGAGCACCTCTGGATGACAGGCCAGAACTCCAGCGAGGCACACTCGCTTCCGTTCGCCGGTACTTAGCTGGAGCGTGCTGCGGTTCTCAAAGCCTGCTAATCCAACCTGATCGAGACTCCTGGAAATACGACGCAGCACGTCGTCACGGCTCAGTCCAAGATTTAAGGGGCCAAAGGCAACGTCTTCACGCACGGTCGGACAAAACAACTGGTCGTCCGGATCCTGAAACACAAAGCCAACGACGCGACGGACTTCGCTCACCGTTGACTTCCGCACCGGAACGCCGCCAACCACGACTGAAGCGCGCTCAGAATCACGTGGAAGTCGATCTGGCAGCAAACCGTTCAGATGCATCAACAATGTCGATTTGCCGGCACCGCTGGGACCAACCAAAGCCAGCCGTTCTCCCCTGGCGACACTCAACGTGATATCGGCAAGGACCGTCTGGCCACTTCCGTATGAGTAGCTCAGTCCTTGAATCTGAATGGCTGGTGGTTCGAGTGGAAGTTCTTCAGACATCGTTCGTCGCGTGCCAGACTGCATGAATCAGCAAGTAGCAGGTTTCAAAATCAGCTCGCTGGCCGGGCGAAGCTAAATTCAGGTGACATCCCAAACTCCGCCCGCTGGATGAAATTGAAAAAGCCTGGCATTCAATACTGAATACCAGGCTCAATAGTAGATCATTCTTCAGAGACAGACATTCGCAGAGAGTTACTTTGACTGCTCTGGAATCTGATCCTGGACGTTCGTTGCGATGCCCAGAATCTGCATCGTGCGAATAACCATCCAGGTAACGTCAATTTCCCACCAGCGATGGCCGTGTCGCGCCAGTCTCTGATGTGCGTGATGATTGTTGTGCCAGCCTTCTCCATAACTTGCCAGGGCAACCCACCACAGATTCCTTGAGCGGTCCGTCGTCTCGTAGTTCCGATAACCCCAGACGTGAGTTGCCGAATTCACAAACCAGGTACTGTGATAACACAGCACGGCTCGCATGCAAACTCCCCAGAGAACGAGTGACCATCCCATGCCAGGCTCAATGGTCTCTCCGACGATAAACATTCCGATTCCTAACAGGATTGTGAACACCGGGAAAATCCTGTCGAAAACACGATGCCATGGATCCTTCCACAAATCCGGAGCCCAACGAGCAAACAATGCTTCTTCCTCAGACTTCATCACTTTCGGCTTGAACCACAGGATGTGCGACCACCAGAAGCCATCGTTCGGCGAATGAGGATCGCCGGGCAGGTCAGATAACACATGATGCTTGCGATGCGTCGCGACCCAGAAGATTGGAGAGCCTTCAGCCGAAAGCATGCCGCAACACGCCAGAAAATACTCAACGGGTTTGGGAACTTTGAAGCTTCCGTGAGTAAGCAGGCGATGATACCCCAGCGTGACTCCCAGACAGGCTGTCACAAAATGCAACACCGCACAAATCGCAAGTCCCGTCCATGAAAAGTACCAGAGAGCCGTCACGGCACCGGTATGCATGACAAGCATCCAGGTGAAGTTGACCCAGTTCAAACCATTCGGAAACCGATCTCGAAATCGAGGTGGAATCGGGTGAGCAATCACCTTGCGACGATTCCTGTCACCACCATCATCATCCACCGACGGCCTGGCGACCGAGGTTTCGTTCGTGTGCGGCTGCTCTCTATCGAACGGCCTGGCCGAAGGTGATTTTGAAGGCGTCAGCACGGTGCCTTGCGATTCACTATTTGTCAGTGGTGTTTCAACACTCATGATTTGTCTCCCGAAGTATTAGTGAGCATCCTGGGATTCCATGCCCAAAACATCCCTGCCCCAGTTCGTTCCTGTCTGGCAGGCATCGGCACTTCTCGATTCCGCACGAGTTGAAAAAAATGAGACTGCTCAATCAACGATGGAGCAGTTTGTGCGAGAAGTTCTGCAAACGCCTCAACAGCCATCCATGGGTAACGAGGTGTCATTCGACGGTGCGGAGTATAGATAAGTATCGAATCTCTGGCTGTCAGGCTCGGGTCACACTTCTGTCACACTTCTGTCATCGGCGTTGTCGCCGTTGCCCGTACTGCCTGCTCCATCTGCCACGCTTGAGCAGTTGGAGCATGGCAGCAGTCGTCCCAAGTCTTTTCGAGACTGATGGTTGAGACTGGAAACTCGGACGGGTATTCTCTCCGAGCTCTCACCAGGCTCCACACGACGTTTCCGCCTTCAGAATGTGCTCAATGGCCACTCGGTCATTGCCTGCTGGATACGCTCCGCGAGTCTCATCTCTGAACGCTCCCTAAGTTCCTTTGAAGATTTGGCACTCGGCAGGACAGTTCGGCCGCTGCAGTGGCAACCTGATTTCAACATATGTACCGACTTCTCGGCAACACGGTCGTCCGCATCTGGCCAGCAATCCTGCTCAGCTGGATCATCGCGCTGGTGGCTCTGAAGCTGTCAGCTCCGGACTGGCAGGATGTCATTCAACAGGGAGAGTTCGCGTTTCTGCCAGACGACATGCCGAGCCTCGCTGGCGAACGGCAGTTTGAGGAGGCATGGGGCGAACCCTTTGCGAGCAACATCGCACTTGTCGTCCGTCGAGAACGCACAAAGCTGAACGAACAGGATCGCAACTTTATCGTTGAAGTCCTCAAGCCGAGTCTCGTTTCGATCCTCGAGAGAATAGGCCTGCCCAAACCCACGCCTCAAGTCGCTACTGCCACCGCCGCGTTGACTGAATCAGGCGAGACTCCTGCCATTGACGAATCCAGCAGCTCAGAAAATGAGTCGCTCGACCAGAAGATCATGACATTCAACACGACGGGCTGGCAGAAGATTCTCGACAGCTCGGATGGCACAGCAACGATGGTCCTGATCAATCTGGAGACCGAGTTCTTCAACGCGAAGAACATTTCGTTGATTGATGCGATCGCTGATCTGATCCAGCGCGATGGCGAGCTGTACGAGAATACTCCCGATGGGGAAAGTCTTGTGCCGCCAGGACTCGAACTGGCTCTCAGTGGATCGGCCACCGTCGGTCGCGACATGATGCGTGCGGCTCACGAAAGTTCCAGAGCCACCGAGCAGTGGACAGTCATCCTCGTCGTCAGCCTGCTGTTACTTATTTATCGGGCGCCGGTTCTTGCGATCATCCCTCTGGCCACTGTCGCTGTCGCCACGGAATTTTCGCTGGCGCTGCTGACCGTCCTGGCGGACCACGGCATCGTGTCACTGTTCAACGGGATCGAAGTCTACGTTAAAGTGTTGTGTTACGGAGCCGGTGTCGACTATTGCCTGTTCCTGATCGCCCGCTTCAAAGAGGAACTGGACGACGGTGTCGAGACCGCTGCCGCTGTTTCAGGCTCCATCGCGAAAGTCGGAGAAGCGCTGGTCGCCAGCGCCGGTACAGTAATTTGCGGAATCGGCATGATGATCTTCGCCGACTTTGGCAAATTTCGTCAGGCCGGAATAGCGATCACGATCGGCCTGACCATCGTACTGATCGCCTCTCTGACCTTTACTCCGGCACTCCTCAGACTGGCAGGCCGCTGGTCCTTCTGGCCACATGTCGCAACGAGTCGAGTCCGCAGTTCTGGCGGCTGGGTGTCGGCAACCGGCCTGATGGCATCGCTACTCCGCAAGAACATTTTTCAGGCAATCTGGCAGAAGACCAGCGAGATCATCCTTGAGAAACCTGCTTTTGTTCTGACACTAAGCGTGGTTCTCATGCTGCCGTTTTCGGTGGTGGCTATCGTCTGTTTTGACAATTTGAGTTACGGCCTGCTGACTGAGCTACCGCAGGACACGACGAGCGTCGTCGGTGCCAACGCGATACAGAAACACTATCCGGCCGGAATTGCCGGGCCAGTGACATTACTGTTGCACAATTCAGCGATGAACTTCGAGGAAGATGAAAGCCGGGAATTTCTCACAAAGCTGACCGACTCGCTTTACGAGCGACGCGATGAATTGAAACTCGCAGACATTCGAAGCGCCGTCCATCCGCTCGGGATCGCTGTTCACCGTGCCGCCGAAGAAAACGGTGAGGCCGAGATCCCAGCGGGACTCAGTGGATTGAAACTGATCG
>JAQBWV010000174.1 GCA_027624335.1 Planctomycetota bacterium
AACGACCTTCCTGAACGCCGAAGTAGCAACTCGACACAGACACCTTGATTCGCCTGTCGACCGCAGGTGTGACCTGCGCGTAATAACCTCCGTACGACAGCCCGACCATCGCGATCCGCTTGGGATCAACTTCCGGGCGTTGAATCAGTTCATCAATCGCGTAGGTGATCTTCGCAATCTCGACGGCAGTAATGCTTGTCCCCACCAGCCGCATGCGGTCATCAATCTGCCGACGAATGTCGTTTGGGAACTCATCCGCTCGAAACAGATGCTGAGGCGCATAAACGACATATCCGCGTTTGACGGCACCGCGAACCATGTCGTGGTAGTTCGCTCCACCGTTGAACAATGCGACCTCAGGAGAGCCACCGCCGCCGTGCATCGAAATCACCAGAGGGGTCCTGCCACGAGCCGACCTGGGAACGATGAAGATCCCTTCCGAGTGAACGCCTGGGAGAATTGGAATCATCGCTCTGTAATAGGTGCCGAGACTGTCTTCACCGATCTGTTCAAATGAAGCGGCCGTCTTTGGACGATCGCCGGGAGGTGGATAGCCAATCGAACCACAGAATGCCTGTCGCAAAGGCTCGGCAGACTTCTCGAAGGCCTGCGTTGATGAATAGTCCGGTGCAAACAACTGCTTGAACCGAGTTCGGTCGGCAGCGATTGTCCTGATGTATTGATCCAGCTCGCGAGCCTGCTCGTTGCGCAGCGGATTCGAATCAGACACCTTCTGGTTGAAGTATTCATTCTGATCAGGCTGCGCCACTGCTGACGACGGGACAACCAAAGCCAGCACAACTGCAAGAAGACAACGGTTAGCTCTCATAGGATGTCACTCGGATTTTAGATGAAGAGGAATCGTCACGCGTCGATCGTGTCAGGTGATGATTCATGAGAGCAGAAACCGCATTGGAGATCATCGCGACGGTGACTTGCCGATCATTCGAAGTCACGACAGCCGCTGTCTCGAATCTTCCAGAGACTTGCGGGAAGCGGCCAGGTTTTCGAAGCCGCCGAACTCGATCCCGCAGTAGCCGTGAAACCCTGCGTCGAGCACAATCTTCAACATGCGGTCGTAATCAAGCGGTGCTTGATTTCCTTTGTCGTCCCACACGACATCCTTAACTGACACGCCTTTGGCCCAGGGCATCAGCTTCTTGATTCCACGGTAAGAATCGTACGACTCGCCGTCCTTGATCCTGAAATTCCCGAAGTCCGGCAGCGTGCCGCACCGCTCGTGATTCACCGACTGAATGACTTCGGCCAGCCAGTCAGCGTTGCTGGAGAGACCACCGTGGTTCTCGACGATGACATTAAGGCCCTGCCCGGCTCCAAACTCCGTTAATTTCGCAAGTCCATCAGCGGCCAGTTTGACCTGCTCGTCCCACGTGCCTCCACTGGCCGCGTTGACTCGAATGGAGTGGCAGCCGAGAAACTTCGCGGCGTCGATCCACTTCCGGTGGTTGTCGACCGTCTTCCGCCTTCTGGCCATGTCGGGGTCGCCGATGCTGCCTTCCTGATCGCACATGATGATCAGACTTTTAACGCCGAGATCCACGGCACGCTTCTTCATCTCACCGAGATAGACTTTGTCGTTGGCCTTATCCATGAAGAACTGATTCACGTACTCGATCGCGAAGATGCCGTGATCGTGAGCGACTTTGGCAAAGTCAAGATTGTCGATCGTGCCCGATTTCAGTTCGCGATTGATCGTCCACTGGGCCAGTGAGATCTCGAAGGGCTGCTTCTTCCTGTCTGCGGCCATCGAGACTGAGCCAACATACATCGCCGCAGCGGCGAGTCCAGATTGCGTAAGAAACTGACGCCGCGTTGCGTCGGTCGGGTTCAGTGGAGTCATTTCGTTTTGTTCCGGACAAACGGGACGAGTGTGTGTGTTACGAGTTGCCGCCGCCAGACGAAGTGGCGGATGCGAAATTCGGGTTCTGTGACAGCAAACGGGCGATGCCAGGTCACGCACTGTGATCAGCCCTTCAGATGGAAGTAGCTGTGGATGTGGGGTTGGCCGCGGAAATACCAGACCATTTCCGGTCCTTCGATCTGCCAGGTGTCCCACACCTTGTCCGATCCAATGTCGTACTTGCCGTCGTACCAGGACACATGGAGGCGATCCAGTACGCCTCTCTTTTCGATGGCGTCGATCGTGGCGGCGACGTCGTCGTCTCGAAAGATGGTCATCATCTTTCGCATCGTCCCGGCCAGCAGTTTCCTCTGATCGGCGCTGAGGTCGGCGCAGTCCAGGCCGGGCCAGTTCGCATCGTTCTTCTTTATGACGGAGTCCGGCTTTTCACTCCGCGGGTTCATCGAGACCAGCCCCTGCTCCTGTTGCCTGCCACTCAGGGCTTGAACGAACTCGTTGAAAAGTTTCCCCTGGTACCAATACGGATTACCGGGATGGTCCTTCGTTTCGTTGAACTTGTCGGGGAAGTGGCCGTAAAAGATGGGAGCGCCGCCAAATCCCTTTCCCTGATCGCTATGAGCGTTGCAACGTCTCGTGACATGGTGGCCAGTGTAAATGAACTCGAAGTCCTGATCGTCGGGTGTGCCGAAGAAGCCAACGGAAGGCGCATTCTTAACGGCACCGTACTGGTCAATCTCGACCTGCTTGTTGACGGTCGCCTGAAATTCCTGACGATGAAGCGAGTCAAAGATCTTCTGAATCAGTTCCTGCTGCTCGTTATTAAACGTGCCGGGGATGCGATGTTCGGGATGGACGTACCACCAATTGCTGATGAACTGCCGGCGTTCGTGATTGGCGGGCAGACAAACTTTCTGCCGCTGCTCGTCGCTGAGGCTCCTGTAAAGCTGCATCGGCAGCGAGTCCGTTTCAGGTTTGTCTGCCAGCGCCAGTCCTGAAAGATTCTGCAACGGTTTCATGGCCAGAAACGCTGCTGTTACGCCAGCAGTCTTGAGCAGGGTTCGACGATTGATCTCGCTCATCATTCAACTTTCGTTCAAGGGACCGTCACAGGACCGGTGTCATTGCGGAATCGCGGGCCGACATTGGTTGCCGACTACGGAGCATGTCCACACGGCATTTCAACAAGTCACACTGCCGGAGTCTACATCGAGGACAATGCTGAGTTTCCGGAACGACGACCCTGCCATGCCGACCAGTTGCATTCCTGACTGTCTGCGGAGATGGTTTGAGTCAGAACGTAGCGTTCACGCCATGTGAGCACTCGAATGTCGACCGGTCATTAAACACGGAGTCTTCCAGATGCAGCGTCATCTCCTTCTTCTCACCTTGATTCTTGTCAGCCAGCAATGTCGGGCCGATGAACTGAAGCAACTTCTCAACGTGCCGTACGGCAGCCACGAGCGGCAGGTCCTCGACTTTTATCCTGCGAAGTCAGACACGCCGACGCCAGTCGTCTTTTACATTCATGGCGGGGGCTGGAGAGCCGGGGACAAGAAGACGAACCCGCAGGCTTTCCTGGACAAGGGCATTTCGGTTGTCGCCATTAATTACCGCTACGTTCAGAACGCTGCCGCTGACAAAGTCGAGCCGCCGGTGAAAGCACCATTGAGCGACGCGGCCCGCGCGTTGCAGTTCGTTCGCTCGAAAGCTGCCGAGTGGAATCTCGATAAGAAACGCATCGGAGCCACGGGAGGCTCGGCAGGCGCGTGTTCGTCGTTATGGCTCTCGTTTCATGACGACCTGGCAGATGCGAAGAGCGATGACCCGATCGCTCGCGAATCGACGCGACTTTACTGTGCCGCCGTTAACGGTGCACAGGTTTCGCTTGATCCGAAAGAGCTTCGCGAGTGGATGCCGAACTATGGTTACGGTGCGCATGCGTTTGGCCTGTCCAGCTTTCAGAGTCTGATCGACAACCGCGAAAAGGTCCTGCCGCTGATAGAGGAATATTCACCGATCGAGCATGTTTCGAAAGACGATCCACCGATCGCGATGTTCTACCGCGGGGAAGAACCCGTCGTCGGCGCTTCGCCCAAGGATCCTACTCACTCAGGCATCATGGGCGTCAAGCTGGAAGAGCGTCTGAAAGCGGTAGGCGTGGACGTCGTGCTCGTCCATCCCGGTCGGTCACATCCGAATTACCGAAGTTCAACGGACTACCTGATTGACCGACTGCTCAAGTAATCTGCGAAGGGACGATGCCATGAAATGCCTATTGCTCGGGGCTTGCGTGATTCTGTCCTCGTTGTGTGGAATCGCCTCCGCCGGCGAGGTCGTGAAAGTCTTTATACTGGCCGGCCAGTCCAACATGGAGGGCGCAGGCAAGATCAAAGCAGAGCCGAAAGCGAACCAGGGCATAGGTTCGCTGGAGTGGCTCGTCACGAACGCGGATACGGCTCCGAAATACAAACACCTTGTCGATGCAAAGGGCAATTGGATTGTTCGTGACGATGTCCAGATCTGGTATCTCGGTCGAAAGGGCAGACTTGCCCCTGGTTTTGGCGCTCGCGAAGACACCATTGGTCCAGAACTTGGTTTTGGCCACGTCGTCGGCGACGCATTCAGCGAACCCGTGTTGCTGATCAAGCTTGCCTGGGGCGGCAAGAGTCTGGCGAAGGACTTCCGGCCTCCGAGTTCCGGCGGCGAGATCGGTCCGTATTACAAAGAGCTTCTTAACCTCACTCGGGAAGTGATGAACGACGCCACAACGTTGTTTCCTCAGTTCGCTGATCACAAGCTCGAACTGGCTGGCCTCGGTTGGCACCAGGGTTGGAATGATCGCGTCAATCAGGAATACAACGATCACTACGAACAGAATCTGGCCAATTTCATTCGCGACATTCGCAAAGATCTTGGAGTACCGAACCTGCCGTTCGTGATCGCGGAAACTGGCATGAGTGGACACGAGGAAAAACATCCTCGAGCACTGTCACTGATGAAAGCACAGGCAAACGTCGCGAAGCACGACGAGTTTCGCGACAATGTCGCGTTCGTAGGGACTCGCGACTTTTATCGTCCGAAAGAGTCCTCGCCGTCCGGTCAGGCGTACCACTGGAACAGCAACGCCGAAACTTACTACCTGATCGGTGACGGCATGGGTAAAGCCATGCTGCTTCTGCTGAAACTCTGAACTTGAAACGGTCGGGCCTCGACTCAACCAGCATGGTGGTGAATCAGCGGTGTGGCGAACGCAAAGCTGGTCCTTGCAGATTCGCCGCGTTATTTTCCCGCACGCTCCTCGGCGAGCTTGCTGCGAAACGCCTCATCCCGCTCGGAGATATAATCGCGGTAACCGCTCGGGTCGATAAACGGATTCACCTTTGCGTTCTTCAATCGTTCATACTTGGCGAGCATGCCGTAGTACTTACCGTGAGCGCCGAGGAACACGTCGCACGGTAGCTTCTTCAGAATACCGAAGCCCTGTGCGAAATCGTCTGCGATCTGTGGATAGTCCTTGTTGCCGACCAGCTCGTATCCAGGATTCACGTTTGGACTGCCGACCACCACAACGTTGAGCCTGCGGTCACCGTCAGCGACCTGCCACGTCCAGGTCGTACAGCCGCGAGTATGCCCTGCCGTGCGACGGGCGATCAGAGTCTCACCACCGAGCTTGACTTTCTCACCGTCCTGCAGCACACGATCGACCGGGCACGGCTGCCAGCGACTGTCTGTATAGAGATACTGTCCCTTGCCACCAGACTGAATGACTTCCTCATCACCACTCAGGACGAATACTTTGGCGCCAGTCAGTTCCTGCAGTAGGCCATGTCCAGCTACGTGATCGGAATGAGCATGGCTTTCAAGCAGCACTTTGACGTCGCTCATCCTGAAACCAAGCGATTCGATAGAGCCCCGAATCAAGGGAACTGTCTCCTCGAATCCACTGTTGATGACGATGTGCCCCTTGTCCGTGGTGATCAGGAAACTTGAGATGTCTCTTGAGCCGACATAGTAGATATTTCCGACAATCCTGTGCGGCGGAAACGCTTCATCGGCAGCGACCGGACTGAGCGAAACCGTCAACATGATCGAGGTCAAATACAGCGGTAGCTTCATCGAAACATCCCCCATGTCAGGCTGATTGCTCTTCTCTACGACCGATGCTTTCTCAACAAACGTCGTCGGACACTGTTCCGGACGACCGAATCGTACATGATTGGCATCAGCACGGTCCGTCGACGATTGAGTCAGACTTCCCAGCCTTTTCGAAATTCGGTGCGAATCAGGGCGTCGGCTTTTTTGTGACCGCCGGTTGAAAGCGTCTTCGCATCCCAGTCGAAGCCTCCACCAGCGCGGTAGGCCGTGTTTGCCAGCAGAACAGTCTCTGACAAAGGCCCGGAGTAATCGAAGTTGCACGTCGCTGGTTCGCCACCTTTGCAGGCGATGAACCACTCTTTGTAAAAGCCCGGAGAATCCGGGATGGATTTCTCAGGCGTCTTGAAACTCTTGAACTTCTCTTCCGGCAGCAGTTTCAGACTTCCGAAACCGGTCAGCAGCATTCCGTCAGTTCCCACGAAGAGCGTATTCATTCCTTTGCCGGAAATTCCGTGCTCCTTCAGGATCGGCGGGTCGCTCTTTGTGTGGTACCAATGGAGCGTGACCCTCTGATCCGGGAACTCCAGTTTAGTCGTCATGGACTTCGACGCTCGATGAAGGTCGACTTCCGGGCCGGATCCGTCGACACGGTTCGGATACTTCAGGTCGAGTGCCCAGAACGGAGTGTCGAGAATGTGGCAACCGAAATTTCCTGTTTCACCGGTTCCGAAATCCCACCAGAAACGCCAGCTGTACGGGCAGTAAGATGACGAGTACGGCCGGTCTGCGGCGGGCCCCAGCCACAGATCCCAATTCAGATGCGCGGGAACATTCTCGCCCGTCTTCGCGGGATCCGGCATTCCACGATCGCCGCCCATCCAGCTGTGCACCTCGCTGACTTTGCCGATCGCCCCACCTTTGATCAGCTCAACACTCCGATGCATATTTGCCAGCGTGTGACGCTGCACTCCCAACTGCGTGGCGAGCTTCATCTTCTTCGCCATGTTGGTCATTTCGCGGATTTCCCACACGGAATGAGCCATCGGCTTTTCACAATACAGATGCTTGCCCATCCTCATGGCCATCATTGACGCGTGATAGTGCGTGTGGTCCGGCGTACTGACTACGACGGCGTCGATCCTGCCATCCATCTCGTCCAGCATCTTTCGGAAATCCTGGAACCGCTTTGCCTTCGAATGTTTTTCGAAGGCGTTTCCAGCGCGCTTCTCATCGACGTCGCAAAGCGCGACGATGTTCTGACTCGACACGCCACCAAGGTTGGCGGCGCCTCGACCACCGATACCGATACAGGCGACATTGAGTTTTTCGTTCGGTGAATCATCGCCGCGAGCAGACGTGCTGCCTCCGATCCAGAATCCTGCTCCAATCGCCGCTGCCGTCTGCAGAGATTCTCGTCGAGTAATGTGTGTTGCCATAAGGAGTGATCCTCGTTTGTTTCTCTTGATGGTGGTTTGATACCGTCGCTGCTGAAGAACCTGTGTACCAGGTTGAGTGCTCACGGACAATCCATGGTGACGGCTGCTATGTCTTCGCCAACAGTTCGCGTCTTGCCGCTCGCAGGTCGTCGATCACGTCGAGCATGGACTGATACCGGGCATCCGGATCCTTCTCAATCGCCTTCATTACCAGTTTTTCAAGCCCTTCCGGAATATTTCCGTCTGGCACTTTTGCACGCACTGGTGGCGGTGTTGAATTGACGATGTTTGCGAATGTGTGCCGGATCGTCTCACCCCGAAATGGTTCACTGAACGTCAGCATTTCGTAGATCAGGACACCAAGACTGAAGATGTCGGTCCGTTCGTCGATGTTCCGGTTGCCGAGTACCGCTTCCGGAGACATGTACAGCGGCGTACCGGGACGCTGCCCGTCGAGAGTCAGCGTCTGAAGCTGCGTGTCCTGAGACGTTGCCAGCTTGTGGTTGAATGGTTCGGTTGGAACGGCGTCACTGTCCAACTGGCCCCAGACTTTGGCGACTCCCCAGTCCAGTAGAATGACTTCGCCGAATTTTCCGACCCAGATATTCTCGGGTTTGACGTCGCGATGAATGACTCCGTGAACGTGCGCGTAAGCCAGCGCCTGGCTTGCCTGAATGATCATGTCGATCAGCACATCGAGCGGGTATTCCTGCTCGGTCGTTTTGTCACGCCAGCTTAACCGCTGCAGGATGTTGAACAGGTTCTCGCCGGCAATGCGCTTCATGGTGAAGTACAGCTCGTCTTCATTCGTTTGCCCGATCTCGTACACAGGCACAGTCGCCGGGTGGGCAAGTTGAGCCGTCACTCGAGCTTCGCGAAGAAACCTCCGTCGTTGCCGTTCGTCCTGAGACGCTTTCGGAAGCAGTGTCTTCAAGGCGACCGTTCGTCCCATGATTGAATCCCAGCACGACCGGAGCAGAGAGCTGCCACCCCGAGCCATCTCCTTGAAGTCGGAATACTTCGAAAAGTCATTGGAGAATTCCTGCGGGAGGTCCGGATCCGTTCCCGAAAGAATGATCTTCGGATAACTGTCGCCAGGAGCGGCCATCGTTCACTCGATCGTATCTGGGACACAGCTGTGTCGGGTTTTCTCTGAGGTAATGCGTGCGTCGGGTGATTCTCGGCATCGCTCGCGGCCACAACAACCCCAGTAGGCGTTATGTGATGCTCATTGTTTAAGGCAGCGACCTGGACGGCTATGCTTTGAGGTTCTGGTTGTCCTTCTCAATCAGGGTCTCGCTGCATTCTGCCGTTCGGAGTCGGGTTCCTTTGTCGCATTTTGAGTTTCAGCTTGAGCACACGGATGTTAGCTCGGCAGCACGCGCGGGAATCTGGCGGACGCCGCATGGGACGGTCAAGACTCCTGCGTTCATGCCCGTCGGGACGCTCGCTTCAGTCAAGGGGCTGACTCCCGATCAGTTGCGGCAGGTCGGAGTGCAGAAGGTTCTCGCCAATACCTATCACCTGGCGCTGAGGCCCGGAGCGGAAGTGGTTGCCGAGCTTGGCGGACTGCACAAGTTCATGAGCTGGGACGGGCCGATCCTCACCGACAGCGGCGGGTTTCAGGTATTCAGTCTCGCGAAGTTGAGAAAGCTCGATGAAACCGGAGTGCAGTTTCGGTCGCATCTGGATGGCAGCCTGCTGGAACTGACTCCGGAAAGCGCAATGCGGATTCAGGAGAAGCTTGGAGCTGACTGTATTATGTGCCTTGACGAGTGTCCGCCAGCGGACGCCCCGCGCGAACAAATGCTGGCGGCGGTCGATCTGACAACTCGCTGGGCACGTCGCTGCCGGGATGCTCACCAGCGAGGCGATCAGGCATTGTTTGGAATCGTGCAGGGCGGAATCGATCGTGAAATGCGGGAACGTTCAGCTGAGGCGCTGCTGCCGATCGATTTCCCAGGCTACGCGGTCGGTGGATTGAGCGTCGGCGAGGCTCCACCACAGATGTACGAAACTCTCGATTTCACCGTGCCGATTCTGCCGGAAGATCGACCGCGATACCTGATGGGGGTTGGCACGCCGACTGACCTGATCGAAGGCGTTTCGCGTGGGATCGACCTGTTCGACTGTGTGATGCCAACGCGAAATGGCCGTAACGCGTTGGCATTTACGAGCTGCGGTAAGATTCGAATTCGCAACGAGAAATTCAAACGGGATGAGTCGCCGCTTGACCCGGAATGCGAGTGCCCCACCTGTCTGCAATTCACTCGGGCCTACCTGCGACACCTGTTCATGGTGAAGGAAATGCTGGGGCCGATTCTTCTGTCGTGGCATAACATTGCGTTCTACCAGAGGTTACTGCGCGACATGCGGCTGGCGATTCAACAGAACCGGGCGACTGAGTTTCGATCCGTTCAACTTGCCCGCTGGAATGTGTCTTCCTAAGATACCGCCCTTCTTGACGGCAGGACTGGCGGTAAGTCGTGTTCAGGTTTGGGTTTTTGTCTATCTGAAAACCGCTGCTCCGGGCTGGTCCGAACCCCGATTCGGACATTTTTTTGTGCGAGAAGCCTGCCACCCCTGTCTGTTCTGGACGGAATTCTGTGAGGATAGTCCGTAACCGCTTGCTCTGATAAATGAGAAATGACGTCGATGCATTCCTGGCTGACTCTCAATGTTTTATTGGCTGAAGAGGCTGCGCCTGCGGTCCAGGATCCGAGTCCGTGGGGCATGATGATGCCGATGGTTCTGATCGGTGCTTTCTTCTACTTCATCGTGCTGCGACCGCAGGCGTCTGAGAAGAAGAAACATCAGAACGTGCTCGACGCACTGAAGAAGAACGACCGAGTCGTGACGGCTGGTGGAATCATTGGCTCAGTCGCGAATATCTCGAACGATGGCAAAGAGATCACTCTGAAAGTCGACGACAACACACGCATTAAATTCCGACGAAGTTCCATCAGCTCAGTTTTGACCGACGAAAAGGATGACGCGGCCAAATCCTGAAGCCATCTTTGCCGATCGCTGTTCGCCTCCAGGCAGACAGGATTCCGGCAGTATCTGGCAACGCTCCTGATGGCTATCCCCTGTCGATAAGGATTCCGATCGATGTTCCTGCTTCTTGCACAAGAAACCAAGCAACTGGCTGTGGATGCGGCTGTTGCTCCTGTTGCGGCGACGTCCGGCTGGCTGATTTTCTGGCTGATTTTCGCGGTTATCTTTCTGCCGTATATTCTGGGATCGATTATCGCAAAGACGTTTCGGCTGAAAGAGTTCAGTAGCCGGATGGGCACGGTCATCTTCTGCGTGTCTCTCGCGATTGTGCCGATGTGTTTCCAGCTGGCTCAAGGGAAATCACTGGGAGATTGTTTCCGTCTGGGGATCGACCTCGCCGGCGGCACAAACCTTGTCTACAGAGTGGATCTGGACAAGGCTGACGACTCCGGCAAAGACATTGATCGTTCGCTCGACAATATGGTTGGTGCGATTGCCCGTCGAATAAATCCGTCGGGTACCGAAGAAGTCACCGTTCGCCGCGTTGGATCGGACCGGATCGAGATTATTATTCCGGGAGCGGATCAGGCCTACGTCGATGAAATGAAAGACCGCATCACTCGTCTCGGAACGTTGCGTTTTGAAATCCTGGCGACACCGAACAACGCCGAGCATCGCGCTTTCATCAAGAGGGCAAACGAACTGGCCGAGGACGTTAACCCCGTGACAGAAAACGGGCGGACCGTCGCTCGCTGGGTTGATGTCGCGCCAAACGAGACCGTTGGTCGCGGTGGAAATGATTTGCTGCCGTCAGTCCACCGAACTCGCAAGGGCAAGGATGACGTTGAAATCGAGCAGGTTCTGGTCGTCGTGAGCAGTGAAGAGCGGGAGGTGACAGGCGAGTTCCTTGTTCGCGCTCAGGAACAGATGGACCAGAGTGGTCAGCTGGTTGTCGGGTTCCGATTCGATCAGACCGGAGCCAACAGATTTCTCGACATGACATCTGCCCACAAGCCGCTGAAGGATGGCAAGCGATATCGCCTGGCCATTCTGCTGGACGACAAGATTCAATCAGCACCAAGCCTTAACGAAGCGATTGGTGCTCAGGGACAGATCTCCGGCAACTTTACACGTGCAGAAATCCGGTCGTTGACGAGTATCCTGAACGCAGGAGCCCTGGATGTGCCGCTGATCACTGATCCGATCAGCGAATTCACGATCAGTCCACTGCTGGGTGTCGACATTCGGAACAAGGGGATCTTTGCGATTGAGTTGTCCTGCGTTGTCGTGATCGGTTTCATGGCCATCTACTACCTGAAGGCCGGTCTGATTGCAGTGCTCTGTCTGCTGCTGAATATTCTGCTGATCATGGGCACGATGATCTTCGTTCAGGGAACGTTTACGCTGCCCGGTCTGGCAGGTCTGGTGCTGACAATCGGTATGGCCGTTGACGCGAACGTACTGATTTTTGAGCGAATCCGGGAAGAGCTTAGCCGTGGAGCCAGCGTCCGCATGGCCATTCACAACGGCTTCGACAAGGCGTTCACCGCGATTATTGACTCCAACCTGACAACGCTGATCGTGGCCATTGTGCTGTTCATGATCGGAACGGATCAGGTCAAGGGATTCGCGGTCACCCTGTTTATCGGCATCGTGATGAGCATGTTTTCCGCTTTGTATTTTGGACGAATGGTGTTCGAGATTCTTGAGCAGAAACGAGTGTTGAAGAAGTTGCCGATGATGTCACTGGTCAAGTCGCCGAATCTTGATTTCATCGGCAAACGCAAACTGGCGATGTCTTGTTCTGCGGTTGTCATTGCTGTTGGTCTGGCTGCCTTCGCCTCACGAGGCGTTGATAACCTCGACATCGATTTCCGCGGCGGAACAATGGTCACCTTCGAGTTTCAACAGGCCCAGAAACTTTCTGATTTTCGGAGCAATCTGGAAACGGAGTTTGACAGCAGCATCACCGTCGAACGTCTGACGCTGGAAGACGAAACCCAGGAAGCTGATTCCGGTCGTCGTTGGAGGCTTCGGACCACGATTGAAGAAGCTGCGACCGTTGAAGCTGGTGTGGCGAAAGCTCTTGGCCAGATGGGTCTTCGAAAAGTTACCGTCAGCAACAGCGAACTGATCGAGATCGCGACAGCCACTACCGGAACCGGGGACGACGCCACACCGGAAAAATCGGCTTATGAGGGGGGATTGGAAACAACGCTGGAATTCAGTGACGAAATTACGATCACAGCGGTGGCGAGGAATCTTCGTGCTGCGATCTCCGGGCTGCCAAACGGGAGTTCCTATACCAATCCTGAAGACCTGTTCCGGATGACGGGAGTCAAGGGGAGCGGCGTTGTTTCGAAAGAGGGGCAGGTTCGCAAGTTCAGCGAAGTAAAGCTGGAAGTCTCGAAGGATCTCAAGGGTGAGGATCTGAAAGCAGCACTGACCGCGATGCAGGATGGAATGAACAATTCGCCGTTGTTCGAGGAAGTCAGCAAATTTGCCAAGTCGGTTGGCGGGGAAATGCAGAATCAGGCCATCACTGCGATGATGATCAGCCTTGGAGCGATCGTCATCTACGTCTGGTTCCGCTTCCAGCGCGTAACGTTTGGCATCGCTGCCGTCGCGGCTCTCGTACACGACGTGCTGGTTGTACTGGGAGTGGTTGCTCTGGCCTCACTGATGAGTGGAAATGCGATTGGATCATTATTCGACCTGTACGACTTCAAAATTAACCTGCCGATGATCGCCGCTTTCCTGACAATTGTTGGTTACTCGCTGAACGACACGATTGTGGTGTTTGACCGAGTTCGAGAAGTCCGCGGTAAGAATCCGAACCTGACTCCTGAGATGATCAATACCAGTCTGAATCAGACGCTGTCTCGAACACTGCTGACCTCGCTGACAACGTTCTTCGTCGTGGCAATTCTGTATCTCTTTGGTGGAGAAGGCATTCACGGTTTCGCTTTCTGCCTGTTGGTCGGTGTGATCGTCGGAACCTATAGCTCAATCTACGTGGCGAGCCCCGTACTACTCTGGCTGATGAATCGGGAAGAGAAAACAGCGAAAGCGGCGTAACATTCTGGATGGAGAGTTCAGCCAAATCACGCGACACACGTGGCGAGCCCGGCCTTGTTGAGAGGCCGGGCTCGTTCGTTGCGCGTGGCCGTTCGTCGGACATTCTCGACCACTCGCAGGATCGTCGCGCCGCCGGCGACATCTTTCGCCTCACCGAATACACAAAGTGCTGCGACGGATCGTCGCAGCTCATGTGAATTCGCAAAACTTCTTGAATGCCGTGGTGATGAGTGTGACTGCCCATCCGGTCGTTGGTTTGGGTGGCTTATCGGTGTGAATGGGAAATTGGGAGTTC
>JAQBWV010000175.1 GCA_027624335.1 Planctomycetota bacterium
AAAACCAGGTCAATGTTCGCTGGTCTTCACTCCCTTCCAAATCTGTCGGAGGAGCTGCGGTCCCGCCCCACACCAGGCAGGTCGATGACAATGCCACGGAGATCCTGCTGCGCTGCGTTAATTACAACGACTTCAGTCTGCGGAAATACCGTGGCCAGAAGTCAACGGCGACCGCGACAAGAATCAGTACAAGAACAGTGAACACGACGCGGAATCCTGGGATTCTGGGGATTGGTTTTCTCATTGCTCCCAAACTTGCCAGTGTTATCCTGCTCGGTCACGTGGTGAATCGCCCGGAAATCGTGTGTTCAGTTGCCCGCTCTGAACCGGGGCGAGTCGAAGCACATTGTGCATATCCCGAAAGCTGGACGTCAACGTGCATTGGATGGTTGAGAATGTCGATATGAGTACCGGTTCTCGCAATAGAATCTTGACTCGTTCGAACTAAAACCCAAACCGGAAATACACGTCAACTTTATTAATAACACCGCATCTAATGTTGACGATGCCCATTCACATGGAGCGTCATGACATCCAGGGAACCTGGGCTTTCTTGATGGCTGTGGGTCCGAGGATGGCGGGGTGCTGGTCGTAGCCGATTTTCTTCAGTTTACGGGTGACCTTTTTGATCAGACCGGCAAATGTGACTTTTCTCGTTTCGCGCAGAGTTGATGCCAGTGCGTAGGTGAAGGCGCCGTAGCTTTCGACTCCGTGGCGATACTCGTAGGAGTATTCGTGCTCCTGGCAGGCTTCCAGAATCAGCGGCAGGTACGGTCCGAACGGTTCGTCCGCCATCTTGTGTTTTGCGTGGTTCTTCTGGCGGCGTTTGTGGTCTTTCACCGAATCCCCCCGCAGACGCATAGCCCGCCCCAACCGTCGCATACTGCCTCCCTGCCCGGTGAAAGCGGCGTTTACATCCGACTCGTTGGAAAAATCCGGGTTGATGTCGGAGAGTTCGCGCGGCAGCCACATGCCATCCTTCGAACTCCATTTGAGTGCGCGATGACGAATGTCGTCAGGCGCAGACAGACCACGGACTCGAATGCCTGCATCACGATGTATCCCGCCTGAGTGACAGCAGTCAAATATCATCGCCAGGCGGGTGTCGTACGGGAGTTGCGAATACAGGCTGTAAATCTGGTCGTCGGTGACACACCGTTCCGGCGACCAGTCAAAATCCCAGGGGACCAGCGTTTCATCCATTTGATCCACAGAATCTCCAGCACCGTAGGTCGGCAACTGCGCTCCGTGTCCGCTATAGTAAAATACAAGTTCGTCGCCGGGAGCTGCGTCATCAAGCAACCAGTGCATGCGTTCAAGAATGGCTGATGTCGTCGCTCGACTGTTGAGGACAACCCGTATCTGCTGCGGTTTGAAACCACATTCCTGCAGAACAGAACTCATCAGGAAAGTATCGTTCACACACCCCTGCAGGAGCATTTCCGGCTGAGGATACTCGTTGATCCCAACCAGTAATGCTCGGCGGCGCTTTTCACCATTGATCGTACGGCGTGTACTGCTTGAGTGCATCGACAGTCGCATTGACTTCGCCACCGCTCGAGCAGCAGGACTCTGTGAATGCTCCAGTAGCAGTGGCTGCCAGACATCTCGAACAGTGGCTGCATGCTGCAGGTACGAAACTGCAGAATGATCCTGCCAGCCGTCGATGTCGAAATACGTTGCAGTCTGCAGAAAGCTGGCGGCGCCCGGCAGACGGATGGGAGCCGTGAACATGTCGTCATTCGAGTTATACAGGTGCGCCCAATGCTTGACGGGAAGTGCTTCTACACGACCTGGCGTGAGATTTCTGACAACAAACGCATTTCCAATCTGTGACCCCAGCGTCACATAAGTCATGTTGGAAAGATGATCCCGGGCGTCAGAATGGTCCGCCAGATCCGCGAGACTGCTCAGCGCGTCGTAGCTGATCAGCGACCCGAGACTGTGAGCCAGCACAACATCGGGCTTGACGTCACCAATCGTGGTCAGGAGTCGTCGCCGAATCTTCTTCCGAAACTCCTCGTCTTCGAGCCAGGCAACAACATATCCGGCATACCATTCCAGAAAACAGCGAGTCGAACTGAAGAGGTTCCGCGTTCCCGATTCAGCCGCAGTACGGCGTCCAAACAGCCCGGAAACAGAATCAGCCAGGCTGGAGACGCCACTGATGACTCCACTGGAAGCCAGCTTGAGAAAAGCAGTCGATGACTCAAGAAGAGAAATGTCGACTTCCTCATACAGCTCGTCATAGCTGAAAGGAATGAAGTCGACCTGCACCCCTGGCGACTGAGTCACACTGTTAATCGCCTGCCGCCAGTCGGCAACCCATTGCCCATCGCGATGGTCACCCAGACCGTGGATCCCCAGAATTTTAATGCTTCTCATGGTTGTCCATTCGCCAGCTGCCAGGAACTGATGAAAAAGAACTACTCGACAAACACTTACCAAACAGATTACAAGCTATAAATAAGTCTGTCCATTAATTACCTACCCTCAACTTCACAATGTCAGACGTCAGAGATTCAGACTCTCATGTGAAGTCGCGAGGAAGCACCGGTGGGCATCATTCATTTGGGTGGTGGCGGCTCCTTTGCAACCGGTTTCGCGATGCGACACGAGGTGCCAAGCACCGGCGTGACCGCCTGGGGCTACAGTGCCGGATAGACGACACAGCGACGAGACGTGGCTAAAATTGTCCGCCACCACCAGATAGGAGAAGCCCGTGACATATCCACGAATGTTGAGGATTCGGCAGAAGTTCCATGCGCCGAGAATTGACGACATACCGGCCGAAGTTGAGCAGCAACTGGCGACACTGAATCTCACATCGAAAGTGCAGGCGGGGCAGACCGTCGCGATCACCGCCGGAAGCCGTGGCATCGCGAACATTGCCGTGATCACGAAGGCGATTTGTGATCACGTGAAATCGCTCGACGCGACGCCCGTGATCATTCCGGCGATGGGCAGCCACGGCGGCGGCACTGCTGAAGGTCAGCGAGCGATTATCGAAGCGTATGGCATTACGGAAGAGTTCATCGGAGCCGAGATCCGTTCCAGCATGGAGACCGTCATTGTTGACAAGACTCCGCAAGGCATCCCGGTCCATTTCGATCAGGAAGCCTTTAACTGCGACCATGTGATCGTCTCCGGTCGAGTAAAGCCTCACACGGGTTTCGTCGGGCCGATCGAATCCGGGCTGCACAAGATGATGCTCATCGGACTCGGCAAACATGCCGGGGCGAAGATTTATCATCGGGCGATTCTTGATTACAGCTTTCTGGAAATCATTCGAGCTGTTGCAGATTCGGTGCTGGAGAAGTGCGGAATTCTGGCAGGAGTGGCGATCGTCGAGAATGCGTACGACGAAACCGGCTTGATCGCCGCAGTCGCTCCGGAGGACTTTTACAAGCGGGAAGTCGAAGTCCTCAAGATCGCCACCGAGTGGATGCCGACGCTTCCCTTTCGCGAAATCGGTTTGCTGATCATTGACGAAATCGGCAAGAACATCAGCGGCTCAGGCATGGATACCAACATCATTGGAAGGAAGTACAACGACCACGCGGCAACCGATCGCGATGAATTCAAAGTCAAACGTATTTTCGTTCGAGGGCTGACCGAAGCCACACACGGCAACGCGTGCGGGCTGGGCATGGCGGAGTTCACCAACCGCCGCACCGCTGAGTCGGTCGATAAGAACATCACTCAGATCAACTCGATCACTGGCGGACACCCATCCGCTGCTGCGATCCCCGCTCATTACGACACTGATCGCGAAGTCATTGACAACGCGCTGCCAACGACTGGACTCGCCGAGCCGGAGAACTCCAGAGTGGTTCAGATCCCGGACACATTACGGCTTGGAGAAGTGCTCGTCAGTGAGGCCTTCCTGAACGAAGTGGAAAGCCGGGACGACCTGGAAATCATCTCCGGCCCGGACGAAATGGCCTTCGACGAGGATGGGAACCTGCTTCCGGTTCTCCCCAATCGACTTCACTGATCCCGCGCGACATTGATGACCGCATCGTGGATCAGTGTTTCGCAATTGCCGATTTCATTTCGGCGAGTAATGCTCGAGCGTCTGCGGCTTTCCGCTCGGCATCGGGCCAGCCGAATTTCAGGCCGGCTTCAGCTCTGGCGAGTTCCGTTTGCGTCTGCTCCCAGACAGCTTCCTGACGATTCGCGGATGCCAGACTCTGGTCGAAGAACTGACGAGCTTCGTCTTGCTTACCGAGGAGGACCGCGATCATTCCCCGTTCACGCAATGCCATCGGGCGGGTCGTGAGATACTTCTTTGTAATTCGCAGGGCGTCGCGAACCGCTTTCCTGGCTACGGTCAACGCAGCTTGCCGAGCAGTCCCGTCAGGCTCGCGTTCAGCGACAATTCGCAGTGCCATTGCCTTCCAGCTGACACCACAGAAGATGCATGGATTCCGCAGGCCTTTCTGCCGAGCGACATCAAGGCTCCTGTCGAGCATCACGGCGGCTTCGGCAGGCTTGTCTTCCCGCAGCAGGAGTTCCAGCCCCCGCCCCTGCAGTGCCGCCGCGCTGGACAATGGATCTTCGCGCACACGGTCACATTCGATCTGGAGTGCGCCCTCTGGCAGGGCGTGGGGATCGCTTGGCACCCAGAAGTACAACGCGATCGCCATGGCGGAGTAGTCGCCGGTCTCGACACCGATCTCGTAGGCTCGCTTTGCTTCCTGCTGCGAACTTTTCAGATCGCCCAGGAAGTACATTGTCAGGCTGACAATGATGCGGGCCATGTTTGCTTCCCACACGTCGCCGGCCTGTTCGAGCAGGCGAATCGCCTCGCGTCCGGCCTCAACTCCTTCGCGGAAACGTCCCAGTGCCAGCAGCGAAAACGTCTGAAAACTTCGAGCCTTCCCCTGGCCCAGTCGGTCACCCAGGTTCTCGTGAATGCGGTACGACCTTTCGGCATAAGCGACGCCACGTCTGGCGAAAGGGATTGCCGTAATCATGACGGCATGTGCGGCACAGGCTCGCCCCAATTCGATCGAAGCCGGATACCGTTCAGCAAGATTCATGTGCCGCAGGTGAGTCCAGAGAGTCGGAATCGGCCCTTGCGTAAACCAGTAGGAATAACCCAGACCGTCGTAGATTCGAGCTCGAAACAGATCCATGCGACCTCGGTCTGAATCAGCATTGCGTCGACCGGTCAGCCACTGCGGAAAGTACGTGTGGAGCAGCTGAATCACACCTTCTCTGGCCAGGGCGATCGTCAGCATGATGGAACTCGTGGGAGGCGGAAAACCGAGTTCGGTGAGAGCACGTTCAAAATGACTCACGGAATTCGCCATGTCACCCTGTTTGAAGGACACATACCCGCGTTTGCCATCAATCCTGGCAAGCGTGACATTCACTTTCGCCAGCGAACGCGCCGTCTGAAACTGCTGGTTGGCACGCTGGTAGCGTCCACGCGTCATCAGGACATCACCGAGTCCCTCGGCAATTCGGAAGCGTGTTGCATCGTCGGCGGACTCGGCACTGCGGCGAGCGATCTCAAACTGTTGCTCGGCCACGTCCAGGGCATTCTGTGACGACGCCTGCTCGGCCGCGATCAGGCTATATGGTCGAGCCCGTTCGAACTTGCCTGCTGCGTCAAAGAAAAAGGCGAGGTCGAATACGCGTTGCCACAATCGTTTATCGAGAGATAACGGTTCGCCGGGCTCTGCGAAATCGGGGGTGCGACTGATGTGAGCCAGTACGTCGGCAAGGTTGACGTCATTCGCCTGTTCGATCACCAGCGCGAGTTTCAGGTAGTGCCCACGAACTTTCGCAAGAGGAAGGTGATTGACGACGGATTCGCGGATCCGATCGTGATAGGTTTCAACGATGGTGTCGACTTCGTGGTCGGAGGTGCGGACGAAGTTGCTGGTCCGTAGTTGAGCGAGCAGTCCAGGTCCGGCAGTCCGCGCGTCGATTGTCTCGTACGCTTCTGCCGCCCGCATGGGCCGACCGGCTACGGCGAAGACTTCAAGCAGTCGCCGAGTCTCTTCCGGCAGCCGACACACTCGGGACCAGATGACCTCGTCAAGATCCAACTGGCCGGAGGCGGTGCCCGTCCCTTCATTAACGTGCTGTGCGAGTTCCCAGACGAAGAACGGCGAACCGCCGGACTCATGGGCGATGCGTTCTGCGATCTGTCGCGTCCCTCGGTCATCGCGACCAAGCAGATTCAACGCGAGTCGTCCGGCATCGATTTCTGTCAGTGGATTGACAGGTAGATCGCGGCGATGAGGGCGTTCCTGACCTCGTTGATAGGCCTCGTTCAGCGCTATCAGACTCGGGCTGTTGTCAACGTTTTCGCGCCGGTAAGCCCCCAGAAATAACACCCGCGGGCCGTTGGGCGGCCGGAGCAGGTCAGCCAGCAGGTTCGCACTGTCGTCGTCACCCCACTGCAAATCGTCGATATAAAGTACAACTGGCGATCGTTTACCGAGTCTGACCAGCAGCTCCCGCAACGCTGCCAGCGCTCGAGTACGCACTTCCTGCTGGTCTGCATTGTCGATCGGCAGCTTATCCGGAGCAGATGTCCCCGGCACCTGCGCGAGCACTGGAAAGAGCCGGATCAGAGGCAATGTGTCCGCAGGAATCAGCTCGGCGGCTGTCTCGCGGTTAAGCGTTAACAGGAACACAACCAGCGCGTCGATCAGGCTGTCGAGTGATTTGAACGGGACTGATTCCTGCTCATAGCAGCGTCCCTCAAGGACGATCGAATGCCCACGCACCTCAAGACTGTCGATGAAACTTCGGACCAGAGCACTCTTGCCCATGCCTGAGTGCCCGTGAATAAACACGCTCCGAGTCGCCCCGTCAGACACTTCGTGGCAGGCCTGATTCAACTCCTGGAATTGTGATTCACGCCCGACGAGATCAACTGTCAGTTTCACACTGGCAGCGGCCTGCTCGATCACAATGTCAGCCAGTTCGTCGGCGTCGACCGCCCTCAGAATATCAACGGCGGTCGGCCGGTTGGCTGGATCGATATCGAGAAGCGCCATGCACAGTTCGTTCAGCTCAGGAGGGATGCCCGGCTGACGTTTGGCTGGCTCAACTGGAACCTCATACTGCTTTCTGAGCATTACCCGTACGGACTTATCGCGGAACGGCAGGCGTCCGGTCAGCACTTCGTAAAGCATCACTCCCACGGCGTACCAGTCACTGGCTTCCGTCAAAGGCTGACAGGCGGCCTGTTCAGGAGACATGTAGTGTGGCGTCCCCTGAATGGCTGACGGCATACGCCCTTCGTCATCGCGATGGATCTCTGCGATCAGACCAAAGTCGAGCAGCACGACGCGTCCTTCGGTAGTCACCAGGACGTTTGACGGCTTGATGTCGCTGTGCAGCTTGTCCGCGCGATGCAGTTCGTTGAGGCCGACGACTAACTGCTTGAGTCCGTCGTACAGACGATTCATGCGTCTCAGGGAGAGTCGAGCTGACTCCTTGACCGTTTCCGCGACTCGAGCTTTCGCCGTTTCCAGCTTAACCGAATCGAACTCTGACCAGACATATTCGAGAAATCCGACGCCGTTGAGAATCTCCATCGTGAAGCACCAGGTCTTCCCATCGGAGAGCAGTTCATACAACGAGGCGAGGTTCGGATGAGCAATGTCGGCCAGCGCCCGAAACTCATTCTTGAATCGGACAACATCGTCCGCCCCCATTCGCTGCAGCGTCTTGAGGGCGACCTCGCGATTGCGTTTTTCGTCGTAGGCTCGATAGACAACGCCGAATCCGCCGCGACCGAGTTCATCCAGAACGTCTACGCCTGCCAATACTGGTGGCCTGATCTCCTTGCTGGCTTTGCGTCGCGACTTCGCTGCCGAAGCGACTTCTTCCTCAGCGGCTGCGAGGTCCCGTTCGGCATCATCCAGCTGCTGCGGAGTGAAATCTTTCGTCGGCGACATAGCGTCGTCAGATTCATTTGCAGCAGAGCCACCTGGTTTCGTGCCTTCGCTTCTCCCAGGCGAATTGCTCGAACTGCTGTTGCTGTGAGATCTCTCGCTGCTGGACCTGCTGCTGTCTGACCCCGTGCTGCCACCAGGACGCAGTCCTGACAACATCCCATGGACCGGCGATTGACGGAACGAATGAGGCACTCGCGTCACATCGAACGCACCGCCGATCTGCGTGTCAGCGTCCTTTGCTTTCCGGACAATGCCACCACACACCGGGCAACACAATTGCTCGATCGAAGCTCCTTCACCGGCTTCCAGTGAATGGCCGTGCGCGCAAACCAGATTCGACGTCAAGCGGCTGCCTCCGCATCGAACGAACTATGGCTGAGAACGTGCATCCCCAGGATTTTCCGCGAGGAAACTCTTCGACACGCGAATCGATTCAACTCTCACCAGTGAGGGAACACACGCGTGTCTAACATAGTCACTGATCGTGATCGATGGTATCGGTCAACTGGTCCCCGGATGTTGACGTTCACAACCCGATGCCGAGGTTGAGTCTGCGACGACGACGATGAATCGACCAGAGCTTTCATATTCGACGGGGGAATCGGGAAACTAATCCTGAGGTTTTACGGTCAGGCCCCAGCTGTGCAGCATTCCGAATCGTTCGCTGCGGGTGCAGCGGATGACCAGTTGCCAGACTCCCTTGATACTCTTGCCGTTAAACGAGCTCAGGCCTGGCTGCCGATTGAGCAGGCCTTCGGGCAGGAACGTGCCTTTGAAGGGGGCTCGTGCTTTCGAGATGACTTCGCGTGCCTGGTCGTCGAAGACGGTGTGATCGAAATGGTCTCCGCTGCCGCCCACTTCCGTAAAGAGTTCGATGCGTTGACCTTCCGGGCCAGTCAGATAGGCGTCGAGGTCGTCAGCGTGCGAATGCGTGATCGAAAGCTCGACGTTCAGGTCTCCAATCAGAAATTCGTCATCGACTTCAATTTCCGAAATGATAGTCCTGCCCGGCGGCAGCACTTCGGCATGACTGTTTCGATAGTTTCCCCCGATGATCGCGTGTGATTGCAGCAGCTCTGAAGGTGTCAACAACCCATCGCTGTTCGCGTCAAGCGACGTAAACTCCTGGCGATTTTCATTGGTCCACTCGGTCGTGAATTCGTGCATCGCTACCTGTCCGTCTCGATCCGCGTCCCGCTCAACAAACCAGAGTGGAAGCCCTGCCGTCAAGTCCCCTGCTTCGTCCTGCAACTGTTTCACGAATGCGAACAGCTCGTCGCGAGACAATGCGCCGTCATTGTCAAGGTCCACTCGGCCCTGCGGGATCCCCAGTTTTTTCGCTTCCAGAAATTCCAGTCGCTCGTTTCGGTTCATGTCGAATCGCTCCATCATGTCTGATACGAGCCTCGAACTATTCCGACCGCTTCCTGACGACACAGGATTCCCTTGAGTCCTGATCGAGGGTCGAATATCACCGCCGGTTCGCCTGGCTTTCTGCACGAGTTCAGTCGCGGCGTTATCGAGCAACCTTCGTCGCGCGTATCGTTGTGTTAACTCCTGACGGCTCAGACGATCGTCTTTGTTCAGGTCCATTTCAAACGGATCCCGGTGCGTCCACTTGGAGTTGGCCGCTTCTGCCCGGTCGACGTATCCATCGCCATTTCGATCGCATTTGCGAATGATCGACTCGGCCGCATTCAGGTCAGCCTGAATGTAAGGATACTTGACGTCGCCCAGACCAAACTCCGGAACCAACGGCTGGTCAGTGTCTGGCGCGAAGGTTTGCACTGAGCTTTCACCAGCGGGACGGACATTCCCTCCGGCCACTCCGTTACGCAGGGCGTAATAGATTCGGGCAGCTTCCTGCAGAGTCGCGATGTCGTTTGGGCGATCAAGTTGCATCCGCCGCTCGCGGGCAATCCGCTCCAGATAAGGGCGTGCCAAAGGTGTGATTTCACCGGGATCAATTCTGCCGTCCTGATTGGTATCGAGTCGTTCGAGTGAGCCACGCAATCCCGCCTGGGCATGGACCTGCCGGCTGATGAATGACATTCCGGATAGAACGACAGCACAGAGAAGCGACCACTTCAATAATGAGTTGCCCTGATTCATCGATCAGTCCTCTGTTAGTCGTACCCTCTATTAGCCGCCCTCAGTCAACCAACGGCGTTTCAGAAGGTGACGGGATTCGCACCTCGCAGCCCGTCAACGGGTTGGAGTCTTCTTCGTGCTGGCGCTCGTTTTTGTTCCGCCGGAAAATATTTCCTTCAGCGACCGGATTTCCACTGACCCCGGCACTCTGATAATTCGGACGGCCTTCTGACTGCGAGCGTCGATCAGTCCAGCTAACAGCTCGACTTCTTTGAACAGCTGCTCCGGGGCTGTCACGATCAGCGAGTTGCTCGACTCGTGAACGGCAATCGTCATCTTCGGTTCGAGGTCTCGCGCTACTTGTCCGGCGGACTCTTTCTTAATGCTCTTCTTATCTCCGGATTGCTTATCCGTGTCGAACGACTTGTTCGCGACAGTTTCACGCTGTGTTTGCTGCTGAGTTGCTCCCGGATTTTGCGGCTGAGCACCTGCAGGGCCAGCTGCATCCGTACCGCCAATCACTCGCCCGGCATACGCTTCTCGAATTGCCGTAGCGACTTCGCTGGCCCTGGCAAAAGTCAATTCGATCACGTGCGACGTTCCGTAAGTTTCAATCGACGTGATACTGTTGTCCTTGTCGATAATCTTCAGATAGTCCTCGATCAGCTCGATGTCGCTGACGGTCCCCTGAACGATCAGTCGATTCAGTCGCGAATCCGCCACGACGGTGATCGATCCCGCCATCATCGTCGTCGTTCCCTCTCGCGAACTCACCAGGCTGCCAAGGAAAGTATTTGAAGAGCCCGTCACGTATCCGTTGACCAGAGATCCAGTCTCGACATCTCTGGAGGCATCGGATCCGTCGAGCAGCTTGGCCAGCATCTGGATCGCGTCATCAGGTCGAGTGTATTTGAGGTAAAACACGATCGGAGCCGAAGGAGTCGAATCCGCCGGACCGGCGATCGTTCTCAGATGTTTCTCAAACTGATCAAGTGCTGCGGTATCCTCTGATTGCAGCAGCAGGCCTCGCGGAGTCAGCTGGCACCGGATTGCCGGTTCTTCGGCGTGCGGGTTGTTCGTCAACAATCGAGCATTGGACGATAGTGCGGGCGGCGATGAGGTAAACGGATTCGTCCTGGTCGACTCACCGTTGACGACTCGTTCCGTGCCTCCCTCGATGACGGCTTCTACCGACGGGAAGAAGAAGACTGGATTCGGTGCTCGCCAGAATGTCGCGGCAGTCTCCAGAACGTGTTCGGCCTGTTTGCCTCTCAATGGAAAGATCCGGATCTCATTACTGTTGCCGGAACTGCTGACGCTGTCTTCTTCGAGCCCCGCAATGATCTTCCTGATCTGCTCGATCTGGTGCTTGCGACCGCGGACGAACAATCGCATGTTGGCAGGATCCGCGTCGATTCTGGGAGCATCTGGATCGATGTCTTTCGGGTCGTCAAACGCATCGGGAAGATCGAGCATCTCTTCCAGCAACGTGATAGCGAACCAGGGATCGACCGTTTTGAGTGGAATGACTTCAAAGTCTGCTTCCGCCGCCTGTAACTGCGACACCGTTTGAGCAATTTCCGACTGCGTTTCTCGGTTTGCGAGAGCGACAATGCTGCCGGCCGTCCTGTCCATTGATAAGCGGATCGACTTGTCCGCCAGCAATGTCTGCAACACGTTGTAGACGATTTCGACATTACCACCGGCGACGGTATGAGAACGAAGTTCTACATCTCCACCGGTTGTTGACGATCCATTGCGTGGCTGGTCGATTGCCGTGATCAGCCCTTCAATCAGCTTGACTTTGTCTTCGATGCCGGTGACAAAAATTTTCTCGCCCTGCAGATCGGCCGACAGGCTGACATCGATTCCAATCATCTCGCCCGTGGCCAGCCCCAGATGCGGACGCGCGACGACCAGGATGTCTTCGGCATTCACGTGCTGCAGCGCGAAGTTCTTCACGACGGTCCCGTTACCGAGTGTCTCAGGCTGAAAAGCCCTCAAAATAGCCTTAACGCTCTTCAGCTTTACGGCAGTGTCGGTGACCATCAACTGGTTTGTCTTTGAAAACACCGCTGGCGGCATCATCAGTTTGAGAGCCGATAATTCCTCGATCACAGCTTCCGCATCGAGCTTGCCCAGCGAAAAAATACATTTCACAACGTCGTGGTCATTTGACTGGTCAAGCTGCTCGATCGTGATCAGCCTGGCGAGCGCATCCAGTTGTCGTGTGCTTCGTGCGTCGCTGAGATCGATGACAGACAGCAACTTCCCACTGCGAACCAGCGTGAATCCCTCAGGCAGTAGAAACAGATTGACTCGATCAAGTGCTGCCTGAGGTGTGAATGAGTCGGAATCGGAATACGTAAAACTCCCCGTCGGAACTTCACTGACGTGCAACGCCAGACCAGACGAGCTCGCCAGCCATTCGATAACGTCCTTCCACGGCGTACGGTCGAACGAGAATCGCAACAGTCCATCCTTGCCACTACTCACCGCAGGCGACGGGTCTGCCATCGGAATCTCTTGAGCATTCGCTGGCAACAGGCAGGGGAAGGCACAGGCAAGTCCTGTTGCAATTCCGATCTGGCCGAGGCGATTGAGCAACTGTCTGGGCATGTGGTTGCCACTGCAAGAGCGTGAAGAGATCCGGGAACGCCCATGCCGGATGCAAGTCCGGCTGTGGGCTTAAACGTGATCGCTGGACGCGAGGGATGAATCGGGGTGGGAGTCTGGCGGCTACTCATCGGGAAAAATCCTCGATGATCCGAAACCGGTGCAGCCATCAGGCTTTCCACCGTATCGAATTCACCCGGCAAACGACAACGCTCGTGTGGAACAATGTGCCAGCCGCAACGAATGACGCCCGGTGCCTGCTGCGGATTCCTTACGACTGTCGAAACATGACAAACAAGAGTCGCCGCAATACCTGTCATCTGGAAACGCTGACATCCGTCACAGTCGCACATCGAGTAAACAGACCAATAGCCACTCCATGATACATATTTGAACATATTCACATAACAGTCTGTAGACGTCCGGATCGAGTGTGTATTTGCGTGCAGTAAAACTGCCTGGTTATTGCCGAACGAACTGCCCGCTACTGAATTACGCCCGACGCTGGCCAGAAAAAGTTCCAGGTTCAATTCGGATACTTATGAACACACTTGGACTCTCTGTGTTGTTTCCTGTGTGAAATGGCCAATTCCCTGACTCTCCGGTGGCGACCTGAGCCTCCTTGTTTTTCAGCGCAATCGGAATTTTCGGCACAATCGGCATAATCGTTACAAGTTCACATTGCAGCCTGGCCGATAGCACGACAACGAGTCTCCCGATTCGATGGGTGCGCATTGGGATCCGCTTTGACACCCCCAACGTCCAGGCTGTGCTGTGGAATTTCTTACTCGCTGCAGATGCATAGAAACGAACTGCGTGGATCGCAAGGTCCTGGCAGTGGTACGGAGCCCGCTGCGCTGTCTGGTTGTCCTGGGAATCTCTGCGATTTTTGCAGCAGAGACCACTGCGGCAGAAGTAGTGCCTGACTCTTTGCTTACAAATACTGTACATCACGCCACTACCGATGATGCGGCTGAGTCCGTGCGAACTCGAATCCTT
>JAQBWV010000176.1 GCA_027624335.1 Planctomycetota bacterium
CCCCCCGATTTCCAATCACGTCATTCCCGCGCAGGCGGGAAACCAGAGTACCAGGGACGACTGGATTCCTGCCTGCGCGGGAATGACGGATATGGTCGCTCTCACTGCGTTGGGGAACGCTATTTCGCGACTGATGTTTAAGTAATCGAAAGTCACGTTGTTTCCCTGCGACCAGAAAAGAAGGATCGATCGTATCTACCGTTCGGCCCAGATGGGGCTCAGCCAGGCCCACTGGCCGTTGTGCTGAGCGGCCTGCAAACGGCAGACGTCGACATCCGAGTGCGGAGTGTCCGTCCATTTGGCGTCGACCGAGCACTCTTCGATTGGCACCAGCGGACCAATACAGATGGCTTCGCTCAGCCACCCACGCAGGAAGTGTGAGTTCCCTCGACGTAGAAGTTCCTCGAGCGAATGACGGTAACAATGGCCGTTGACTTCGACTGAGACCTTCGCCGACAGCGGCGCGTCGACTTCCAGCGAGATTGACTGCGTCGTTTCGTGGCGCATCGTTCGGTTTCCCTGAGTGATACTTCGCCACTCGAAAGATTGTTCTGACGGATTCTGCAGTTCGTGTGGCAGGTCAACCTCATCCAGTACCTCAGTCACGCTACTGCCTTTGGGAGCGACGACCGCCTGGCCGGAAAAGCAGGATTCTGTTGAGACGATGCAGCCCTCGCTGATGGTGAATCTGCCGGACCATTCAACGGGTACCGTGCTCCGTCCCCAGCCCCAGGTGAGTCTGAGTCGGTAGCGATGCGAATCGGGATTTGGTTCCACCTGAGGCGGAAAGAATCGTTGTACGACACGACCGTTACGCAGCAGTTCGACTCGGTCGAGCGAACTGGAACCCTGCACGGAAGCTCGCAAACGCCGTTCGCCTGAGGCAGAAACGGACTCGCCGATCCACGCATCGTTCAGGAACAGTCGAGCATCGATGCAGTCTCCCGTTGCCGCGAAGACTCGCTTTGCCAGGAAGGCTTCCCAGATTGATTCGCGTGTCAGCTCTTTGGCGAATACTCCCATGCGTCCGTCACCGTGACTACCGGGGTATGCCGCGTGATGATCGGTGCCTCCGGCAATTCCGAAACGAAAGCCTCGCGCCCAACCGGCTTCGGCGGTGCTGTTCCAGTCGCGCGGTCCCATGTCGTGCAACATGCGATAGGGAGCTTCTTCAGACAGCGAGCAACCGTGCAACGAAAAGATCTCGACGAAGGGCGAGACATCCTCGCGATACTCGTCCCAGTTGATCCCGCGATAGCCGGCGCGATAGCCAATGTGGTGTGG
The DNA here is from genome assembly GCA_027624335.1 of Planctomycetota bacterium. GTDB lineage: Bacteria > Planctomycetota > Planctomycetia > Planctomycetales > Planctomycetaceae > JABMPE01. Next base: position 1,285 of record JAQBWV010000176.1, read on the forward strand.
AATTGCGATACCGTTGACATCGCTGACAACGTGGCGCAGTGCAGGCAGATCAGGAGCATCACGCAACGGCAGGTCGGGCGCCCTGGTGTAAACGTTGTGGTCGCCGTATTTGAGTGAGTGCCATTCGTAGCTGGGAAACGCAATGAAGCGTCCCTCGTCTGAGCCGGAACGCTGCAGTTCAAGCAGTCGGTTCCAGTTGCGGGCGAGCGTTGCGAAGCCTTCGTTGTGGTAGTCAATAATGTCCGCGTAGACGTCGCGATCAGTTGGCATGTCGGGCCAGAAGGCATGACCGGTGACCGAGCAGAAATCTAGTTGTTGCCGAGCTCGCAGCAACGCCTGCTCGACCGTCCCGTGCCCGTAACTGATCGAACAGTGGTTATGCAGATCTCCCCAGTAGAGGTTGTACATGGCGATTCTCTCCAGGCGAAAGCGATGCAGTCAGACATGCACAGTGACGCGACAACGCCGCCAGCAAAGCAGTATCCAGATCACGCATCCGAAACCTGATGGTCCGCTGCTGGATCAGCAGGAGACTCATCGGTAAACAGCAATGCCAGAACTGCCAGTCCGATCAGTCCAATTCCCGCTGCCACCAACCAGAACTGGCTGTAGTTCAGTACGCCGCCATTTGGAGTACACCACGCCGCCAGCGAGCCGTTCAACTGCCCAGCCGTCAACGGGCCGATTCCGAAGCACATCAGGCCGAAGATCGTCTGAGCCGAATGTTTCGCGTCAGCGGGAGCCATCCTGTCGACATAGATGAACCCGGCCGCGTAGAAGCACGCGAAGCAGGGGCCGTGCAGGGCCTGCGAGGCGACGATGACAGATAGAGGTAACAATTCATGACCCGCGAATACGAGATACCGCAGGACGTAGCAACCCGCTCCGATGAGAATGACGTTTCGAAATCCAATTCGGCGAAGCAGCAGGCCTAGCGCCGCCATCGCTCCGATTTCGGCAAATTGACCGATTGACATGGCCGGCATGATGTAGGCGTCGTTGAGGCCGATCACCTTCAGAAACTTGCTGGTCTGATAGAAGTAGAGAAAGTGAACCGTCCCGACGAGCAGCGTCGAGACGAGCAGAATCGCCATCGATCGATTTGTGTAAATGCGAAATGCTGATGACAAAGCGAGCGACTTGACTTCCCTCTTCGGCGGTGTATCCGGCAGGCAGAACCAGCAGAAGACTCCGTAGATGATGGCAAGAACTCCAGCGACCTTGACCGAGTCGAGCATGCGAGCGGCCTTCATCGGCACGTCGTCACCTGCAAAGAACGGAGGCAGTGACTGAAACGTAAGATTGTTCTGCAGCCACAGCATGGGAAAAACCCACGACACAACGATCCAGGCAATCGTGCCCCATACGCGGACTCCGGGAAACTGACGCCTGGGATCATCCATGTGCGACATCGCCAGAGAATTGCTCAGCGACATCGTCGGAACAAAGAGAATCGCGTAGACAATCGAAAGTCCCATCCACGCGGAAAACGATGTCTGGTAGGCGGTGAATATTTTGATCACGCCTCCGCACAGCAGAAGTACCGCCATGAACTTCTGTGTGGCAAAGCGTCGATCGGCCAGTGGCCCGGCAATGAACGGGCTGAAGATCGCTCCCAGTGCCAAAGCAACACCGACGGTGTATCCAATCTGCTGATCCGTGAAACCGAGTCCGCCCTCTTCGGGAGACGCGGACAGGAACCGGGCAGCCAGAGGCAGCCAGACGCCGCGAACGGCGTACTCCATGAACATCATGATCCGGAGCCTGGCCATCTTGAATGGAAGCGGAGCGTGCGCGGCGTCACTCATGTTTCGCGATGTCCTTCACCGAGCGGCTTTCTACACAACACTACGATTCGAGGCCGAAGTGTGGAGCAATCTCACGCTGCACGGTAGCGACTTTTCCGGAAAGAACTTCGTCCAGAGTGACTCGGCGTCCAGCTCGTGAAGACTCCAGCACAGCCCAGGCACATGCCAGATCGCGCATGCCCTCCTGTCCGTCGACGATCGAAGCGCGCCTCTCGCGAATGGCGTTCAGCCAGTCGAGTTGCGTGAGCGCAAAACTGTCGTCGAGACCAAATGGAATTTCCCGTTCACGTTGCTCAGGTGAGATATGTTTCTCGTAGAGTTCTGCCAGTGTTGATCTGACTCCAGAATCGTCGGTGAACGAACTTCCGTGAAGTTGACCTTTTGAAGTGTAAACGACCGGCCCTGGACCGCAGATCGTGGGCGAAGCGTGCCCGGCCCAGCTTGCATGAACGCTGCCAACTGTGCCATTTTCGGTTTCAAACGTTGCGAAGTATGTGTCGTCGGCGTCGCACTCGACTTCGTTGGTGATCTTGCCTGCCACATCGAATGTGTACCGCACCGGTTCGATCGTATGAGCACGCCCATCGATTGAAACAATCTCGCCTCCAGCTGCGCGAACCAGATCGAACTGATGCACTCCCATGTCAAGCGTGATACCGCCAGCCTGTTCCATACGATGCCGCCAGGGAGTCTCCGCCACGATCTGGTTGGGAGCCCACCACGCACCGATCGCTCCTGTGTGGATCATCTGAGTTTGCCCGAGCACGCCGGCTTTGAGCAGCGCCACCAGCCTGAGGGAGTCCGGTTGATATCTCCAGTTTTCGAACACGCCGAGTGTCAGGCCACATGTCTCGAACGTCTCGCACATCATCCGGGCTCCGCCGACAGTTACCGAGATCGGCTTCTGAGTCAGCAGATGTTTCCCGTTCTCAGCCGCCAGCTGAGCGATCACGTGATGCAGTCCGTGCAGCGTGTAATCGTTGACGGCGTCGATCGGTCCCGTCGAGATCATCTCTCGAAAATCATCGTAAACCTCGACATCAACGTCGTTCTGAAAGTCGGACAGGAATTCATCGGCCACGGCCAGCGCATCACCGGGAATCGAACTGACGGCCGCACGCTGCGGAGGGCCGTGGCCTCGCTGCACGTAGCTTCTCGCATCGTCAAGCTGTCGAGCACACAGTGCCGTAATCCGAAAGTCATCGACGCCCGCTTCACGCAGCAATCGAAATCCTTGTAAGTGAGCCGCCAGAATCCGCCCGCAACCGATGATGCCAATACGAATCATCTGAGTATCTCAGCCTTCTGATCTGGAGTGTTCCTGATTGAATTCAGTGAATCAGCATGGTGGCTGACAGTGCGATGACGTCGATCAGGACAACGGATAAATTGGTTTTCGAATTTTCATCCACGGAAACGTGGTCACGTCACTGGAGCACGGGCCCGCCGTTCCAACCGTATAAGTTGTTCCCGTAATGGGATCGTACGCCCGGCGATGCGCGACCGCCGCTTTGACGCCGATCACGCTGCAATGTTCCGGGATGATTCCCTGACTGCGGAGTTGACCAAGATCAAACGGCGGCGTCTTCTTCGAAGTCAGCAGGATTGAAACGTGACCGCTCTTCACGACGGCACATGGTCCCATGTTGATATGCACTCCGCACATCGATGCCAGGTGACTGTTGATATCTTCCAGATCGAACCGACCATCGCTGCGCGACACGAGTTCACACTCCGCAGCGACGGGCTGACAGAATGCTGAGCTGTTGCGAGCACCGATCGACAAGCCGACTCGGTCTCCGATCGCGCGATCAGAAAGCTGCGAGACGGATTCGGGATCGTTGATGACGCACACCGAATTGGTGAACTGCTCGGCAAGCAGATACCGAAGCAATTCGGTCGTGTCGCCGGGCGCTCCGCCGCCGATATTGTCAGCAGGCTCGACGACGATGACAGGCGTTCGTCCTGCTTCAACGTCATCGCGGATCTCGCTGAGACACTCGGTCAGCGGACGGTCAATTTTATTCCCGTCTGCCTGATGCTCGATCGACCACTCAACGAGCCGTTGTACCTCGGCTCTCGCGAATTCAGCGTCGCCGAATGTGACTGCTGCAAAACTCACTCCGGTGTCAGGTGTATCAGCAAACGCAAAACCTCCCATGACGTTGACAGCCGCGATGTCTGCATGCGCGTTCTCAATCTCACGCGACATTAATTCGAGCGTTCGCATGGGATCATCCGCCGTTCCAGTTCCGGTTGGCGGCCACATCACTGGCGGCTGCCCCCAGACGGAAACCGGCTGCTTTCCGGTCGTCAGAATACGATCAAGCAGTCGAGCTGCTCGTTCGGCAGTTTCGCATGCGTCAGTGTGCGGATTGTTCCGGTAAGCGATCAGCCCCTGCGTCTGCTCGATCGTTTGCTGTGAGATGTTGCCATGCAGGTCGAGGATGCCGCAGATCGGAATCGACTCGGCACCGGAAAGCTGACGAATGCGGGAGATCAATTCTCCTTCGACGTCAGGAAGAGACTGCGTCACCATGGCTCCGTGCAGTACGAGATAAATGCCGTCGATTTCGCCACGAGACAGCAATGGGCCTCCAACCATTTCGAAAGTTGACCAGAAATGGTCGAAAACGGAATCTTCCACAATGCCGCCTGGTGTCGCTCGCAGATCGATAATCGGAATTACCGACCAGTCGGCCTCGTCAGCAACCTTAAGCACCCCTGCCAGCGGTGATCCATCGCCGCGAGTTTCAAACAGCTGCTCGCCGGATCGCTGCTGGAAAGCAGACAGCGGCGTTGATGATGTGAGAAACGTATGAGTCTCGTGAAACAACGCTGCGAGAAGAACGCGATGCGACATGGAACGTGTCCAATTCAGGTGTTCGGTAAGAATGTACCTGTAGAACTCAGCGGCACACTTCGTCGTTGAGCTGCTAACCCAGAAACCCCCGCTCCCGAAGTTCCTGGACATTGTCGGGGGCACTGGAGACAACTCGCTCGGTGGCATACTTGAGAATCGCCACTCCGGCCAGCTCGGCGGGAGCGGTCACAACAGCAACGTGTTCTTCCTCTTCGTCGTCGAGCTGACGATTTAGTTTCGCGACAATTTCTTCGACACTGTCGCTGACCAGTTTCGACTGCTGCGTCGTGTTGGTCAGCCGAAGATTCCCGAAGGCCATCGTGCGAGCCAGGATAAAGTTGACGACGCTGCCGTATTCAGACTCGTCGAAGAAGTTGTGAAACTCAGGGTTGACGTTATCTGGCGTGAGAATGACAGGTCGATCGATCTTCACGCTGCCCTTGCGGACTGAGACCAGATCGCCAGCGTTTTCTCCCTCGCAAACCAGGTAGTACGCGAGGTCGGAGCTTCCAAACGTGAACAGCGAGTAACTGACCGGTCGTACGATCTCGACTGCATTCCAGATGCGACGGAAGCGAAGTTCATCTTCAAAGTCCGATGGATACATTGTGTCGGCGTTCCTGCTGCAAAAAGAAACAGGTGCCGTCCCCAAGGGAAGCACCTGTTTTCAAGCATAAGACGTCGATCCGAAAATCGCCAGAACACCGGCTGTCATCAGATACCTGGCATCGTCGCCACTACAACCAGAAGTATTTCTGGATGAACTCAACCACGTCCCCGAACAGGACATAGCCGAGCGACTTTTGGCCGCAGTTAATTTTTGCTCTGACTTCCGCACCGATGCGTGGCGGACGTTTGAGCTGTGCCTTGTCAAACTCGCAGAACACGGTCACCACGCTGCCGGATTCCTGTGAAGAATTCGCTCTTGTCGAGACTTTGTAAACCTTGCCTTTGAATGACGATTCGGAATCTGTTGCCAGAACGAACTCGACCGGGCGAGCGAAGTCGTTGTTGTGGGCCTTAACCGCGTCGAGAAAATGTCCCATCCGCTTTTCTTCGACGTCGAGTTCCAGGTGCCAGTCGCCATCGTCGTGTTTAATTTCCAGCAGCACTTCGCCACGTCGTACAGGACGGTTCAACAGAAGCTGCTCCAGCTGAAACGTAGCGATCACGCCCGAAACAGGAGCCTTAACGTCGAGCGACGCCAACCGTCCAGCAAGAATGTTGATTTGCTCTCGAAGCGATTTAATCTCCTCGCGAGTCTGACTGAGCTGGCCGAGTAATTCGTTCTTTCGACTCTGTTCAGTCGGTCTCAATGTCCGATTCAGCTCCGTCAGGACGGTCCGTTCCAGAGCTTCTTTGGAACTGACCTCTCCGACTGCAGCGGTCAACTGTGACTTTAGATCGGGATTCTTAATCCGTAAGAGTGGGTCGCCCTCTGCAACGTGTTGCCCACTGTCGACCAGGATTTCGATGACCTCACCATCCCACGGGACGAATACGTCTTTCTGAATCACCGGCATCATCCGGCCTTCGCCTTCGATACGGTATTCCCATGGGACGACGATCAGCGAGGCAATCGCTGCCGCGACGAGCAAAACCACCAGCGCCGCCTTCACGCCGTTGCGGCCTTCCAGAAAACCGAACACCTTGCCGAGTCCTCGCCACAGCGGCATCAGGAACAGACGGTTGTACTGCTTAGCGTTGTAGACAGCAGCACCAACGTGATCCGAAATCAGGTCGCTCTTTTCGAGGACGCCGGCCTTCGGTTGGCTCTCGGCGACCTGTTCGACGATCAAGCCACCAACCGCTTTACGAACTTTCTCCTTCGGACGGCCATGATCGTCGTCTTTCTGCACGACCGGGTCCGGCTGGAAAATCGGAATCACGGTCACCATTCGTGAGCCACTTTCCTGAATGAAGTCGGCTAATGCCCGCTCCACTTTCGGAGCCAGGTGGTCGACTTTCCCCGTGTACTCCATCTTTTCGTTTGTCTTGATGACGTGCGACGCCAGCTTTGTCATCTTCCGAACGAGGTTGGCTCGCTGGTTGACGTTGTCCTGTCCGCTGATCGAGCGGATCACTGTCTTACGACCATCCATGATGGCGAGACTCAAGCGGTCGCAGCCAATCAACAGGCGACCATCATTGGCAGTCGTAAACGCGACTTCCTTGACGTCGAGCGACTTGTGGAGTTGCAGGACGAACTGCTCAAAATCCTCAGCAATTTTTGAAACGGCACCGGAAGACGTGGAATCTTCTTTGCCCTGATTGTCGAGATACCGGCATGCATAGCCGGTCATTTGTTCGACGAACTGCAGAAACCCGGGTCGCGCCTGTGCGGGTGTGTCGTGTCGCTGGAAGATTTCCACGACGCCGACAACTTCTTTGTTCTTCTGCAACGCGGCGAAGACCAGCATGTCCTCAGTCGGAAGTTGCTCGCTGGTCTCTGCCGGGTGATAAGTGCATGCCTGACCGTTTGAGATCACCTCAGTCAGGAACTTCTGATTCGCGGCCATAGCGTTGGGGTTGTCGTGAAATCCCGTATTACTCAGCCCGATTTCATGCAGCAGCTCCAGGCGGTTCGCGTCGTTTTTCAGCCAGACGACTCCGGCGCGAGCCCCCACGGCACCAACAACTCGCCGCAGGAATTCGTTGAAAAACTCCTTGGGGGGCATCCGTGAACGCGAGTGCTCTTCGATCTCCCGGGCAAGCTGGATGATCTTGTCGCGGACTTCCTGCACACTTGAATTGGACATAGCTGGCTCAACAAATTCTGGGCGGCCGAGTGGCCATCGTTTATGTTGCTCAGGGATGCAGTTATTGGGGCGTCAACACCGTTTTCCCGAAGGACAATTAAATGCAGGGCTGCCGCAGCGACCGGAATTTCCTGTCAATTCCGAGTCTCCTGACAGTTTTGTACAACGTATCGCCTGCTCCCGAAAGCCCAATCCGCTAAGGAGTTGGCCGCCGGATGGTTCCGCCAGCTTCGAAACGGGACGGCGTTTTTCACACGAAATTATGGCTTCGAAACCGCATGTCGCTCTGCACGTCCAGATGACGAGCGGTGCTGCCACGGATTCAGATTGTTTCGAACCGAGCCGGCATATGACGACTGCGGAAACTCTACCAGCGCTAACGCACCTGAGAGTTAAACGCGGGATGGCGTTTCGCGGTGAGTTTATCAAGACACCGCCGTGACAAGTCGAAAAGTGAGTCATCGCACATTTCTCAAGGCCCGTTCTGGAGCCTGTCCCAAACCTCGACTGGCAGTCAGTTTCGCGATGATGTGGTGATCTTCTCTCCGGATTCCGCCACGACTGATAGTCTGCCGCGATTCCGGGAAGGCTGTCAGCACACTCGGTAGTCTCCATCAACGGACCATTTCCGTCCGTAACGGTCCCTGGAAAGCGACCGCACAGCAGAGCTTTCAACACTTCCCACTCGCTACTACAATCCGCCGACTCTGCCTGTCTTTCCTGTCTTTCGTGGCAGTCGATTCCGGATGAGTGGCCGGTGTCACTCTGACAAATGGATCGCACACCGATCCGACGAGGAGCTTATGAACGGTAAGGAGATAACTGTGCGTCGAACGATCGTCGCTTTCGTTGCATGTGCTTGTGCGTTTGGAATGTTTCGCCCGGCTTCCGCTCAGGACGCACTTCCGACAGTGACTGTCATGCTGTCCGGGACCGGGGAACTGGAAGCCGATCTTGAAGCCATCATGAAGATGGGCGGCGAGGACGCTGAGGCTCAATGGCCGGTCATTCAGGCTATTCTTCCTGCGTTTAACGCGGGAATTGATCCCACACGACCGATCCGGGTAGACATCATCTTCGGCAAGGTTCGCGATTACCGGATCAGCATCCCGTATGACCAGCAAAAAGACATCCTCGACAACATTGCGGGGTTCGTGGGGGCAAAACCGCGGAGGATCGGGTCAGGTCTGTACTCGCTTACTTCGCCTGCTTTCAATGGGTTCCTTCGCGATCTGGCGAAACTCAAATATGTCATCATCGCGGCTGACAGAAATAACATTCCAGCAAACTTCAATCCACTTCCTGATCTTCAACCTCTGCTGGCTGCCGGCTATGACCTTGCGGCATCGGTCAAAAACACAGCCGGTGGAGTCGCCGACCGACGGGCGGCGATCGATGACCTGCGTAAAGAACTACTGGCTGGCCTGAAGAAAGCGACTGATGAGTCCGATCAGGAATTCGAAATCCGTCGAGTCGGTCTGGTTCATCAATTGGTAGAACTTGAGCGGCTGTTTACGGACAGCGAGAGCCTGGTACTTGGCTGGACAACTGATGCCTCTAAGAAAGAAGGCCGTCTGAACCTCGAATTGACGGCACTGCCGGATTCGGATCTTCAGAAAAGTATCAACGAACTGGGTGCTGAACCAAGCCTGTTCTCAGCCTCGTCAAAGTCGGAAGAGTCGATCTTCTTTGGGCGAGTGAACCACGCTCTGGACGAAATGCGGCAGACGCATCTCAAAGAGATGCTTGAATTGCTCGCTGCTAAGGCGGCATCATCAATCGGTGCGTCGGAGAGCGTGGCTGCAGAACACAAGTCAGCGGCGAATGATGCCGCCACTGCGTTCTTCGAAATGCTGCAGACTGGTACGAAGATGGGCGTCTTTGACGGATTTGTGAACGTCGAGCAAGGTAAAGAAGGCCGCACGATTACGGGAGCGATCCGAGCGGCAGACGGCAAAAAGATTGACGCTGTTCTGGCATCTCTGAAAGCCGCCGGCTGGGACATCGAACTCTCGGATGCAGCCGCAGATAAGGCCGATGGCGGTGCTGCTGAAAAACCAGCCGCAAAGCCTGGTGAGAGCAGCACTGCTGATCCGGCTGAAGCCAGTAAAGCCGAATCAGCCGTGACCGAGCCAAAACCAGCTGCGGCGGCTGAAGATGAAGAAGCAAAGAAGCCTGCTGACGAAAAAGTGGCTGCAGACGCTCCAGCCAAAACGGGCGAGCAAGTCTCACCCGAGACGGCGAAGCTTGCTGTCCACAAGGTCAAGGTTCCGCAACTTGATCAGGCTGACTTTCAGAATCTTTTCGGTAAGGACGTGACGCTTCTGGTCACAGGAACAGCGAACGCCGTTTACTACTCAGCGGGACCGGCTGCGGAAGAACACCTTCGCAAGGCTGTTGCTGAATCGGGCGAGGATCCCGCTAAGAATGATGGCACTATTGTGGAAACATTTACCAGACTGGGGTCATGGCTTGAGTACCTTAAAGATCGTCGCGCTCGTCGTGAGGCCGGTAAAGACTTAAGTGCTCTGAGCAAAGAAGAAAAGATCGCCCGTGAAGAGCGTGCAAAAATTCGCGACATGGCGATCGGTGCCTTTTCGAAGGGCAAGGATACGATCCATATGCAGATGATGAGTGATCAGAAGAAGGTGACGGGGTTGACGACGATCTCCGAAGGAATACTGCGGTTCGTCGGAATGATGATCGCCGATGTCGCTGAGACCAAACTTCAATAACTCGCTTGCGACGGTTCAGTCAGGCGTCCGCGAAAGTACATCTTTCGCGGACGCTTTCTTGCGCCAAGCCAATCCGTCGAGGATTCAGTTAGGAAGCGTCCAGGACGATCCTCAACGGAGCCGACGTGTGTCGAACGTCATTTTCCAATGATGCCCAGTTCGGCAATTGATGCCCAAGGTCCGCCATTCACTTCGGACAGGATTCGCAGGCGAACATAGCGACCGGTTGCAGGCTCGCACGTCACTTCCTGCGACGACCGAACTTTTCGCAACCTTGCAGTCGCATTCGGCTTGCCGAACTCTGTGGCTGAGTTGCCGATAGCGAATTCACATTCAGCAATCGCGCCGTTCCAGCCACCATCCTGCCGGGCGAGACAGCGAAAGCCGCGGACGGTCCGTTCGTTTCCGAGGTCGATCACCAGCTCATGCGGATGCCGGGCGACTTCCGGCAGGAACTGAGTGTGCCAGAGCGTGCGCGGGTCACCGTCGATCGCATTTGTCGCGAGTTTTCGGTTGCTGCGGGATTCGCTGCTAACATGAGCGATTCTCAAGTCCCGGCCCGGCAGCAGATCCTGCTGTGGAAGCGAGTTCACTTTGCCCTCCTTCGGTACAGCTTTGTTACCGAACTTCGCCTGTCGGTCTCGTTCATGAATGTCCCTGTCAAAGAAGACACCTTCCTCGACGGGTGCATGTGCCGCCGCGGCCAGAGCCTTCAGTTCCGCAAGCCTCTCGGGCTGCTCGCTGGCGAGACTGTTCTGCTCACTGAGATCACGATTAAGGTCGTACAGTTCCCATTCGGATTTTGCTCCGGGCTGAATCGCCTTCCAGTTCCCTTTTCGAATCGCCGTTTGCCCACCGATTTCCCAATAGAGATATTCATGCGGAACCTGCTGACGCCCTGCAGCCTTCTCGCCAATCAGTTCCGGCACGATCGAAATTCCGTCGACATCTTCTGGAGCATCGACCCCAGCCAGTTCGGCAACCGTCGACAGCACATCCGGGAAGTACCACAGCAGGTCGCTGACTCGCCCCGGCTGGATCTTTCCCGGCCACCGAACCGTCATCGGAATTCTCAATCCGCCTTCGTACAGGGTTCCCTTCGTGCCGCGAAACTCAACTCCGTTTGAGGGGTTGACATTCGCTCCGTGAAACCCGCGAGGGTGTTGGGCGTCCCGGAAGTAATCGTTTCCGCCATTGTCGCCGCAGAAGAAGAGGATGGTGTTCTTATCGAGTGCCAGTTCCTGCAACAGGTCCAGGACATCACCGACTTGTCGATCGACCATTGTCACCATCGCAGCGTACCGCTTCGCCTGTTCTGGCCAGTCTTTGTCTTTATAAAGCTGCCAGGCAGGATCGGAGTCAGGAATATCAAAAATGCCGTGTGGCGGCGTAATCGGCATGTAGCAAAGGAACGGCTGGTCCTGGTTCTCACGAATGAATGACATCGCCTCGTTAACGATCACGTAGTGTGAATAGGTCTCTCCGTCGCTACCCCCACGATTGTTCTTAAGAGGTACTTCCTCACTGTTCCGAACGATGTACGGAGGGTAATAACTGTGAGCGTGGACCTGGTCGTAATACCCGAGGAACACATCGAACCCATGCTTCTCCGGAACCCCCGTCGAGCCACGACCGCCGCAGCCCCACTTCCCGAAACCGCCAGTGGCATATCCCGCTTGCTTCAACATCGAAGCAACCGTTTCCTCGCCCGCTCGCATGGGAGTCCCGCCACCGTTGGATCGTACCGACGTGTGCCCGCTGTGTTTCCCGGTCATCAGGCAACAGCGGGTCGGTGCACACACTGACGAACCAGCCAGTGCCTGTGTAAACCGAATACCTTCGCGAGCCATCTCATCAATGCGTGGCGTCTGGATATTCGGATTGCCCATACAGGACAGTTCGAAGTATCCCAGTTCGTCAGCCATGATGTAGACGATGTTGGGACGATCGCGTTCCTTCTCAGCCTGTAAGAAGCTGGAGGGCATGACCAGAAGGGCGAGTACGATTAACACTCTCGGCAATGTGATCATCTTCTTCTCCATCGTTGAGCGATTCAGTTTTCGATGACTCGTTTGTCATATGGGTGCAGCATTCGTCAACGGCCTCACAGCCGCA
>JAQBWV010000177.1 GCA_027624335.1 Planctomycetota bacterium
CCTGCGCGGGAATGACGAACACGACTCAAGCCGTCGTTGAAATCGGGAAGTTATTTCGGACACGTTCCTTAGTTCCTTAGCACTCTCTGTAATACGCAAAACAGGCAGATACTATAGCAGCGACCATCAAGTGTGGTAGCCGACTCGACTCGCAGTCAGATGTCAATCAGCTCCCGAATTCTGCCGAAAACCTGATCAAGCATTGACTCGGTCAAGCGTCCGGTAAATGTGTTTTGCTGACTGGGATGAAAACTCCCAACCAGCCATCGACCGCTCGCAAGTTCGGCCTCAGCGCCGTGTCCGAATTTTGGCAGTCGTCCTTCCAGTTCGCCTTGCGCCCGGCAATGATCAACCACTAATCGCCAGGCAATCTGACCCAACGCGAGATACACTCGAAATGGAACAAGCTCCACGGTCTGTTCAAACCAGTGATGGCAGGTCTCCAATTCCGCCCGAGTCGGTTTATTGTCTGGCGGAGCACAATGGCAGGCACCAGTTATTGCGCAGTCAGACAGCGTCAGGCCGTCGTGTCGACCAAATGATTCCGCCTGGCTCGCGAATCCTGCCCGAAACAGAGCCCGAAAGAGCCAGTCTCCGCTTCGATCTCCGGTAAACATCCTGCCAGTCCGATTCGCCCCGTGAGCACCGGGGGCCAGCCCGACGATCAGCAATCGAGCGTTTCGATCCCCGAAATTCGGCACCGGCCCGCCCCAGTATTCCTCGTCAATGTAGGCCTTGCGTCTGGTGCTGGCGATTTCCTGACAATGTTCGATCAACCGAGGACACTGCTGACAGGCGACTATCTCTTGATTAAGCCGGTCCCATGTCGTCAAGCGTCGACTGGCCATTGTCAATTCCTCGATCAAACCACTCGGAGTCGACTGTCGAACACTTCAGAGTGAACTTGCATGGCCGCTATCGTGAACAACAATCGACAAAGCCTTGCCGCTCTCGACCGTAACAGCCGCGACCGAGCCGTTCATTTGAATGAGCCCCACCGCTTCGCTATCTATAGTCCCTGCTGAATCCCAAAAAACCGACGGGCATTTGCCGTCGTGATCTCGGCCATCTCTTCCGGCGACAGCCCTTGCGATTCTGCCAGGCTCTTCAACGTATGCTCCACATAAGCGGGCTCGTTTCTCTTTCCTCGATAAGGCACAGGAGCCAGGTAGGGCGCATCGGTTTCGACGAATAGACGTTCCTTCGGAATGCTACCTGCAATCGCTCGCAACTCGTCGTTGCGTTTGAATGTCAACATCCCGGTAAACGACAGATGCATACCCATCCGCAGACATTCTTCCGCCGACTCGAGCGTCTGACAAAACGAGTGCATGACACCATTGAGTGTTCCGTGTTCCGCATCGCGTCGAAGAACCTCTCGCACCTCAGCATCAGCATCGCGGCAGTGCACGATAAACGGCTTGCCACAACTGCGAGACAGTTCAAGATGTCGAACAAAGTAGTCTCGCTGCATTTCCGGAGGAGCGTAGTCCCAGTAGCGATCCAGGCCCGTCTCTCCGATGGCAACAACCGTGGGAGACCGGGCCAGCTCTTTGATCACATCCCAATCTCCCACGCCCGCCTCGGACGTGTAGTTCGGATGAATCCCGACAGCCGCGTAGACACTGGGAAACCGTTCTGCCATCTCTACAGAACGACGGCTGCTGCGTGCGTCAGTCCCGATCGTCACGATAGCTGAAACGCCGTTCTTCAGAGCAGCGCAGACGACGTCTTCAAGATCGTCGGAAAACGCATCCTCATCAAGGTGGCAGTGCGTATCGATCAGGTTCATGAAGACCAGCCCTTGCCGAAACTTACTGTGGCATCGGTGTCGATCGCAGCCAGTGCTCTGTCAGCGAGGGATTAATCGATTGCGGTCACTGGTTGTGCAATGTATCCGCTGCCGACACCGAGTCAGGAAGCACCGGCAGATCCACTGGTGCATCTGAAAACACCATGGGCCAGGTTCATTAGATAGACTTCAACGCGGCGAGAGTCTGCTCTTCATCACTTGCCAACTGCTCCACCAACCGCAGCGCCTCGAAATCATCGGCCAGACTTGCAGCCGCAGACTTCATCGCCGAGACGATCGAACTGGTATCCTTAATCAATCGCTTCTTTGCGTAGTCCAATGTCACAAAATGCAACTCGGAACAATCGTGCGGATAGTTGGAACTCGGCACGACCGCTCGATGATCCAGTAGAAAAGACGCAAGCCGCGATGCACTGAACTGCTGGCGGCGGACCAGCCCCACAAACGCATCTCGGCGCGACTGATCATCGTTCCCGGTCCAGGGCCACGATTCCCCAATGTACTGGAGCAGGCTGTACCGGACTTGATTCAGCAGGTCACTCAGTATCTGCAGACTCGCTTGATCACTCATCGCTTGGTACCAGACTCCAGGCTTCTCCAGCTGTCTCGAATCAAGTCAATTCTCAACTTCGAACAGACAGGTTGTTTGCGGCTCAACGCATGAATCCGCGGGCAAAAAAGACACTAAGGAATCAACCAGGTCGCGACGCCATGCGCCAGGCTGGTCGTCCATGTCGGAAACAAACCCAGCAACAGCACTGGCAGAGCAATCAACAATGCGTAGTTACTGATAGCAGAAGGAACCTCGACAGGCCGCGCTCCCTCAGCAGGTTCTCTCATAAACATCGCCTTCAGAATGCGGATGTAATAGAACAGGCTGAAGACAGTGTTCAGACCGCCAACCACCAGCAGAACCCACATGAACCAGTGGACCTCGCCGATATTGAACAGCGACATGAAAATAACGAGCTTTCCCCAGAATCCGCCCAGTGGTGGCAACCCAACAAGGCTGAAAACACAGACGGCCATGCAGATACACAAAGCCGGAGACTGCCAGCCAACACCGTTGAAGGATTCAATATCTTCACTGAAGGTCTGGTTGCGAAGCAACGCCACAACCGCGAACGCTCCCAGATTCATGAACAGATACACGAACAGGTAGAAGAGCAAGCCCTCGACACACATTCGAGCGGCCTCGGGAACGTCAAACCCTGGCACCGCAGCGCCGTTCGCCAGCACGACGACGAGAGCAGACACTGCCATCAGCATGAAACCGGCATGTGCGATCGTCGAATAAGCCAGCAGCCGCTTCACGTTGGTCTGGGAATAAGCCGCGAGATTTCCGAAAGTCACGGTAACCGCTGCAATCACGCCGAGACCAAGGCCGATGCCGGTGAGGAACTCTGGATTAGCGCCGGGATCGGTTCCGATCAATGACATACAGAAGCGAACCAGCAGCGCAAAGGCGGCACCCTTTGACGCCACGGACAGGAATGCCGCTACTTCCGCTGAAGCACCTTCAAAGACGTCCGGGCACCAGAAATGAAACGGCACCAGCGACAGTTTGAATGCCAGACCGACCATGACCATTAGCACTGCCAGCAACGCCGTGAGCGATTCGGCACTTCCGACGCCACCTGAATGGCCAAGCACGATCGTCAAACGAGCGGCCAACTCTGGAAGACTTGCCGTCCCCAGTAGTCCCGTCAGCAGACTGACTCCGTAGAGCATTACCCCAGCCGCACCAGCACCGTAGACGACGTACTTAAAGGCCGCTTCGCTGCTCTTTCGATTCCCTTTCAGGAATCCAACCATGACGTAGCCGGGGACACTCGCCATCTCAATGCCAACAAAAAACATCAGCATATGGTTGGCTGAAGCCATGATCATCATGCCGATTGTCGAACCCAGCATCAGAGAGTAAAAGTCGGGACCGTCTTCCCGATCAGGGATGCCCGTCAGTACCGTCAGGGCAACAACCAGAACCAGGAACAGCGCCAGCAAACCACGAACGAAGGCTCCGAAGTGGTCAAACACCAACAGGCCGGTAAAGAACTCACCAGCTTCCTGCGAGCCATTCAATAGATCGAGCAGCTGCGTACCGCACAAGCCGAGCGCAACAAGAGCTCCCACCAGCGTCGTGACATACGGAGGAATCCAACGATCAATTTCACCAAACAGACGGAGGAGCAGCAACGCGACGATCGTCCCACTCAACGCCAGTTCCGGCGCGAAGTGACACAACGACGTTTCCAAGGTGTCGTCGATCAGGCGATCGAGAAGTGTCCCGAATGAAGTCATGAGGGATCTGTCTTTAAATCATTCGTCCAGAGTATCAAAGGACGACGTACTGTTACGGAGTTGGAGTCATCGTAATAGAGGCACCGGACTGCTGAGCAGCACGCAGGCCAGCATCCATACCGTCTACCAGCTCCGCCATTGAACCATTCATTACGTCAAACATCAGAGCCGGATAAACACCCAGCACAATAGCCATAAAGAGTAGAGTCACGCCAATGGTTGCCTCGCGAGCATTCATCGGTGTGATCTCATCCGCGTGAGGTCCCTTGTATTCCGCTCCAAGATAGACGCGTTGAAGCGTCCACAGGATATACCCGGCCGTGAGGATCACACCCGAAGCAGCGACGATCGCCAGGACGGGAGAGAAATTCCAGGTACTCAAGACGACAAACACTTCACCGATGAAGCCACAAAGACCAGGCAGGCCGAGACCAGCAAAGAAGATTCCGGCTGCGAGTCCCGAATACAGCGGCATCAGCGCGAACAGGCCACCGAACTGATTCAGGTCTCGATGATGAACCCGGTCGTAGATCACACCGACCATAAAGAACATGCCGGCGGATGAAATGCCATGCGCGATCATCTGAAACATGGCGCCGTTCATACCCATCAGCCAGTAATCGCGGCCCGATGTGACAACGATGTTGCCATCCTGCGCGACCGCCCACACAGCCATTCCAAGGATGACATACCCCATGTGGCTGACCGAACTGTAAGCCACCATTCGTTTGAAGTCTGTCTGAGCGAGTGCGGCAAATGCACCGTAGATAATGCTGATCACACCGATCGCCACAAGGCAGTATGCACCATATTGTGCGCCAACCGGGCAGATCGGAAACGCGATTCGGAGGATGCCATATCCACCCATTTTCAGAAGCACACCAGCAAGGATCATGCTGATCGGAGTTGGAGCTTCGACGTGGGCATCGGGAAGCCATGTGTGGAACGGAAAGCACGGCACCTTAATAGCAAATCCGATAAACAGCAGAATGAAGGCTGTGATCTGCGTGAACTCGTCAAACTGAACGCCTGGAACTCGGCCTTGTCCGATTGCGCTCAATTTGAGAATGCTGAACTCCCCTCCGCTACCGAAGTAGAACATCAGCATGGCGATCAGCATCAACACACTGCCAGCCAGCGTATACAGGAAGAATTTTATGGCTGCGTACTCTCGTCTCGGTCCACCCCAGACACCGATCAGGAAGTACATCGGCAGCAGCATGACTTCCCAGAAAACATAAAACAGGAAGAAGTCCAAGGCCAGGAAGACTCCCAGCATGCCTGTTTCCAGCAGGAGAAACAAAACAAAGTATCCCTTGTGAAGCTTGTTGATGCTCCATGATGCCAATGCCGCCAACATGCTGATAAAGCTCGTCAGTACTACCAGAGGTAAACTGATTCCGTCATATCCCAGTCGGTAGTGGATATTCCAGGTGCCGATCCACTCGACAGAAACGCCGTTCGCCTCAGGTTGAATTCCTGAAACTCCAGGATCGAAATTCATCCACAGCTGTAATGTCATCAGGAACGTGATGGCCGTCACGACCACTGTGAACACACGCATTGGCTCAACAGCTTTGCTGTTGAACAACACCGCCAGAACAAGAGCGCCGGCAGTCGGCATGAAGATCAATACTGACAGAAATATAAGGTCCATGATGGTCGATCTACCTCGGGGTCGAAATCCGCTGAAGCCGTGAACTGAACTACTTACGCCTTGGGCATAAAGGCAAACAACAAGGCAAACAAGGCGACCACGCTGATCGCAATGAACATCACGTATTGTCGAATGCGCCCCGTCTGGAAGACAGTCAGGCTCATTCCGACCGAACGCGTCACATTGCCAACCACATTCACCAGACCGTCAACAATTGTCTCATCAAACTTGCGATCGATGGTGCCGATCCAGATCGCTGTTCTGGCTGTCGAGTGCAGGATCCCATCCAACACTTCTTTATCGAACGTAGCACACCAGCGTCCGACAATGTGGGACGGACGGACAAAGGCCACGTCATAGAGATTGTCAAACTGCCATTTTTCAACAAGGAAGCCATGCACTCCGGAAAACTGCCGTTTAATTGATTCCGGGTCGACGACAGGTCTGCAATAGAGCAGAAAAGCAACGATCGTACCGAGACCGGCTGCCAGCAGTGCGACGACCCCGGCTGTCCCATGCACTTCATGGATGGCGTGGTGTGATGGAAGTGCAACGCCGGCAGCACCGCCAGCTTCGACTCCGGATGCAACACCCAATGGCTCACTGTTACCAATCATGTGATACAACGGTCCGTTTTCACCGCCAAATGCACATCCAGCCGCGAATAGCGCCAGGACCACAAGCGGCATACACATCACAGCAGGACTTTCATGACAGTGACTGTAAATATGCTCGTCACGAGGTTTTCCAGTAAATGTATAGAACCAGAGTCGAAACATGTAGAACGCGGTGATGCCAGCCGTTACCAGTGGTGTTAGAAAGAGCAGAAAGTGAATCGGATTCAGACTGGTATAAGCCAATGCCGTAGCAACGATGGCGTCCTTGGAGTGGAATCCTGAAAACGCGATCGGAAACCCAATCAGCGCGGCGGAACCTGGTATAGCGAGTCCGGAAATGGCGATGACGCCAATCAGCATCGTGTAAGCAGTGATCGGCATTTTGTGGCGCAGGCCACCCATCTTTGTCATTTCCTGTTCGTGGTGGCAGCCATGAATCACGCTGCCAGAGCACAGGAACATCAGCGACTTGAAGAACGCGTGAGTGATCAGATGGAACAGACCAGCTGCCCAGCCGCCCAATCCGATTGCCAGCATCATGTAGCCGAGCTGGCTGATTGTCGAATAGGCCAGAACCCGTTTGATGTCGGTGGCAACGACGGCGATCGTCGCTGCAATGAACAGCGTGATGCAGCCAATGTACGCGATCGTCAAAAGTACTTCGGTCGTGAAGACCGGGTAGAAGCGAGCCGCAAGGTAGACACCGGCCGCGACCATTGTTGCGGAATGAACGAGGGCCGAAACCGGAGTTGGACCTTCCATCGCGTCAGGCAGCCAGGTTTGCAGTGGAAACTGTGCACTCTTGCCGACGCAGCCCCCAAACACGCCCAGACCGGCGATTACCAGCAGGAAGTAAGGCAGAGTCCGGTTGCTCTCGCCTTCATGCGGTGCTTCCCAGTGGCCGTTGTGTCCCACGGTCTTAAGGATGACATCGTCACCGACCGTGGTGATTTCACCATCTGAGCCACGAATCATGCTGAACAGCCCGGGCTGTTCGTGACCATTCAAGTCCTGGTCGCCAAAGCTGAACGTTCCGCAGTAAGTCCAGAGAATCATCAGTCCAATGATGAAGCCGAAGTCACCCACGCGGTTGACGATGAATGCTTTGTTAGCGGCGACATTCGCCGACTTGCGTTCGGTGTAGAAGCCGATCAGCAGGAAGCTGGAGATACCTACGAGTTCCCAGAAGACGAACACCTGAAAGATGTTTCCTGCGAGCACGATGCCGAGCATCGAGAAACAGAAAAGCGACAGAAACGCGAAGAAACGGTGGAAGCGGCCGGGACGATGAACGTGATGTCCGTCGCTGGTGTGGGCGCTGTGGTCAACATATTCGTCGGTCAGTTCGTCCGACATGTATCCGACGGCAAAGATGTGAATGCAGGTGGCGATCAGCGTCACCATGCAGAACATCAGGATCGTGAGGCTGTCGATGTAATAGTCAATCGACAGTGTCAGACTTCCGAACGTTGCCAGCGTGTAGAAAGTTCCCGAGTACGACGGGCCGGGACTGTGATGGGCGGCATCATCATGGGCTCCCGCCGTTTCGCTGTGACCCGGTGTGCCGTGAGTAGTTTCAGTTCCAGCAGCCTTGTGAGGATGATGCGCGGCGTCTGGCTTTTCATGGCCGTCACTACCGGAAGGATCTGCGACAGACGCGTGTCCTGATTCGCTGACAGAACCTGCAAACGCCTGCCAGTGAGTTTCGGTGCCCCAGCGGTAAAATGTGAAGGAACTCAACAGGAAGCCGGCACCGATACAGGCAATTGCCAGATAGGCAGCGCGTTTGTCCTGGCGATTTCCCCAATACCCACCGAGAACCTCGACCGCGAAGCCAATTAATGGCAGCAGCCAGGCCAACAGTAAGTATTTGGAGAGTTCGGAACCGAGACTGTCCATGAGATTCTCTACGAGCCAATCGAAACGAGTCAGAAAAAACAGCCGACAACATCAACCATGCAACTCGTCACCGCGATCGACGTCGATTGTCAGGTGGTTGTTGTAAAAGTTAAGTGCGATTGCCAGTGCCACAGCAGCTTCAGCAGCAGCCAGCACAATGACGAACAGTGAAACGACCTGACCATCGAGGCCAAGTGAGGTGTATCTCGAAAAAGCGACAAAGTTCAGGTTGGCGCCGTTCAGCACGAGTTCAACGCCCATCAGAATGCCGATACCGTTCCGTTTAGTCGTCATGCAGATCACTCCACAGACAAACAACACGGCACCAATTGCGAGAACATAGTTCAGGCTGACTGCATCCATTGAGAACTCTCACCCCTGCCCAGCAAATGTGGTCAGAATCTGATTCAAACAATTGCGGAGTTATTTATTCTGAGTATCTGCAGAAACACGTCGTTTAGTGCGGGCGAGGTACGCAGCACCAATTAATACCACGAGCAAATGCACCGAAATAATTTCGAAAGGCAGTAGATAACCGGCAGCATTTCCTCCTTTGTCAGGCCGGAGCCCAACAAAGGCCATTGCCAACGGTCGCACGGTATTTCCCGAAGATGCCTCGTTGTATCCCTGTGGCGGAACATCAACTGCAGTCACACGAGCAATCCGATCTGAGTTTGCATCCCAATCAACGCTCCATGCGGTGAATGAAAAGACCGCAAGAAACAAGACTCCGATTCCTGCTGCGAGAAACCCTTCTGCGGGTGAAGTGCGAATCTGCAACAGTGTTGAACTCGACGTGAGCATGACTCCGAAAATTAGCAGCACTACCGTCCCACCGACATAGACCATCAGTTGTGTTGCCCCAACGAAGTCAGCACTCAGCAGAAAAAACAGAGCGCTCACGGAAGCCAGGCAGACAATCAGACTGAACGCCATGCGAACAACGTTCTGGCAGATGACGACGGAGATCGCCCCCGCACAGGTCAACAGGGCGAACAGAGCAAAAAGTAACTGTTCGACGTTCACTGAATCACCTCGCCATCCGCAGCAGCAACTTTGACTTCCACTTCGCTGCTGGTCAGCACTTCCGCCTTAACCTGCTCATTATTCAGGCGTGGAAGCAACTGAGGGCGTCCGGTCCAGACCAGAAGAGCTATGGGGTAGACGACCGCAGCGAGAAACAACGCACATGCCATGGGAAGCAGATACTTCAGACACGTGGTCATTACCTGATCAATTCGAAGTCGCGGTAGTGTCCACCGAACCCAAATCTGGAGGAGGACCAGCTTGGATGCTTTCGCCATCAGAACGGCGGCACCAATCAGATTTCCGAGGATCACGGATGGGGCCAGAACATCAGTTGAGCTGCCTTTGAGCGACCTGACAATGCCGAAGCCATCATCCCAGCCGCCAAGGAACAGGATGGCGGCCACCGCACTCACCAGGAACATGCTGGCGTATTCTGCGAGGAAGAAGAACGACCACCTCATTCCGCTGTATTCTGTGAGGAAGCCGGCGACCAGTTCACTCTCCGCTTCGGCAAGGTCGAACGGTGCTCGCTTACAACTCGCCGTCGCACAGACGAAATAAACAACAAAGGCGGGACCGGCAACCGGATGAAAGACGTTCCAGTGCAGAAACGGTGGGATCACTCCAATCCAGTCAGCTGACTGATAGTGAATCACTTCGTTCAGATTCAACGTGCCGGCCATGACGATCGGAACCAAAGCACAGATCGACATGGGAATTTCATAGCTGACCATCTGGGCGGCTTCTCGCATCCCGCCGAACAGAGCCCACTTCGAAGCACTTGCGTAGCCAGCGAGAATAACCCCGAGCACTTCCAGAGAAAGCATTCCGAAGAGCAGAAACAGGCCAACGTCGAGCGACACTGCCGACCAACCATCGGTAAACGGCAGAAACATGAACGCGGCAAATGAAGCAATCACCACGATGTACGGTGCGATTCGAAAGAGAAACTTATCGGCAGCTGCCGGCGCGAGGTCTTCTTTCTGAACGAGCTTGGCACCGTCGGCCAGAGACTGCAGCCAACCGAAGCGGCCACCAACTCGAGTCGGGCCGAGCCGGTCCTGAATGCGCGCCGACACTTTTCGCTCGGCCCAGATAAAGATACCAGCAGGGAGCCCGAAGAATGCACCGACAAGCGCGACGTGAATTATCGCAGCAATGGCGACACTGCACGATTCACACTCGGTGAGTGTGTCGCGGATTATCTCGGCGAGGCTTTCTGCCGCCAGGATGAGACTCATCGCCCGTCCTTTGTGGTCTCTGCTTTCGGAACGAATGAGGTATCAAAACCCTCAAACGACTTCCCGGGAACGATCAAATCTGTGAGAGACACAAGCCTTACATCAGCTGTCCGATAGCGATGCGATGCAGGACGTCTCAATCCAGACCAGGGCGGCCCCAGTGAAGGGCGGGAACTATGACGAATGGGTTTCGCCCGTTCAAGCAATCGAGTTTTGAATTCGGACTGTGAAGGATCACAGTGAGACTAATTCCCATGATTGGGAACCTGTCGATGTCGCAATGGCAACGGCATGGGTTATCAATGGCATCGCGTGTCATTCTTCGAGCAGCCAGTGGAGCGCATCTTTGCTGGCGAGTTCCAGCTCAGGCAACTGAGCCTCGCGACCGTAAACAAGGCAAGTTACGGAATGAGTGAGGGCTCTGAAGCGTGCCAATGTCAGCGTACCCGAATCGACTGGTCCATAGGCTCGCAATAACTGCTGACGCCCGTGCACATCGAACAGTGACCAGGCACAGGACAAGTCGATCGCTGGATCGCCCACATGAACGTCACCCCAGTCGATGATGCCTGCGAGCCGAGCGTCTTCATGCTGGCAGCTTTCGGTAGCCTCGACGATGACGTGTCGCGAGTAGAGATCACCATGCACAACACAAGCCCTACG
The DNA here is from genome assembly GCA_027624335.1 of Planctomycetota bacterium. Classification (GTDB taxonomy): domain Bacteria; phylum Planctomycetota; class Planctomycetia; order Planctomycetales; family Planctomycetaceae; genus JABMPE01. The sequence goes on from JAQBWV010000177.1 coordinate 11,221, forward strand.
CGGTTCGGGACAGACTGACAGCAGCTTGTCGAGTAACCGTTCCCAGCGAGTCGGGTAATCAATCAGCCCCTGTTCCGCTGCCTTCAGCAGTTGCTCCCGCGTCTGTTCAGACCGTCGTTTGATATTCAGTCGCCCCAGATTGTCAGTGGGGGCTCCGAGGTGTGACGCTTCTGCGGCAGAAATCGCATGCAGGGAGCCGAGAAACTTACCGAGTTCCTCGGCCAGTCGAGTTCGCCGATCCGCTGGCGGCGCAGCCTGACACAGCTCTCTTCCCGCAATGAACCGGTATCCTGCAAAGGGCCGCGGATAATCGGCGGACGGACGGCCCACTCGCCGGGGACAGGCAACGTTTGCCGACAAACGATCCACGATCGCCGGCATCACTGAGGCTTCTGCATTGATCAGACCGGCTCCCAGCTGACGCCTCGGGAAACGGAATACTCATTCATTGCCGACCTGCCAGGCGAAGTTATCCCAACCCTCACCGAGAAGCTTCAGCGAGCAATCCTGAAACTCAGGAAACTGCCCATCGAGCAGCCGCCGGACAAGAAACTCCGGGATCTCCATTTCGGCGACCCACGGAGCGGTCATCGTCAGGAATCCTCATCTTTGGTTTCGGCATTTCGCACCAGGACTCAACGAGCATCGACGGTTCGCAACTTCGTGGTCGTGTAGAGAGGCTCGCCGTTCTCATCGACAAACGAAAACGTTGCCGCTCCTTCGTGTTTTGCCTTGCCTGGGCCGACGGTCACATTCAGGAAGCCACCGGACGGCTGAGCCTGCGTGTAGAACTGTTTGATTTCGGCGTTCGGGTCTGTCGACTTCGGGTCACCTGGCTTACGGCCAAGTCGCGCATTGGCATCGACAAGAGCTCCGCTGGAGAACTCCTCGACGCCCATCGGATCTCGTGAGTGGTACTGCCAGTGGCGGTCTCCACATAGTACATAGAACCCGTTTTCGTGGAGCTTCTGATCGACAATCCACTGGAAGAACGCTCGTCCTTCGTGACGAAAGCCGTTGTGATTCACGTGGTTGTCGATTTTGTAAGCATCGTCCGGGCCGACCATCGGAGTTGGGCTGATCAGCAGTTTGAATGTCGCATCGCTTTCGAGCAGCGTCGTCTTCAGCCACGAAATCTGGTCGGCTCCCCAGAGTGTTTTTTCAGGTCCGTTCGGCATTCTGTTCTGGCTGCGATAGTCTCGACCTTCGACGAGCCAGATCTGCAGGTGCCGGTTCACTCGATAAGTACGATAGGTCTTCGCTGTCTGCGCCTTCAGGTCGACAACCGGCATCTGTTCGCGAAATGTTGCGATGCCCAGATCGCTCAATGGAAGACGATCGCCCGCAAGGTCGCAGTCGTTGTAGCGGTGGTCGTGATCGTCTTTCTCCCAGTAGGTCGGAAGATTTCGGAACAGACTGACGAAAAGCGGCTGCACGAACTGTTCGTGCCATTTGCGACGCATCTCGGCCTGCGTCTTTGCGGTGTAGTCTTTGCCGTCGTAGTACACGTTGTCTCCGGTGCCGACGAAGAAATCGAGGTCCATTCCGGCCATTGTGACTGCGGCAGGAAATCCTTTGGCTTTCTCTGGATCAGTGCTCGGTCCCCATCCATTCAGTCGATCGTCAGTCTTATCACCGTGAAACTTGCCGTAATTCATTCCGGTGACGACAACAAAACTGACCGGATCATCGCCCGCCGGTCCCTGCAGTGTCCGGAAAGAACAGGTCGGACCAACCTGTGTATCGTCCTGGGCGGGGCCGAAGATCAGTCGGTAGTAGTGACGCGTCGCCGGTTTGAGATCTCTCAACACGGTCTTCACGATGTAGTCGGACTCGGCTGCGGCATGCAGCCACTCGGATTTCTTCGAGTTGGAGAAGTCGATGCTTGTGCTGTACTCGAAACACGCGACGCCGGTCGTTCCTTCGACTTCGCCACCGACGTTTCGATCAACAGAAGTTAGTCGTGACTGCACGATGGCAGAATCTACCGAAACTTCGCCTGCCATCTCCCCCTGAGCATGGAAGATCCCGGCAGCGGTTGATTCACGGGCTAGAACCGCAAGAGCGGCCCCCGCGATTATCAGAATGCAAACTCGCGAGCGCTTGGTGCGG
>JAQBWV010000178.1 GCA_027624335.1 Planctomycetota bacterium
GACGCGGTCGAGGTTGGTCTACGGCAAGGTTGGCCAACTGCGGGCGGTAGCGAACCATCAGGTATTGCGATGACTCGTGCCGCGTCATGGCAAATCGCGGCGTGTCGGTCTGCTGTACGTCCATGGGCAAGTCGATGACGAGATCGTCGTTGATGGCGACATCCTCCGCCTTTGCCGTTAGCACCAGATCGCCATTCTCGTCTTTGGCCTGCAACCGGTGGGTATCACAGTGCCAATCGCGGTCCGCCGCACCGTCAACGCGGATCGATGTGGACCAGTCACGGACTGTGTCCAGATTGTGTCCGGCCGGGAAACGGTATTGTTGTTTCCCGTAAACCGAGTTCAAGCGCTGCGTATAGCTCAACACAATCCGCTTCTCCTGCCGGCCCTCCAGCGGAAAGACACGCATTTGGAAGGTGCTGCCATCGACCCACTCCAGCAAAGCGGGGTCGAGCATCCGGTACTTGATGCTCTCGAAGACCTGCCGGCCGTAGTTTCGTTCGACCATGCCCCCTTCCATAAGGTCACCGGCGACATACATGGCAAGGCGTGAGATTGAGGCGTCACCTGGAAGCGGAAAGCGAAACGTGCCCTCGAGGCGTTGATTGAGATGATTGAAATACGTCTGGTCGATGGTGGTGCGAGCAAACCCATCTTCGATGTAGACATCGACATGATATTTGCGGAGGCTCAGTTTCTGTTTCTGACCATCCGGATCGATGATCTCGATCGCCCCGCCGGCATACTCGCTGCTGGGGATCAGTGGCGACTCCGCCTTGGCCATCAGGTCGCAAGTCCAGTCCAGTACATGCGAAGCCCGCCGGGCCACGTAGACGTGTGGAGCGGTTTCGCGCCCGACGGCGGGCTTCGGCATGAATTGCTGGCCTGCGGTGAGCGGCTGTGGCAGATTGTCGAGCTTGACTTTACCCTGGACGACATGCACATCCGTCCCGGCATCGCTGGTTGTGACAGAGAACTTGGTACCCAACGCCTGAACTTTTCTGTCAGGCGTTTCAACCAGAAACGTCGCCGCACCGTTAGCGGCAACTTCATGATTCCGAGGAGCAACCTCGACGTAGATTTCACCCTGTTCTAGCTTGATACGACGCCCGGCGACCAACGCCACCCTCGTGCCTTGGTTAATGAACAGAACCGAACCATCCGGAAGCGGCAGCCGTCGGCGCTGGCCACGATCGGTGCTGATCGTCTGCCCAATTTCGGCTGGTTTCGGTGGCTCCAAGACGGCCCGGCGCTTGGGAGTGATCGCGAAATCGGCCGTTTGACGATGCATTGCGGTAGCAACGTCGGGGAAGGTCGCCTTATTGTCGATACTTTCGACGGCGGCATGTCGTGGAGTTTCGACGTGGCCGCTTGGAAACATCAAAACCAGGAAACTGACAGCCAGAGCCGTCAACACGAACACTGCAGCGACCGTTTGCCGAACCGTGCGATTATCGACATACTTTGCCTCCAGCGCGGCACGATAGGCGGCCGGTAGTTGCGACATTGTCGCGTTGACCATTTCGCGCGTCTCGTCGCGTTCCAGCATTTCGCTGCTCAATGGCATGCGATCCAAGGTTTCCAGGACATGCCGCATGTCCTCGTCCATACGTGCCCACAGCGTTTCCAAACTGCCGGCCCGTTTTTCATTGGCGACCGCTCGGCGAATTTCGTTGCGTGCCAACCCGGCCAGCCAGGGAAAAATATCGTTGTTCGCGCGTTGGGGCTGATAGTCGGCCAGTCGAACGATCGCTTGCACCAGCGTTTCCTGGACAACGTCTTCGCAAAGATGCCGGTTCGAGCCGACGCGATAGAGGCAGAAGCGATAAAGCGGATCGGTGGCGGCGCGGGCGAATTGCGTGACGGCCTGACGATCACCTGCCAACGCCTTCACATGCCATACTGCGTCAAAAGTGGCTTCCAAAGCCGGTTCTCCTTTTGCGTGGCCGCCCACCACTACATGTTAGGGCCTCGCCTAAAATGTTAGGGCCTCGCCTAAATCCTTCGCAAGGAATGCGGAAAGTTTGACATCGCCGCCCGTAACCGTTCACGGGGACTGCGATGCGTGAGCCGACGGCGCTAGCCGCGGGCCCTGCAGATTCAACGTTTATGTTACGATGCCCTCACTACTGGTAAACTCGATCTTGGACACTGCGCTAGCGCCTTGCCGCTCACCCCTTCGGCGAATGTTTACCGGACTTTCGCGACAAATGCTGTAACGATAACTCCTTACTGCTCCCACAAGAAGTTGACACTCGATTCGAGCCGCCACTACAGTCTGGCCCGCAATGGCACGAGGGAGCGTGTACAAGCGTTAAGTTGAGAAACGTCAGGGAGGACGTGATGTTCAAATGGTTTTCATTTATTGGCCTGTTGATGGTCGCTGGATTGCTGGCCGGCTGTTTGCCATCGCCAGTGCACACCGGCGGTCGGTTGACTCCGCTGCAGACATTAGTCCCGCAACCCGCCTTCCGTTCCGCCCCACCTGTTGCTGTTCACAATCCCTGGAAGCCAGACGCGTTGCCACGCGATTGGCGTTACATCGTACTCCACCATACAGCGTCCTCAGCCGGTTCTATTGAAAGTGTCCATGAGGCACACATTGGGCGTGGCTGGGACGGCATCGGCTATCACTTTCTGATCGGTAACGGAAATGGAATGGGCGATGGAGAAATCCAGCCAACCTTCCGCTGGCGAGAGCAGATTCACGGTGCTCACGCCAAGAGTCCAAACAACGAATACAACGAACACGGCATTGGCATTTGTCTGGTCGGAAACTTTGAGGAAACGCAGCCATCAGCTGCTCAGCTCTCAAGCGTTAAACGGCTGGTGGGAGTGCTGAAAAATGAATATCGCCTGACGGCGGGTCAGGTGATCGGTCATCGAGATGTGAAAGCGACTGCCTGTCCAGGGAAGAATTTTCCCATCGGAGAAATCAGTCAAACCGCAGTATTTTCAGTTCTCGCAGGTCAGCCCGGAAATTACGTTACAGGGCTGCCTTCTGAATTCCAGATCGTGACAGTGGAACGGAGCAACGTGCGATGATGCGATCCAGAAATGATTTGTCACATCTGTCCCGAGACCTGCCTTCGTTTTCTGCTCAGAACGAACCATGGCTGCCGACCGTCGAGCCAACGGATCAGGTTCGAGTCTGGCAGGTAAATGACTTCGCTGCCGGCACGATTCCGGAAAGTTATGAGCCTCGCTATGCATATCCGCTCGTCGTTTGGCTGACCGGTCGAGACTGCGGAAGCGATGATTCGCTCGACCACATTGCGGCGATGAGTCCTCAGAACTATCTGGGGCTCGCTGTTGATGAATGCCTGTTCGATTTTCCTGAAGCTGAGCGGCAGGAATTTGACGTGCCTGTCGAGTTTCTGAAGCGGTTGATTGATATCGAAGACCGCATCGTGACCGCCGTGCGATCGCTCCGGCAGCTGGTCAATGTCCACACCGAGCGAATCTTTCTTGCCGGGGCTGGTGATGCAGCTTCAGTCGCACTGCTGGTCGCCATGCACCAACCGGACTGGTTCGGTGGCTGTATCGCTTTCGGTGGTTCTTTCCCACCGGCGGCTAAGCTGTTGGCTCATCACGAAGAACTAGCCGGGCGTCGGTTTTTCCTGGGAGCACCCGGCGGTCGTTCCGCCTGGCAGACGGCAAACAGCGTACGCAACACCGCTCACCAGTTGATATCAGCTGGCGCTGACGTTTCCCTGAATGCGTCAGAAACGGCCTCACTGGTAAACCGCCACGCACTGTCCGAAGTCGACCATTGGATCATCTCCGGCATTCTGGCTGACGCTTCGTAACGCTCCGGTGTCCGTCAGCCGTTGTGGGCGACAACGCTTTGCGTTTCGACCATCCTGTGTGCTGGAGTCGTCGAGTCCAGGCCGTTTTTTCGATTGATCAGCCTGAAGTTATTTCCGCGTCCTGTTCCTGGTCGCTCCACTTCATCGCTCTTTCGATCGGCTCGATTCTCAGCACGACTGCACCGTCTTTGAAAATGCGGACGGTGCCAGTGGATTCTGAGACCGCGATCGCGATAGCGTTGGTCGTCTTCGAAATCGCCGCCGCGGCCCAGTGTCGTGCTCCCAGTCCTTTTGAAAGTGTCAGTCCCTGAGCCGGTGCATCGAGAATTCGCCCGGCGGCTTCCACGAGTCCTTCTGCGGAAACGACAAACGCGCCGTCGATCTGAGCGAGTTCCTTTACGCTCTCGCGAACCCTGGCCAGCCGCAGTCCTCGCTCCTTCTTGTTGTAGCCTTTGAAGGGATCGTGAATTTGCTCGTGCGACTGGGCCAGCACCTTGCGATGGTTGCCGACCACGAACAGAGCCCCCACCGCTTTGCCTTCGCGGCCTTCTTTACCAATCTCGACCGCAAGGTTAACGACCAGTCTCAACGTCTCCAGCGGGACCGTCGTTTCGAGTCGCTGCAGGTCTCGCGAGGTCAGTCGTGTCAGGTGTTCTGACAGATCGATGACGCTCAAGGTGTCGAGGACTTCTCGCTCGTACGCTGCGTACAAAGCGATGATCGTGTCACCACTCTTGACGAGCTCGTCAGCGATTGCTTCGAGCAGCGCGGACACCAGCTGCAGCTGACGAGTCTCGGGCTCTTCGAGAAGCGGCACCAGGTTGACATCGTCCTTATTCGCTGTCTCGATAACGTCAGGCTTGTCCGACGCGACGATCAGACGAACCTCGCCAAAGCCGCTTTGAATCTCTCGAAAGTTGTAAGCCCGCTCGGCCAGCAAAACGACAGCAGAAACCCCTTCCTGATTGGCCAGCAACAGAGACGCCTTCAGTAGACCTTCTTCATGTCGAGTGAGCTGCGAGCGAGCCATAGGCCGATGTTCCAGAATGCGCTACCAGAATGGGGATGATAATCCAGCATTTCCAGGGCAGCGTGACCATCACTGCCGCGAAAACCGTGCTTGGCGCCCGGAGTCTAGAGGAAACTTTCAGGTCGTCAAAGAACCTGCGAGCGGGCACGCCACTCAATGACTTCGTTCGTCAAGGCACGTCACCGCTTTCGCCCCATCGCTGAACATCGCGGCATAGTTGTTGAATTCGCACAATGGGCAGGCACCTTTCACGTGCCGGACCAACGTGAATCGGCCACTTGGCGCAGTAATTCGAGTTGTAGCGTTTTGTTCGCGTCGGGAATGCAGAGTCCAGTCGCCCTGTGAGCTCCCGGATGGCAAGTCGAAGCTATCTTTCACAGGAGTCCTCATTCTCGTTTTCATTCGGCACAACGTTCTCTTAACGGAAGCTCTGATGGGCGGTCTCACGACGACATCCACGACAAATCCAGCAACCGCTTCCGGGCTGCGTGTTGTTGAACGATCGTTCGAGTCGGTCTCTGATGAATTCATCGAGCAGTGGGCTGAACTGGAATCCCGTTCGGTCGAAGGCAACGCGTTCCTTTCACCACATTTCGTCATTCCAGCTGTCACGCATCTTGAAGGTGCTTACGAACAGAAACCGTTAATCCTCGCGGTCGAGTCCACAGACGGATCAGAACTGCTCGCCGTCGGGTTGTTTGAACAGTCAGGAAACAGTCGCTTGTTACCGTTGACACATCTGCGGAGCTGGCGCTGCGAACATACCTTTCATGATGGACTGCTCGTCGATCGGGATCGCGGAACGGAAGCTTTGGTCGTGCTGTTTGACTGGTTGAGTCGGCAAAATCGCCGCTGGCACGGAATCGCTTTTACCGACCGCAGCGCCGACGGCAAGCTGAACCAAATGCTCGGCGAAGCTGCCGCAACAACAGGTGCCGTCTGGTTTGAAGACTGGCACAGAGAACGTGCCGTCATTCCGGTTAACGATGTTCCTGAAGACTGTCTGCGATCGCTGTATTCAAAGAATCGTCGCCGCAACTTCAAACGCAGCATGAAGCAGCTTGAGGCCAGCGGCAAAGTATGTTTCTCACTCCTCGGGGCGGGCAGCACGACCGACGGACATATCGAGGCGTTTCTTCAACTTGAAGCGATGGGATGGAAAGGTGCGGCGGGAACCTCGCTCCTGTCGACAGGCAGCTCCGAGAAATTCTGTCGTGAGATGGCAGTACGGTTTGCTGATGATCGACGCCTGATTATCTGCGAGCTGTCCGTGGACGGCGTCCCGATCGCTTCGTCGTTGAACATGCAGTCGAATAGCGACGTGTTCGGGTTCAAAATCGGCTGGAATCCCGAATTCGCCGATTGTTCACCAGGTCTCCTTAACGAGCTGCATTTTCTTCAGAGTTGTCGCGAGCACCTGCCAGACGTCAACCTGATCGACAGCTGCGCGAAGCCAGGTTCGTATGTCGAAGACGTCTGGCCGTGGAAGCGGCGGTTGACCACCGGAGTGTTTACCACATCGCGCACGGGAACGCTCGCCGCCAGCGCGATGACGCAGTTGAAGCGTCTGAAGCGTCTGCTGAAGAAAGCGTGAGCGTGGCATCTCCACAGAATGTTAGAACGTCGAGTATTCATTCCACAGTCGGTCGAACTCATCCTGAAACTTCGTTCGCAGTCGCGTATCGTCGACGATGATGTAGTTCTCTTCGTTGTTCTCGGCCGCCGATCGCGTCCAGTTGTAGCTTCCTGTGAGCAGTCGCTGGCGGTCAAAGATCGCAAACTTGTGATGCATGTGGTGCGGCGTGCGATCCACGCAGACGTCGACTCCAGATCGAGCCAGACGTTCAACGTCAGAGCCTTTGTCGAACGCTTTTTCATTGTCAGTGATGACTCGAACCGCGACCCGACGTACGTGGGCTTCCAGTATCGCGGACGTGATCCGGTCGTCAGTAATGGTGAAAACGCAAATATCGACTGACTGCCGTGCTGACTTCAACAGACCGACAATCCGCTGCCAGCAATGATCTGCCGGACTGAACATGACTTCGACATCGGTCTCGGTGGTCTCAGGTTCCGACGCCTGGCGAATGACCTGAGATACGTCCTCAAGCCACTCCAGCACCGCCGACGAATTCATCGGGTCGATCGTGCGTTGAGCCAGTTCGAAGGCCGTCTGGTGACACTGTCGCCGCGACGAATCATCCCGGATCAGTTCCTGAAGACTCTCTCTCAACGCCCGGCGTTCGTTCCGTGACAGCCGGTAATCTTCGAGAGTCTGCGCCAGCATTTGCCGCAACGACGGGTCCGTCATGAGTTACTCCTGCGAGATCACGGCCAGCGGCGTTTCAGTGTGAGCTTTCGTCGAAGCTGGCCTGTCGACCGCCGACATTGATCGGCGGCCGAACACCATGTTCCACGCGAGCGGAATCGCAATCAGCGTAATCAGGGTTCCCGAAGTGAGCCCTCCAATGACGACGCGAGCCATCGGCGCCTGCAGCTCTCCGCCGTCTCCAATGCCCATCGCAATGGGCAGCATCGCCAGCACTGTGGTGAGCGTCGTCATCAGAATAGGTCGAAATCGACGCAGGGCCGCGTGCTTCACGATCTCAATCCCTGGTCGATCGGGATCGCTCTGCCTCAGTTTCATCATGTAGTCGATCAGAACGATGGCATTGTTAACAACGATACCGGAAAGCATTACGAGACCAATGAACGACTGCACGTTCAGCGTCGTTTCAGTTGTCAGGAAAACGGTCACGACGCCGACTGCAGCCAATGGCAGACTAAGCAGTATCAATAGCGGAGCGGTGATCGATTCGAACTGCGACGCCATCACCATGTACATCAGGATGACGGCCAGAATGAATCCGTGAGTCAACGCGGTAAAGCTCTTCTGCTGATCTTCCCAGTTGCCGGCGATATTGATCGTGAAACCATCGACCGGGGGAATCTTTCGCAGCTCGCGCTGAAGATCGCGGACAACGTGGCCGAGAGCACGGTCTTCGACGTTGCCGCCCACAAAATGAACCCGTTGACGATCAAGTCGTGTTATTCCAACGGCTGCTTCGCCCTGCTTCAAGGACACCAGATTCTTCATCGCTACCACACGTCCGCCTGGCGCAATGACTCCCACCTGACCAATGTCTGAGATTCGGGATCTGTCACTTTCCCGGAGTCGGACAACGACGTTGTACTCGTTACCGTTCTCCCGAAAGACGGTCGTCCGGCTGCCCTTGATTGCGGTCTCCAGAGTCTGCGTGATATCTCGCACGCTGATGCCCAGGGCACTGGATCGAGCGCGATCGATCTCGACAGACACTTCCGGTCGACGGTCCGCCTGATACGCCTCGATGTTGACCATCCCGGAGACTCGCTTCATCGCCTCGGCAACCCGTTGAGAAAGTTCCTCTGCGGTCGCCTGATCATGCCCGCGAATCTCGACGGAGAGACCGTCACCGTTCGAGCTGAACATCCTGCTGCCAAACAAATCGTTGCGAACTCGCACGTTGATGGTCATGCCGGGTACGTTGCCGATCTTTTCCTCAAGGTCTTTTCGAATTTCTTCGACGGTTCGCGTCCGCTGGTCGCGCGACGCCAGATGTAGACTGAACCACGCTGCGTTCCAGTCATCGGCATCGTCCGCACCGTCGCCAATGAATGAGGCGGTCGTGAGTGATTCCGGAGTTGCTTTCCGAATGATCTCTTCAACCACCTCTGCCTTTTCGGCGAGGTTTTTCAGTCGAATTCCGGGCGTCATCTCCGTATTGACGATGATGCGGCCTTCGTCAGTCTGTGGCAGAAATTCAGTGCCAACACGCGGGCTCATACTGGCCGCCGTCACCAGGCAAAGCAACAGCACAAACACGACGACGAGAGGGAACCTAAGACTTACGTCAAGCAGCATTCCATAGCACGTTTCAACCGTCTCGAAAACCCGACGATTGAACTCGTGGAACAGTCGCACGATAGAAGTCGCCCAGCGAAATCGTCGGCTGTCGGATCCCACGGTCAGGTGAGCCGTCAACATCGGTGTCAGCGTCAGGCTCGCCGCCAGAGAACAGACCAGCGAGAACGACACAACAATCGCCAGCTCTCGCAGCATGATCCCGGTCAAGTCACCGATGAATAGCAGCGGCACAAAAACAATCAGCGTCGTCAGAGTGCTGGCCACGATCGCCGATGCGACCTCCTGAGTTCCTTCGATTGCCGCTGCGAAGCGGTCCAGCCCTTCTTCGCGTCTTCGAAAGATACTTTCCAGAACGACGATCGAATTATCGACCAGTAAGCCGACTCCCAGAGCCAGCCCGCCAAACGAAATCATGTTCAGCGACAGACCGTAGAAATAGATCAACACGAACGTTGCGAGTACCGACAGCGGCAGCGTCGCGGCGATGACAAGGGTGCTGCGGAAGCTGCGCAGGAACACGATCAACACCACGATGGCAAGGCTCGAACCATACATCGCCGAGTCTCGCACATTGGCGATCGCCTGCCGGATGTAATCAGACTTGTCGACTCGAATGCTTAGTTCAGCTTCGGGTGTTGATTCGTTGATCTCTTCGACCTTCCGACGAATCGCCTCGCTGACTTCAACGGTGTTCGCTCCCGATTGCATGTAGACATAGATCAGCAGCCCAGGCAGGCCGTTAACCCGTGTTTCCTCGGTTCGTTCTTCTTCTCCATCGATCACCCTGCCAATGTCCCGAATCCGAACGACTGCACCTTCACGTTGTCGAATCACTGTGTCAGCAATCTGATCCACACTGGTGAACTCACCGCGGCTTCGGACCAGCATGCGCAGATGACCTTCGTCGAGGTCTCCAGCGGGTTGATTGATGTTGTCTCTCCCCAGCGAGTCAAGCACTTCCTTAACAGTCATGTCGAGCGATTCGATCTTCTGCCGATCAAGATCGACCTGGATTTCGCGTCGTGTGCCGCCTCGCACTCTGATGCGAGCAACTCCCGCTGCCTGTTCCAGTCGAGGAGCGATTGAGTTCTCCGCCAGTTGCGTTGCCTGGACCGGAGGCAGATCAGTACGCAGTCCCAGATAGATGATCGGAGAATCCGCAGAGTCGTAACGTCGGATGTAAGGCGGCTCGACACCAGGCGGCAAGTCCTTTCTCAACCGTTCGAGACGAGCTCGAATGTCGCCGATGGCCGGATCGAGATTCGTGCCCCAGGAAAACTGAATTCGGACACTGCCGGAGCCTTCAGAACTCTGACTGGACAGCCGCTCGACACCCTGGACGGATCCGATCGTCTGTTCCATTGGGCGAGTGATCAGCGTTTCGATCTCTTCAGGACCGGCGCCGGGATAGAGTGTCGTCACGGTAATGACCGGCCAGGTCATGTCCGGCATCAGATCGACGCGCAGACTTCTCACCGACATCCAGCCAAGCAGGACGACTATCAGGCACGCCATCGACGTCGTAACAGGTCTGTAAACGGCGAACCGTGTGAGGAACATGACGTCCCACGGGAAGGGCAGGAAGGAAGGATTGCCGAGGATTCTGCTGTTTCAGTCAGACACCGGCAGGAGAGACGTAACCATTTGAATTCCGCAGTTTGACACCGTTTGTGATCGCCCGCAGAATCCAGAGCTTCGATCATGTCGGACGTGTCTCATTATCGCAATCGTTTGTCATGAATGTTCCCTGTGCAGGCTTACGCTAAGGAAAGAAACTGGCAGCTTTCTGTTTGCTCTCCTTGCTCTTCGCGTCTTCGAGTGAGTTCTTTTTTGAAGCGTCAACGCCGGTTCCTGTCTTTATTGAGTGACCCATGACCGAAGCAACATCGAAGCCATCCGTCCCGAAAGCCGGTCTGATTGTTCTCGCCATTGTCGCGATCGTCGTTGGAGCACTGATCATGCTCCCACCGAACGACATCGGGGACGACCCCGGCCCGGCTCAGACTGAGAAGAATCTCGCACATTTCGTCGAGCTGAAGAATGTCGGCATCGCGCACCTGGAAAACAATGATCTGGACGAAGCGGAGAAGTGCTTCGAAGAGTTGATCGAATTCCTTCCTGAAAATCGGCTCCCCAGACAGAATCTCGCGATCGTACGTCTAATGAAGATTGCTCCGGAGACGCTCAGCCGATCCGAAGACCCCGTTCGCTTCGACAGAAGACGGGAACGTGCCCGGCAAGCCGTGCAACATTTGCTGGAGCGATTCCCCGACAATCCGCAAGTTCATGTTCTGGCGTCGAGACTCGAAACCGGTTTCAGCGTCGGCGACAGCGGAAAGGCTATTGAAGCACTCCAGCGTGCCGCTGAGTTGAGTCCCCATGATGCCGCCATCTGGTTTGGCATTTACGATGCCGGACGGTACTCAAGAAACGATGACCTGATAGCGGTCGCGAACAAAGCGCTGGAGAAGGCGTGGGAACTCTCGCAGGACAATCTGTATGTCATGCGGGAATGGCTCACGGCACAGGCTCGCGGCAAAGATCCGAATGTTGGAGAAACACTGCTGGCGGCTAAGAAACTGGTTGCTCCCTTCGTCGATCGCATTCGAACATTCGGAGGAGTCGACCTGAACGACTTGCTGGATCAGGGAATCGTTGCGCTGCCGAAGGACGACTGGAATACGGTGATTCGCAGCGCAATCATGTCAGGCAACATGCTGCGACCGGAAGTCGCCACGCAGAACGATGCGAAAAAGGTGACGCCTCACCTGCTCGAATTCATCGTCAATGACTTCGACTCTGAGTTTTACGTAAACAAGTCGATCCCGCAGTCGCCATTCCCCGACGCAATCCCACTGAACTTCACACTGACGAAAACGCCATTCCAGAACCTCGAAAATGTGAGACAGGTCCACATCGTGGACTTTGACCTCGACCGAAACCAGGACGTGGTCATCGTTCAAAGCGACCGTCTCAGTGTGTGGACGCTGAACCCGTTGAAGTACCGCGATTGGACGATGACGACTTCGCTGGAGATGTCGTCATCGGGTTTGCCAACTTCGTTGACGGGAGCTTGCCTGTTCGATCTTGATCGAGACGCCGCCGTTGTCGAACACGAATCTGCTGGCAAAACACTGATGTGTGCCGACGCGGACCTCGACATCGTGGCCTTCGGTCAGGAGGGGATCGTGGTGCTTCGAAACGAACTGGTCACCGACGGTGGTCAGACAGGTGGACGGATTCTCGTTCCGGTGGAACAGAGCCAGGCTATGGCTGCCTTGAAAGCTGTGCTGGCCGTGTTGCCGGTCGACTTTGACCACGATGGTGACCTGGACCTCGTCGTGTCTGCTGACACTGGCGTTTCGCTCTGGCTGAATCGAGACGATTCAACTTTCGTCGAACATTCGAAGTATTCGATCCTGCCACCGGTCGACACTGGAATTCACACGATGATCGCCGTCGACTGGGACCGCAATGTATCGATCGACATCCTGGCCTTTGGTAGCCAGAAATCGGGCATCCTCAGGAATCTGCTGCATGGTCAGCTTCGCTGGGAATCGTTTCCTGATGATTCATCGCTGTCCGGCCCGGTGATCGATGCGGCAATTCTCGATGCCGATGCGAATTTCTCATGGGACATTGCTGCTGTTCCAGTTTCCGGTGGCAAATCTGACGTACCGCCACCGACGCTCTTCACAACCGCAAATCCTGACGCGGGAGTGGTGCGATTCCTGGAATCTGAACTGCTCTCGCCAGTGGTCGCTTCGGGGCTGGCATCAGCCGATTTCGACAACGACGGATTCATCGACATCATGAGCTGGAACGGCGACTCACTGACTCTTCACCGAGGCGGACCGCTGGCACAGTTTCAAACGGTCGCTGATACCTCGCCGACGTTGCCGTCCGAAGTGAAATCCCTCTCGATCGCAGACATCGACTCAGATGGCGACATTGACCTGATCGCCGTCTGCCAGAGTTCCGTCGAACTGCTCATCAACAACGGCGGCAATGCCAACAACTGGATCGACATCCCGATTCGCGCGGAAGATGCCAAACAGGCACAGAAGCCGAACGAACGAGTCAACATTCACGGCGTCGGCAGTCTGCTCGAGCTGAGGTCAGGCACGGCTTATCAACCTCAGGTTGTGACCGGATGGACGACTCACTTCGGCCTCGGAAAACTGGAACAGGCGGACGCCGCGCGCGTTCTCTGGACCAATGGCATTCCCGAACACATCGTCAACCCGAAACACGGCGAACCCATCTGCCTGCAGCAGCACCTGAAGGGATCATGCCCTTATCTCTACACCTGGGATGGCGAGAAGTTTGCCTTCTACACCGACTGCCTGTGGGCCGCTCCGATTGGTTTGCAGCTGGCCGAAGGCATCCTCGCACCGCCACGCGAATGGGAATATCTCAAAATCGATGGCGACCAATTGAAGGCCAAAGGTGGCGAGTACGTGCTGAAGCTGACTGAGGAACTCTGGGAAATAGGCTACTTCGATTCCGTCCGGCTGCTGGCGATCGACCATCCGGCAG
>JAQBWV010000179.1 GCA_027624335.1 Planctomycetota bacterium
GAGCGAACTGTGGGCTGTAAAGCAGCCGATCGATCAGCGATTCCCGCTTCGTGTCTGTTGTGTCTGCAAGAAACTGCTTCGTTTGTCCGGTATTCGGGATGCTGCCGTTGAGGTCGAGATAAATCCGTCGAACAAACTCTGCGTCTGACGATCGCGGCGCGGCGACTGCCGCAAAGTCGTCGAGACGGGTTTCGACAAGTTGATCGATGCGTTCATGCAGCGGAGCGATGGTCGCCACAGCGGCAGTGTCACCAGCGGCGGAACAATGTGACGCGCAGACTCCAACAGTAAGAGCGATCCCGATGAACGAGGCACATCGAAGGCAGGTAGTCGCCGCAGAAACTGTGAGCATCGGAAAAAACCTCGATGAAGGAAGCAGCAGGGACGGCACCGGTCATACTTCGTGTTGAGGAATCCTCACGTCCCTCAATGTGCCATCTACTGACTGATCTGTTTTTTAAACGGTCGAAAATCTGAGCTGATCCACGTTCTTCTAAAGTAGGTGAGTGTAGCAAACTGTTGAACAAATCGGCGAAAAGCGGAGGCCAACCACGTCTGTGTCGAGATCGGTTTGCAGTTTGGACGACTCGGACGCCGGTTAGCGGTACCGGGTCACGTTTTCTTTGCTCCCATACGGGAAACGTAAACGTGTCCGTTGTGATGAGCCGTCGCGATACGCAGACCGTCTGATGCGAGGTCCAGATCACGGGCTGTATCAGCGAGCTTCAGTTGATGAAACTCGTTGGCGTCGTCCGGCTTCCAGAAGAGCAGGTAGCCGCCGCTGTTACCTCCTGAAACGCCGATTCTGGTTCCATCGGAATGAAACGCGACGCCCCAACCGACGCCCGTCAGTTTGGCCTTACTGAGGTGTTCAATCTGCTGCTTACCGGTTTCCCAGTCGAAAACAACAATCGACGGGTTACCGATGCCGGCAAACGCGTTGGTCACGTTCGTTATGCCGCTGCACGCGAGATACTTACCGTCCGGGCTGAAAGCCATTCCCCGGAAACCGCCGATCGTCGCGATGAATGTCTTGTCATACTTCTGCAGTGATTCTGCCTGCCAGGTTCGCAACTGCCGGCCAGTTGCAACATCCCAGTCAATGAGGTTGCATTTCAAATCACCAGTCGCCAGTTGCTTTCCGTTCGGGTGGAAAACGACATTGTAAATGTGCGACTGGTGCCCGGACATTTCTCGAACGAGCGTTCCGTCGGCGACATTCCACAACCGCACGACGAGATCGTTCCCAACCGAAGCCACAAGCGAGCCATCCGGGCTGACGGCGACGGCTCTCACCCAGCCCTTGTGAGCATCCACAATTCTGATCGGCCTGGGAGTCGTCTCAGCGACCGGCCACCAGATCAGCCGCCCGTCGTATCCGCCCGTGATCAGAGTCGCCCCACTCTTGTCAATGGCCATTCCTCGCACCCACGCCTCGGCATCGATGAGTTGTGTCTTCTCGCCGGACTCAACATCGAATCGCCACACACTGTAATCCTGAGCTCCTGCAAATATGAACTTGCCGGTCGAATCAAACCGGCACGAAAGCAGCGGACTGTTGTGGGCGAGGTCTTTCTCGACATGTGTCTGGGTGGCATCCACGGCATCTTCCAATCAGGCGAAACGAATTCTGGGAACCGGCCCTATCAATTCTGGTTTGTGGCTATGGGGCTGTGAATAAAGTAGTTGTACATCCGCCTTAAGCGTCCTTCGATTTCTATGGCAATCACCTGGTGAATGATTACTTGCTGTTCGCCGTCCGCCGCCACTCCAGCGGTCGCAGACGGGCAGAACTCTGGTCACTTTTATATCGAGGTGGGTCGAGTCATGCACCGTGAGGGAACGAGGCGACACCGATCGTGTGCAACCAGGTAAACTCGGAAACGGTCAAACTGGTCTGTCTCTGCCGAGCGCCTGCAGTCGAGTCGCCTGCAATTGCGCTTGCCAGACTGGGATACTGGAAACTGCATAACACGCTCCCGCGACGAAGCAGGAAACTCCGACGGAACGAAACAACCAGTCGTATCCGAAATGGAACGCGATGTAACCCAGGACAGGTGCTCCGGCGATCGTGCCCATGTCGAGCACCATCAGCGACAACGCAGAACCGACACCGCGTACGTTAGAAGGAAACGTATGCAGAAAGAGAGATGTCGCCGTGTGAAACATGAGTGCGTGGCCGGTGCCGCAAAGCAGGGCAGGGGCCGCGAGTCTCCAGGGATGTGCTGCGTCGACCCAGGGAAACATGAACATTCCCAGGCCCATGACGACGCAACCGACGAGCAGCATTTTCCTTCGACCCAGGCGATCAGGAATTCGGCGCGACGAAACTCGCACCGTCAATCCCCACCCGGCATAACAGGTAAAGAACAGTCCCATCTCTGAGACGCCTGGAATCGAAAGTCCGATCTCATCGATGTATTTCGCCAGGAAAATGAATGGAACCGTCATGCACAATCCAAACGTCGCGACGACCAGAATGATCGCTCCGGGCCAGCACTGGACGATCGTCCTGAAGAAATCGGACAGGCGCGCGCGTGATCTGCGAGTCTCGGAAAGAGGAGCTTCCAGAAAGAACAGCAACAACGTTGGGACGGCAAGCGAGGCAACGGCCACGGCAAACAGCGTCTGAAAGTTTTCCAGGCTGCGGGTCTCTCCAAGAATTACATCCCCCAGAACTGGACCCAGCAGCATCCCGGTAAACCCGCCGACACCGAGAATGCCAATCGCTTCCGTACGACGTTCCGGAGGGGCGTGATGAGTGATGTAAGCAAGACTGCTGGAGAAAACGAAGGCGGCACCCAGAACCAACAGAGAGCGGCACACATAAATACCGCCACCCAGTCCTGAGAGAGTCAGATTTCCGGCGGCACCAATGCCAAAGATTAAGTAGCCGAGCAGCCAGACGTTACGAGCGCCGATTCGATCGATGCATTGCCCAATCCATGGTCGCAGTAGTAACCCGACGACAGAGCCCGCTCCCATGATGAAGCCAACCTGCTCGACATCCCCACCGAGAAAATCCACCCACCGCGCGTAGTGCGTCATCAGTGTGTTGGCCAGAACGAATCCGATCTGACTGACGAACGCACAGGCGAAAGATCGATCGTAAAGCCGGCTCACGGGATGGGAGTTTCTGCAGGCGGGACGGGGGGGCTGACTCGAGCATCGAGTGTTCAACATTGTACGTCGAACACTCGTGGATGGTTTCAACGTCGCACGATTTGACTTGATCGGGTTATTCCCGCTTATCTCCCGCAGCCCATTGAATTCCTCGGGACAGCGTTCGCAGGAAAACGGGATCATCAAACGTCGCTGACGAGTGGCCGTACGTGGTTCCAAAGACACGAGCCTTGCCGTAGCGGTTCGTCCAGAAGACTGGATTCAGCTTGCCGGTCTTTTCGCTGATCGATGTCGCCAGAACTTCGGTGTTCGGCCAGATCTTCTCGATGATGTACAGCTCGTCTTTGGCGGATTTATAGTCGGCAGGAAAGTCCTTCATGATCGGGTGATCTTTGGCGACGGCTTTCACCGGATACTCGCTCTGGTGCTCGTGATGGCGGCTGGTGACGCCGAGCAACTCTCGCCAGTCATCAATGTCAGCGGCACGGTAGGTGTGCATGGCACAGTGAATCACGACCGCGTTGACTCCTGCTTTGTGTGGCCCCGTGATTTTTCGAATGTAGGTCGGGTCTGTTGTGTTGGCAAAGCATTCGTTGTGAATCACGACGTCGTATCCGTAGGCCCATTCGGGATTCTCGTACAGCGGAATTTCCGCCTGCGTGCCCTTGCCACCCTCGTTCACGACTTTCCACTCAGCAGCCACTCCCTGATCCTTGAGTGCCTTCTGCATGGCTTTCGTCTGAAAGTCGTAGTCATGACAGCAGCCGCCAGTAACGAGCAGGATTCTGATCGGTGCGTCCGCCGCCTGTACGTGGGCCGCAGCCATGATCGAAAGAGCCAATACGGAGAGTGTCGTCATTAGAATTTTCATAGCCGTCTTTCTGTGAAGTCGGGTCGAGGCTGAATCGCCTCGGAGTGTCAACGTGTATGGGGAAGCAGCTGCGCAACAGAAGAAGTGTTTCCATTCGCGATTCCCGCCGCAAGACACTCGGACAACGCACCGCTATTCGGTCGACGCTCGGAATGTGAACAGGTCAGCGTTCTCCAGGTAAAACTCCAGGCGAATGGTCTGCCCCTTCAGATCCTGCAGCGAGCGGTTTCGCCATCGAATGGTCCGTGCAACGCTGTCGCCGGAGAACTCCGTGCAGGCTGCGTAATCAAATCCGTCGAGCGGCTTACGCCGAGCGTCACTCACGCGAACTCGCAGAATACCTCCGGTCGCGGCGGCATTAACGATCAGATCTCCACCCGGCCAGATCAGCGAACGCGTACAGACGACGCCACCTCCTGACGGACCTCTCATTGAGACGAATCCTTCTTTGCGGATCGTCGCCAGGCCGATCGCGCCGTTGCGGTCCGGAGTGCCATGTGGACCATCCCACCCGCTGTAGTACATCCACCACTCGTCGCCGACATCCAGCCATTGAGGACTGGCGAAGATCATCTCGTCGTCCCACGCGCCTGCTTTGCCGTAGGGAATGATCGGTTGTCTGCCGGCGAATCGTTCGAAGTGAAACCCGTCGCGACTGACGGCCAGTTCCGTCTGAATGAAGTCGTTCATACGGAACGGTTCTAGAAAGCCCCAGTAGATGCCGTATCGATGTCGAGTCGGCATTCCGTAGAAGAAGTTGAAATGCCGTTCGCTGTCGACTTCGTCAGGAACGAGAATCGTTTGCGGCTGCGAATCCTCGAGCCAGTCGCCCCAGAGTTTCGGGCTGCTCATACGAGCAACTCGGCGGGACGCTCCGGTATCGAGCATCTCTTCGCCAAAAGCTCGATAAATATGTTTGGCGCGGCAATACATCACGAATTCGTTGCGGCGGGAGTCGTACGAAACCGTGTTGTGATGGTCGCTGTGCAGGTGGGCAATTCTCGTGTCGCCAGCTTCGTCCCAGTGAACTCCGTCCTGCGAGCCTCGAATGCGAATCCCATTATAGTCGTCAGGGTCGCGGCCTTTTGCCCGGTACAGCATCAGCCAGCGGTAGCCGCGGCGGGCAGACTCGGGCACTTCGAGAATGTATGGGCCACAGGTCTCCGTCAAAGGTGTTTTCGCACGAGCGATGACGATGTTATTCGGTCGCTGTTTCGTCCAGTCAAATAGTCCAAGGTCCGGTCGAATCCAGCTGATGCCGTCCTTCGACTCCGCATAGGCGATGTACGTTTGAAATTTTCGACCTTTGGCGGAAGCAGGCAGTGTCTCCTGAAGTCCGTCCGGCAGGGATTCCGTCGCGCGAATGTTCGCCTGATAATACATCCGAAACAGGCCTGCCTGTTCGTCGTACACGATCGAGCAGAAACTGGGAGCATCGTGACTCATCACTGGATTGCTGGCGTGCTTCGTCGCCTGATGAAAGACGCGAGTGACCGCCTGTCGCTTGTACCGGATCGCCCAGTGGTTATCGACAACGTAATTGTCGAAGAGGAACTGAGGGTCGTGTCCGATGTTGAGCGGTTCAACCGGGATGTCAGCAGCACAGATGCTGGCCATGGCCGACAGAATCAAAAAGCTGGTCAGGATCAGGATGCCGTGCATGTTGATCTCCGAATTTGTGGGCAAAGGTTCTGGTTCATCGCGGCTTTCAGGCACGATTGCAACTGCCAGTTGGCTTCCCAACAATACCGCGCGACACGGACGGTTTTGAAACGTCGCGTAATGCGGCGACTCTTCCTGCCGTTCATGGAACTGCGTAACAGCCTCAGAAACCTGATTGCAGACGTATCGAGAAAACAATGAGCGACATTCATGACCTGACGCGAAAACTGCAGCGTCAGAGCGATTCGAAGATCGTCCTGCTGGTAGCAGATGGTCTTGGCGGACTGCCCATTGAACCGGGCGGCGGAACCGAACTGGAGACGGCGAAGACTCCCAACATGGATGCTCTGGCGAAGGCCGGAACACTGGGTTTGAGCACTCCCGTCCTGCCTGGCATCAGTCCGGGAAGCGGTCCTGGACACCTCGGTCTGTTTGGATACGACCCGCTGGAATATCAGATTGGACGTGGTGTTCTGGAAGCGCTGGGGATCGATTTCGAACTCGGCCCGAACGACGTCGCAATTCGCGGTAACTTCTGCACACTCGACGACGACGGCAACATTACCGATCGCCGCGCGGGCCGTATTGGTTCGGACATCGCCGCAAAACTTTGTGAGAAGCTCGACACGATTGCGATCCCCGGCGTCGAAGTGTTTGTGCGACACGTCAAGGAATACCGACTGGTGATCGTCTTCCGAGGTGAAGGTCTAGGTGGAGAAGTGAACGACACGGATCCTCAGCGAATCGGCGTGCCACCTCTCGAACCTGTCGGAGCCGACGAGCCGTCGCAGAAGACCGCCGAAATCGCGAAACAGTTCCTCGCTCAGGCTGGCGAGATTTTGAAAGACGACCGACCGGCGAATCTTCTGACGATGCGCGGAATTGACAAGATGCCTGCGGTGCCGACCTACGCGGAAGTCTATGGACTGCGAGCGGCGGCGATTGCAGTTTACCCGATGTATCGTGGTCTTGCCCGTCTGGTCAGCATGGACATTCTGGACGCCGGACAGACACTTGACGATCAGATGGACCGGCTGAAAGCGTCGTGGAATGACTATGATTTCTTTTTTGTCCACTTCAAGTACACCGACTCAACGGGCGAAGACGGCAATTTCCCGGCGAAAGTTCAGCGAACCGAAGAACTGGACGCCGCCATCCCGCGGATTACCGAACTCAACCCAGACGTACTGATCGTGACCGGTGATCACAGCACACCGGCGAAAATGAAGTCCCACAGTTGGCATCCTGTGCCCGTGCTGCTGTCGTCGGACCTGTGCCGACCGGATCGCTGCCAGGTTTTCGGCGAGTCCGAGTGCATTATGGGCGGACTGGGTCAGTTTCCGGCAAAATATCTGATGGGTTTCGCGATGGCCCACGCAGGACGGCTCGAAAAATTCGGAGCGTGACAATTCCAGTGGACCCTGATCCAGTGGACTCTGAGTGTCCAAACATCAGTGTTCAACCTGAGCATCAGGGATGATCGGTGAAAACTGGCCAGCGGTCTGTAGATCGCTGGCCAGTTTTTTCGTATCTGTTTCATGCGATCGCATTTTGAACCGCAGCGACATGGACGGTGAACATTGTTGCTAAGACGCGAGAGCAGTTCGAAGCCGGATTTGACAGTTGCGCCGACTACCGCTCGGGCTTCATGAATTCCGGGAGCGCGATCGTCGGAACTTTCGGAGTGTGACTACCGGTGTTTCGCATATTCAGGCACATTAGGCAGTTCAGTCTTGAGGCCCCGCTGCAGCGTTCTTAGCATGAATCCGTTTTCAAATTGTTTCAGAATGTTTTCCTGCTGCAGGATGTTGGTTGCTGGTTTTGCATAGCCGGATTTGTGGTGAGTTCTGTCACAGCTGAACGATCATGATAAGGTGTCCTGTTTATTTTCCGGCGGCAGAGTTTTTTAATTTTCTTGTTTTTTGTTTCAACCTGTGGTTCGGAAGGGGTTTCAACGAATGGATGAGTCGAAGCTCTTTGGCGAGTTAACCCCTTGCGGTGGCGGTGATCCAATCCCGTTGCTCAAGAGGAAGCTACTGATCGGACGTCGCCCAGGTTGTGACATCACGCTGAGATTCGCGAACGTTTCGTCACATCATTGCGAGCTTGAGTTGATTAATGGCTATTGGTTCATTCGTGATCTTGGCAGTGCAAACGGTATTCGGGTGAATGACTCCCGATGCGAACAGAAGTGGGTTTTCCCCGGCGATACTCTGGCAGTGGCCAAACATCGCTACGAGATGAATTATCAAGCGCTGGGTGAGCGTCCTGAGGAAGAGGACGAGGATCCGTTTGCCAAAAGCCTGCTCGAAAAAGCGGGACTTCAAGGTGGTGGCCGTCGAAAGAGAGCGGACGAGCCGATCGAAGCTCCCAAAGGCAATACCGACGACGATGTCGCAATGGAATGGCTGATGGGCGAACGCTGAGGGGTTCGTCGCGTCGGCGATTTGAATTCAGGACTCGAGAGTCGCAAGTTCAAGAGCTGAAATTGAAACAGCCCGGCGGGAAGCGATTCCTGCCGGGCTGTTTTCGAAAAGTCACTTTCGTAGTTGCGTTAGATTCCAAGATCTCTGCAGATGTCGTCAACTCGGGCCTGCAGGGATTCGATCGTGCCTTTCAGCCGCTCGACAGCATCGCGAAGTTCCTCGTTCTGTGCCTGCAACTCAGACAGTTGGCCCTCGAACTGATCCCTCGCAGCCGACGAAGACGTCGCGAGAGTCCCGGCGGACTGACGTGGCTGCGGTGTCGCACCTGAAAGTTCAGTAGCCGATGAGTTCAATTCCGAGTCAGCCATTAATGGAATGCCGCCCCGGCTTTCGCTGGCAGAATGAAACCCATGGTCAACCTCGACGCCGCGGCGGTCCAGTGAGCCACTGGCTTGAATGTACCCGGATTCGAGCAAGCCATTCAGCTCGTGTCTCAGTGTCGCCAGATCGTCGATCGCCACCATTCGACTCGCCCGACCTCGCAACTCACCCAATGTCTGCCGACCTCGCAGCAGTAGTTCGGCGATGATCGCAATCTGGGGCTCCGAGAACGTGTAGCGCTTGCGGACGTAATGCCGATACCTCATCGATCGTCCGCTGTCCGTATGCAGGAAGCCGACAAGCCCCAGCTCTTTCAGTTGATCGAGCGTTTCCTCGACCGTGTCTTCGTCATAGTCGACAACGGGCGACCGGTTGCTCTTCTGGTTGCACCCGGTCATCGTCGCTTTAAGAGTCAGGGGGTAATACTCGGGAGTTGTCAGTCCTTTTTCGATCAGAACTCCCAGTACTCGCCGCTGTCTTGAGGAGAGCTTCCGCACCTCAGGACGTGGTTCCGTTTCAAAGTCTTCTAACATCAACCGCTCCATGGTGTTGTCTGTTCCAGTATTTGCCGGGGTCCTTCGTATTTTTTTAAATACGGCAGAAATACGGCAATCGTGTCCCGGAATGTCCCGCAGAATTTCAATCGTCCCAGGCTGCGGGGGCGCACCCGCGGATGTTTACCGTGTCAGGGAGTTTCCGTGAAGCGGTTCACTCCTCGTCGCCCTGAATAGTAACGATGAGTTTTCGCGAACCGCCGTGATTGCGATGCTCACACAGATAGATCCCCTGCCAGGTCCCCAGACAGAGTCGCCCACTGCTGATTGGGATGGTGATAGAGCTTCCAATCATCGAACTCTTCACGTGAGCCGGCATGTCATCGGGGCCTTCAAGTGTATGCCGCCAGGCAAAGTCTTCCCGAACGATCTCGTTAAATGCGAGTTCCAGATCTCGTGGCACGTCAGGATCAGCGTTCTCGTTGATCGAGATCGACGCCGACGTGTGCATGATGAAAACATGCATCAGTCCGACTTGAACCCGCTGCAGTTCGGGAACAGCCGCGGCGACGTGATCCGTCACCAGATGAAACCCTCGACGGAACGCGGGCAATTGAACTTCATGCTGGTGCCAGGCCAAGTTGTCGTCTCCTGCGGTCGCCCATATTTCGCCAGGACTTCTCGAAACTGCATCGACCATTATTACAGCCCGGGACGGTTCGCTCGGTGTTGAGGCAAGTAGGTTGCTCACACTTTACTGTTAAGGCTAAAACGAAACGAGTAATCGTATGTCAGCGACGAATTGCCGGTAATGGGTTCACGGCAGCCTGTGAGAATCCGGAAACCGACAGGAGCCCCTTGTTAATCTGCGTAAAACGGACCATCAGTCGATGAAACAGTTTACGAAGTTACTGATTCTCCTGACTGCATCCACAGCGGTTGCACAGGACTCCAGCGACGCGACTTCGACTGGGGCGACGTTCTCGATCGAGACAACTGTTGCACACAGCGGAT
This sequence comes from Planctomycetota bacterium, assembly GCA_027624335.1. Taxonomy (GTDB): domain Bacteria; phylum Planctomycetota; class Planctomycetia; order Planctomycetales; family Planctomycetaceae; genus JABMPE01. Next base: position 9,972 of record JAQBWV010000179.1, read on the forward strand.
TCGACGGCGAGCAGTGCTGGGTCCACGCGCGTGCTGGCGTAATTCCCGTTGGGCAGCCGGGGAACAAATCCGACAAACCTTTCGTCGTGATGACGTTGCAAAGACTACTGCTGAGTGGTTCAGACTTGTTCTACTCACTTAATGAAACCACTTCTGCGGACCTGGGTACGTCGTGGACAACGCCGATTCCGCACGAGTCGTTTGCAAGGCAGACCGTCGGGGCAAGTCCAGGTTTGGAACTTCCCACGGGAGCATCGATTGCCCCGGAGCTCTTAAGAACAGGTGATGAAACAACGGTTTGTGATTTCTCACCAATGTGGCACGCCGCAAGCCAGCGACTGCTCGGACTGGGCCAGACGGTGTGGTATCGCGATAACAAGGTAATGCATGTCCGACCTCGAGGGATTGCCTATGCGATCTACAATTCTCAATCGAATAACTGGTCAGCCTGGCAGACGGTGATCCTGCCTTCTGAAGCTAAGTTTCAGAACGCTGGCTCCGGGAGTGTTCAACGAGTCGACGTGCCGGGCGGCGATGTGCTGGTCCCGTGCTACTTTAAGGAGCCCACTGCGACGCAGTATTCAGTGGCAGTGTGTCGCTGCCGCTTTGACGGTCGAACGCTCGATTACGTCGAACACGGCAATGAACTGACCATCCCCGCCAAACGAGGACTCTATGAACCGTCGCTCACAAAGTTCAAAGGTCGGCACTTTATGACCATGCGGAACGACGATCATGGTTACGTCAGTGTCAGCGACGACGGCCTGCAGTTCGAACCGCCGCAGCGCTGGACGTTCGACGATGGCAGCGACCTTGGAAACTACAACACACAGCAGCACTGGGTGACTCACAGCGATGGACTGTTTCTGGTCTACACTCGCCGCGGAGCGAACAACGATCACGTTTTCCGGCATCGTGCTCCGCTGTTCATCGCCCAGGTCGACCCCGACAAGTTGCGGGTAATTCGCAAGACCGAACAGATCGTGGTGGCTGAGCGCGGTGCGAGACTCGGAAACTTCGGCGTGGTGGATGTCTCTCCGCACGAAACGTGGGTGACCGTTACCGAGTGGATGCAGCCAGTCGGCGTTGAAAAGTACGGCAGTGATAACAGGGTCTTTGTCGCGAAGTTGAAATGGAACTCGCCGAACAGGCTGCTGGAGCCAACTGCTCACTTGAGTAAAGCTGCACGACATTCTGAAGAGAGATCTGCGTCCACCACGAAAGACGCCTGGGACACGATCAAGCCGTACTTCACACCACCGAAAGCCTGGCAGGGCAGGGCAGGGCACTACAAATCACCACTTGAGTTCGCAGACGGCTCCAAAGTGGCAACACCCGATGACTGGAATCGCCGCCGATCACAGATTCTTGCCGAGTGGGAAAGTCTGCTTGGCAAATGGCCTGCTTTGATCACGGAGCCCGAGGTGGAGATTCTCGAAACAAAGCATCGCGAAAATTTCACACAACAACGAATTCGCTTTCTCTGGACGCCGAACGAGAAAACGACCGGCTATCTCCTGATCCCTGACGGCGAGAGCCCGCACCCGGCGGTCGTTACCGTTTTCTATGAACCGGAAACGGCTGTTGGTCTCGGCACTCCCAATCGCGACTTCGCTCTTCAGTTGGCTCGCCGAGGCTTTGTTACGCTTTCGATCGGCACGACCGAAGCCAGCGCCTCAGGGACATACGCTTTGTACCACCCGAGCATTGAGGACGCAGAAGTCGAGCCACTTTCGATGCTGGGATGTGCCGCCGCCAATGCCTGGTATGTACTTGCCAGCCGACCGGATGTTGACTCGAAACGGATCGGCATCGTCGGGCATTCGTTCGGTGGCAAATGGGCGATGTTTGCGGCGTGCCTGTTCGACAGGTTTGCCTGTTCCGCGTGGTCAGATCCTGGCATTGTCTTTGACGAGGCTCGTGGAAGTGTCAACTACTGGGAACCGTGGTATCTCGGGTATCACCCGAAACCGTGGCGGTCACGTGGAGTCATCACTCAACAGAATCCAGCGAGAGGTCTTTATCCAGAACTCGTTGCGGCCGGCCACGATCTGCACGAGTTGCACGCTCTGATGGCGCCGCGACCGTTTCTGGTGTCCGGTGGCTCAGAAGATTCGCCGAAGCGGTGGGAAGCTCTCAACCACTCGATCGCGGTCAACCGCATTCTCGGATATGAACACAGAGTGGCGATGACGAACCGTCCGGATCACTCACCCAACGACGACTCGAACGAGGTGATCTACTCGTTCTTCGAACACTTTCTCGAATCGCGCCGGGAGTAGCGACCGAAAGCGTTCAACTATAATCGCTACTTGTTGCCTGTTCTGCCGGCGTTTAGCCTGGGTTTCTCACCCTGCCACGAACTCGCGCGCCTGCCCGAACACAATCTCGCCCACCAATTCTGTTGACGAGGCATGCAGGAGTTGCGCCGACCACAGGCGTCCGTTGGGACTCGGATCGAATTGGCTGCGATTTCTGTCATCAGTCCGGCCACAGCCGCAACATCGGCCAGGTGCCGGTCTCCTGATGTGCAGGGCAGAACAGAGTGCGTCGAAGTTGTGGTCGGAAAATATTCATTCAGCTGCTTGACACTCTGATTGAGGCTCGACACAATCCCGCCCGAGACAGCCTGGCCGGCGACGGTTGAGCTGTCGCTGTTCTTTGACAACCTGGTTGGAGACCCTGAGAAACGGTCTTTTTGTGGTGAATGTCCTCTTCGGAGAGCATGAGTCATGGATCGGTCGTGAGTCAGTTTTGTTTCTGATTGGTCAGGATCAGCTTCGGCTGAGAATGGCTGGTCATTAACGTTCGAAACGGTTGCTGTATGATCTTTGCATCCATCTTGCGACGGATGCATTGGATCGACCTTTCTTTCGCTCTGTTCCGTGTGGCGAGCTTCGGTTCGTCAGGTGTTTAATCATCGACACGGCTAAGCAATCATTTGAAGGGTTTGATCCTGGCTCAGAATGAACGTTGTCGGCGTGGATTAGGCATGCAAGTCGAGCGAGAATCTGTGGAATGCGGCTTCGGCCAAGTGAAGCAGAGGACAGCGGCAAACGGGGTAGTTATATACAGGTTACGTACCCTCTGGTTGGGGATAGCCACGGGAAACTGTGGGTAATACCCAATGATCCGCGGTGTTGTAGTGACGCTGCGGCAAAGGTGAGATTCCGCCGGAGGAGCGGCTTGTACGATATCAGCTTGTTGGTGAGGTAATGGCTCACCAAGGCTAAGACGTCCAGGGGGTGTGAGAGCATGGCCCCCACCACTGGGACTGAGACACTGCCCAGACATCTACGGATGGCTGCA
>JAQBWV010000007.1 GCA_027624335.1 Planctomycetota bacterium
TCCCGGTCGTAGAAGTAAAGACCGGTGACCGCGAAATTCGATCGCGGCACGGCGGGGTTTTCTTCTATCTCGACTGGTTTGCCTGCGTCATCCAGCACGACGACGCCGTAACGTTCCGGGTCGCTGACGTGGTACGCGAAGACCGTGGCTCCCGACGTCTGCCGACTGGCGTTCTGCAGCGACCTGCTCAGATTCTGACCGTAGAAAATATTGTCACCGAGCACCAGACTCGACAGACCGTTGTCGACAAACGATTCGCCAATGAGAAACGCCTGCGCCAAACCGCCGGGATTTGGCTGCTCGGCATATTGCAGGTTCAGGCCCCACTGCGAGCCGTCCTCCAGCAGTCTCTGATACAGCGGTAGATCGTATGGAGTGCTGATGAGAAGAATGTCTCGAATGCCCGCCAGCATCAAAGTGGTCAGCGGGTAATAGACCATCGGCTTGTCATAAACCGGAAGAAGCCCTTTGCTGACCACCTTCGTTACCGGATGAAGCCGCGTTCCCGATCCCCCTGCAAGAAGAATTCCTCGACGAGCTGGCGTGACTGGCTGGGCGTCTGTTCCTGACTTTGACATCGACATTCTCCGTACGTACCTGGTTGCTTCCGTGCCATGCTGCCTTGTCGCGTTCACCGCAGACTAATCGACCGCCAATAGCCTTTCTACTGCGGTCACGACAGACCACCGCATTCAGACCAGTACGCAGGCTGCGCTTCACGCATCCTGCAGCGAGAGGATTACTGGCTTGATTTCGAATTGGATCATTAGCTGCCAGAAACCGGCTGCCAGTCGATCAGATGCATTTCGACGTTCTCCTGGCCCCGGAATCGATTGATGACCGGAGCAAAGCAGATGGATATCGGACCGTCGACGGCGGCGATCTCGTCCGCCCATTCGCCTTTTCCGAATGCCACTGCCCGCAATGTCGTCCCGTAGTGCCGAACACGCAGATCGAGGTGCCTTTCTCCCTCGCCCATCTTTTTCGGCTTGCCCGCCAGCTCAACCTTCGTCGATGCGAATACCGGTCGAGGATTCGCCGCACCGAAAGGGCCAAGTTCTTCCAGGCCGGTCACTGCCTTGTGTGTCAGGTCGGCCAGTCGAACTTCGGCGTCAATCGCCAGTTCGACATCGCTCGATTTCACTTCGTGATTCGCCGCGACATATTCGCAGAGGTCGATCCGGAACGCGTCAATCTGATCACGTTCAATCTTCAATCCGGCAGCGACTTTGTGCCCGCCGAAGGTCTTCAGATACTCTCGACAATGAACGAGCCCGGAATGCAGATCGAAACCCGCAAACGAGCGTCCTGACCCCTGACCCGGCTCGTCCGGTCGATGCAGCGAGATCAAAATCGTCGGGCGCTCGAAATGCTCCGCCACACGATTCGCCACGATCCCGATGACGCCAGGATGCCAGTCCGCATGTGCCAGCACAAGAGCTTTCTGTTCCAGCCAATGCGGGTTCTCGGCGACCAGTTCTTTCGCCTGTCGCAGAATGCGACGTTCGACCGTCTTGCGGTTTCCGTTGAGCTGCTCCAGATATTCAACCAGCGCGACGACTCGTTCCTGGTCGTCGGTTGTTAATAGTTCAACAGCCAGCCGCGCCTGGCCCAGCCGACCGGCGGCGTTAATTCGAGGGCCGATCCCGAAACCGATGTCTTCTGCAGTCAGCGTTTTCTGGCTTCCTGATCCGGCGATCTTCATGAGAGCCTTCAATCCCGGACTGGACCGCTCGAGCAGACTGGCGAGACCGTACCTCACAATAATTCGGTTCTCACCAACGAGCGGAACAACATCGGCGACCGTTCCAATAGCAGCCAGCCCGACCGCCGACATCAGAAAATTACGCATTCTTGGTGACGCCTTCTTCCCGTCGCCCATCCGTTTGCAGATTGCCCATGCCAGTTTGAACGCAACCCCCGCTCCGCAGAGATCGCCGAAGGGATAATTCGTACCAGGCAGCCGAGGATGCACGACAACCACCGCGTCAGGAATCGACTCCGCCATGTTGTGATGGTCAGTGATGATCAGTTCGAGTCCGATCTCTCGCGCGAGAATGGCATCATCAACACTGGTGATGCCACAGTCGACGGTGATGACCAGACGCGTCGAGTCCTCCTCGTGCAACTGCCGAATCGCGTCACGGTTCAGGCCGTACCCCTCGTCCAGTCGATGTGGAATGTAGTAGTCAACGGTTGCTCCCAGCAGATTCAAACAATGCCAGAGAATTGAAGTTGACGTCACTCCGTCCACGTCATAATCGCCGTAGATCGTAATTCGTCGCCCAGCCTCGACGGCGGCGACGATCCGGTCGGTGGCTGCCGGTACTCCCGGAAGCAGTTCCGGCTCATGCAGATCGACCAGCCGAGCGGAAAGAAACTCGTTCGCCTGCTCGCCATTCTGGAATCCTCGCGCGGCCAGAACCTGCGCGATGAGAACCGGTTTTTTCAGATCACCCGCGAGCCGCCGCACGACAGCTTCGTCGTAAGGAGGGAATCTCCAGACTTTTGGCATCGAATTATTCTTTCTCGCCGGGCCAATAGTGACGGGCGCGGTACGAAACATCGGCCCGAACAAGGCCGTCTTAATCGGGACTGCGCCTTCCTAACTTCGGCTCATCGCGTTCGCAAGGTCGACGAACAGAAGAAAATCGACGGTTTCCTGTATAGAATCTGAAATTCGCCGTGCGGCACCGATGGACGACATTGCGAGTCGCAATCGGCTCCTGATTATCCTTCCCCGGAAACGGCTGGTTTCGAGCCGGTCGCCTCTCTCGTGTTACTTCAGGTCGTTTACTGCAACCACCAGACTACGAATCTGTCCGTCCGGGAACGACTTGCGTTTCCGGCCGAGCGGTTGCAGCGCGCCTATCGAGAACTGCGGTCGCGATTCCCTGGAGTCGAAGCCGTCGTCCTTTCGACCTGCAACCGGGTTGAGGTTTACACCGCGCAGGAGTCTCCCGAGGACGCGCCGTCTCACCGCGAGCTGGCAGAATTCTTCGCCGACTTCCACAGCGTCCCGATCGACGAGTTTCTGGAAGACTTTCTCGAACGCACCGGCCCCGACGCCGTGCGACATCTGTTTCAGGTGTCGTCGAGTCTCGACAGCATGGTTCTTGGCGAGCCACAGATCGTCAGCCAGGTCAAAGACGCTTACCAGCAGGCTCAGGATAACGACGCCTGCGGCCCTCTGACGCACGCGATGTTCCAGGGAGCGATCCGCGTTTCTGCACGAGTCCGCACCGAGACAAAACTTGTCGAAGGTCGAGTCTCCATCGCCAGCGTCGCGGTCGGCGAATTCGGAAAAAGTATCTTCGACCGATTCGATGATAAGTGCGTCTTAATTATCGGCGCCGGCGAGATGGCAGAAGAAACGCTGCAGTACCTCAGCAGCGAAGGCGCACAGGACATCGTCGTGGTCAATCGAAGTTTCGATCGGGCGGAAATGCTGGCGGCGAAGTTTGTCGGAGCTCGAACACTACCGTACGACTCGTTGGATGAATGGCTCGGCAAAGCGGATGTAATTGTCAGCACGACGGGCGCGACGGAACCGATCGTCGACGCGAATCGCTTTCGATCCGCCCGGAAAGGTCGTGGCGGCAAGCCGGTTTTCGTGCTCGATCTCGGAGCGCCTCGCGACTTCACCACCGATGCAGGTGACGTTGACGACAACGTGTTTCTCTACGACATCGACGATCTGGAAGCGACGTGCGAACGCAACCGCAAAGCGCGTGTGCGCGAGATTGATCAGGCACTGAGGATCATCGACGAAGAAACCGACAATTTTATGCATGGCATCTATCACCGCGCCACGGGCCCGATCGTCACGCGGCTCCGGGAACAGTGGCACGAGATCACTCAGGACGAACTGGCGCGTTTGAAGTCCAAGCTGCAGCACCTCGACGAAAATGATCTGCAGACAGTGGAGTACAGCGTCAAACGCATCGTCAACAAGCTGTTGCATCCGCCGCTGGAGGCACTCCGCAGAGAAGCAAGAGAAGGCACGCCTCACGGTCTACTGGACGCTCTGAAGCGGCTCTTCCATCTGGACCGCTGAGTCACTATTCACGAGACCCTCGAGACAATTTCGTCACCGATCGGTTGTTGCTCCGAGACTCTGACTCACTGTGCGGCAGGCAACCTCGCCAACCGGCCTCAGACCCGCTGGTTGAGGCGGCATTGTCGCCGCAGGTGATTCGATCCGTCGTGTCAGCAATGAACCACTGACGGCATCTGACGATTCGAAAGATGAATCTGTGTTCTCGAATGACTCGCTACACGGCTTGTGCGTCAGTTCGTCGATGACAACCATCGCTCGAAGAACGTTTCTGCGAGACAGCTGGCCGATCACTCGACCATCCTCAACAACAGCCAGCCGCGAATGACAGCTCTCACGGAAGAATCCCGAAACCTCATCCAGTCGCATGTCCGGGCTCAGCAGTACCATGTCCCGACTGATAAACCGGGACACGCACTCGTTGCATTCGCACTTGATCATGCGAGCCTTCAGCAGCGAGTAGTCCGACACTGTTCCTAGAAGTCGTCCCGTTTCGTCCACCACGTACAGTTCGCTCAGTGCTCGATCGAGAATCATCCGCGTCGCCTCGTGGAGCGAGGTATCAGCACTGATGATCGGAGGCTGAGTCGTCATCACATCGCGAACAGTGACCTGCATTGGACACTCCGGATTGAGCGCAGCAAACGATTCTGGTTAACCGCCCCGCCAATCAAGTCCAATCGGACACGGCGACATTTTACCGTAAGTTGCCTTTCGGCAACGTGCGACGAGTTCGATTCGCCTGGACTGGAGAAGTTGCGAAAAGACCACGGTTTCGGTCGGCGGTATCGATTCTGCTGGAAACGCCGGGCACACTCGTTGAAGTCGTCGTCTCCCTTTACGATGCCAGGCAGAAGCCGCTTCCAGCACCCGGCTACGCGATTAGTGTCAGCCTGACCCTTGAGCGGGACAGGCCCATCTCAAAGAGAGACTACTTGTTATGCAGATTCTTCCAGCAGTCGACCTTCGAGGTGGAAAATGCGTCCGACTTCGACAGGGCGACTACAACCAGGAAACAGTTTTCAGCGACGACCCGGTCGAGATGGCTCGACGCTGGGCTGACGACGGCATCGAATGGCTCCATTTGGTCGATCTCGACGGCGCCAAAGAAGGACGACCGGTGAACCATCATGTCGTCAAAGAGATCGCGGCGACCGTTGGCATCTCGTGCGAACTGGGAGGCGGCATTCGTGACGAGTCCTCGATCCGGCTGATGCTGGAAGATGTCGGCGTGGGGCGAGTCATCATCGGCACGCAAGCGTTGAAAGATCCGGAGTGGTTCCGCAGGATGGCCGGACTGTTCCCCGGCAAACTGGTACTGGGGATCGACGCACGAGACTCAATGGTCGCGACCGAAGGCTGGCTCGACGTTTCAGCAACATCGGCCATCGAACTGGCGAAACAGTACGCGGACCTCGACCTGGCCGCGTTAATTTACACCAACATCGCCAACGACGGCATGATGCAGGGAGTCGATGAGGCAACCATTCACGACATGCAGGAACTCGCGCAGCTCGGCTTCAACGTGATCGCTTCCGGCGGCGTCACAACGATCGACGACGTCTACCGCCTGAAAACTGCCAACGAGGCGACGCCGACTCTAGACGGAATCATCATTGGTCGAGCTCTCTACGAAGGAACGATCGACGTCGCCGAAGCGGTCGCCGCCGCAAAGTAGTCCACTACCGGAACTGCGTAACGATGTCCGCTTACTGTTTCGGCGGCGCGGCCTCGCGAACGATGGCACCGTGTTCATCGCTCAGTACTAGAATTGAGAACCTCTTCACGAATTCCAGTTCGTTCGTATTGAGTGACGTGTAGTCGAATCGGCCACGCAGATCGGTGTATCCGTCCTTATAGAATTTGATCTGACCGTCGCCAAGCAGGGCGTAGACTTTGACGTAAACGCGTGGCAGTGGTTTCCCGGTGCCATCGCGAGTCACTCGTACCTGGCCGTAATTCTCGACGACCTGAAGGCTCAGCGAATGCGAGTAGTACGTCTGTGTTTTCGTCTGACCGCCGCCGGTCACCTCGACCAGTACGTTGCTGCTGTGAAACTCCTTCGGCAGATCGAATTCGAATGTCGAATTGTTGTTCGGGAGTTTCACGTCAGCCGTCTGATTCGGGCGGATGTAAGAAAACTCACCCGAAAACTGTTGCACGAACGGGTTTCGGCTGAATAGCAGTTCGATGTCCATTTCGTAGTAATTGACTCGCACTGATTTCAGGTTCTGAAAGTCGATCCGAACTTTTCGGGATTCAACTTTGAAGTCGAAGTTCGGTTCAGTATTCGCAAGCTGCGTCTGGTTCTGAGCTCGATCTTCCGGATCAACGACTTCAACTGCTACCGCAGTTTTGTCTGGTGAAGAAGTCGTTGACTTCGTCTGTCCGGCGGCGATCGCTGCGACGACCGCCTGGGCAGTGTCGGTTGATGCCAGAAGACCCTTAGCGTCATTTGCAGACGCCAGAACCGGCAGGCCGATCTCTTCCAGCTGGGCGCCGACAGCGGCGAATGCGTTCCGCCAGCGAGCGACGGGGTGTGTCGCATACTTCGCGACGATGGTTCGAGCTTGAGCCGGCTCCGTCGAATAAAGGTCCAGGTACGCGGTGAAGTAGTCATACTGCAGACGAGTCTGCAATCGCTCGGGATTAACCCGTCCGAAGAAACTGAGTGCCTCGTCGACGCGATCCTGCAGGATGAGGTAGTACGTCACCGCCATCAGGTCGTCATCGTCCAACTCACGGCGGCAAGCGAGAATTGCCAGCAGTCGATGATACTGCTCGTACAGCCGATCATTCAGTATCTGCCGACCTTTACCGAGCTGATGCGTGCGAGCGTTGACCAGCGGGGTGTAGTCAAGGTGCTCGTAGGTTCGCCGTTCGACGGGATCAATCGTAACAAGCGGGCTTTGCAGATAAGCGCCGCACTGCGCGACGAGGTTGTCAGCGTGCTTCAGAAACTGCTGCATTGTCGCGGCGTCGTTGTGCTTCACGGCGTACGACCACAGCGTGTGATTGTAAGAGTGTCGCTGATCGAGCACTCCAATCGCCTTCTGGAAGAATTTCGCATCAGCCAGGCGGAATGCGATTCGGTCCAGCGAAACCCGCAGCAGATTCTGAGTTTTCAGGAAGTCCAGAACTTCCTGCTCCGAGCCGTTCTGGGAGATGAAGTCCCAGGACTCGCGATCGATCGTCGTCGGAGTTTCGACGACCTTGAGCGCTCGACCCGTCGCGTGAGCGATTAACTTCTCATTCTTCGCAATATGTACCGGGTAGTGAGGAAACACGCCTTCAGCGGGAAAGTAGAAGTGATATTCGATTGTTTGAGTCTGGTAGGCAGCCAGATCCAACGGCAGGCTGCGAGTGTACTGAGCGTTCAGAACCGGGATCGCTCCCAGAGGGACCTGATTCAGAACGCTGAGTTTCTGCCGACTTGACGTCGGATTTGTGACGACGATCTGGCAGCCGTACACGACGTGAGTGAGAAACTCGTCCGTCACATACTTGTCGACCTGTTCGTTATTAACGACGCGATGTCGATCGCCATGCCGAAAGAAATTCTGGCTGACCAGAATCGGCGTTTCCTCTTCGGCGAGTTCCGCCTCCTTGATCTCCTGATGCACGACGACCATCGGGCTGCCAGCGACGAGTTGCATTTTCGCTTCGTCAAACTCTGACTTGTGCTCCTTCGCTTCGAACGGCAGATCGAGCACGGCCAGAGCGAACATCATTTCGGTCAGATTTCGCGACGCTTCAGGGAAGTGCTCGGAAAAGAACGGCTGATCGGGATCATGATTCGCGTAGTCATTCCAGAAGGCGTTGACCTGAACGAGATCAGCATTCTGATTCGTGATCGGCAGGTGATAGTAATTGTTCTCCGCCCATTCCTGAGTCTTGTCGAGCTTCTCGTACAACTGACGAACGTCTTTGCGACGCAATGAATCCCGTTGCAGAAACTCTCGCGCACCATTTGCACTGGCGCCAAAATCCTTCAGTTGTTCGGACTCCCTCAACCGCTTCGAGAACTGCTTCTTTCCATCTTCGGAGCGGTCGGCAAACAAGGCATTTTTCCGCTTTTCGTCCTGACCGAGACCTTCACTGGGAGGAGCAGTGGCCGCAGGAGGAGCCGCAGCCAGTGATCGCATCAGACTACTTGGCTTCCCCGCAACGCCGGATACCGCTGCTTCGCCCAACATCTCACTCCGTGAATAAAGAGCAATGCTCCGTTGTTTGTCGACAGCACCTGCAAATTCAAATTCGTCAGTCGTTTCCAGCAGGCGACCGCCGAGTGCCGACTGGAACAGAAACTGAGAGCGATCAAGATCCTGCGGCAGCATCGCGAGCTGATCGCCAATGAACTGTCTGGTATGAGACGGTTCTGCCTTGAGTCGCTGAGACAGCAGAATCCGCTCGACAGTGTTAAGCCGTTCCCACGACCAGGGCTGGCGATATTTGCCAAGGTCCCCGCCGATCAGAACGTCGTCAAGAAATGTTCTGTGCTGCTTATTCGCCAGATAGGGGCGAATGATCTGCTCGAAGAACTCCGGGTCTTTTCGAGACAGGAAGTAATTGAGTTCGTGGCAGGCGTACCTTGAATACTGCTCCAGCTTCTCGGCCGACTTCAATTTCGGCCAGCCGAGAATGAAACCGAACTCGGCCAGTCGAGCATCCTGGCCAAGCGTCGAATACAGCGAGTACACACGCGACAGACTGTCGAACGACTGAAACTGCGACGACCGAATATCGGCCAGCATGAATGTTTCGCCCGCTCCGACGACACTCACCTGCTTCTGCTCGGTGTAATGTTTCTGCTGGTCGAGCCCCTGCACCAGTCGCAGGTCACGTGTCAGCGAGTCTGCCTCGGGCAACGAAAGCGTCCGACTGACCGTCTGCTGTGGATCAACGGCGACGACGTGCAGGTGCTGTCGTCCACCCAGTTCGTCGAGTGGCAACGTGATCAGGCCGTCTTCATTCGGTCGAAGATTGAGCAGCACCAGCGAAGGCTCCGCCAGAAATTCCAGGCTGCTGAAGTCGGCATTCTGCTGGACACCTTCACGTTTCGCTTCGCCTCGCATCGCTCCGCCACCCATCCCTCCACCGCTACCGCCGAACGATTCGCCTGCATTGGCATCCTGAGTTCCGGTCGACGTCGAACGGACAGCCCACGGGTTTAGAATCAGACTCGGCTTTGTCAGCGAGTTGCCCGGAAACTTCTTCGCATACTTGCGGTCGATGATGTATCGGATTTCGTCACCGATCGTGCGACCGGCCACGTAGTAACTCAGAACGCTCGGAACCGTCAGGAGATAGGGTTCCGGATCGCGGATCGCCGACAGCGATTGCCAGGCTGACCAGGCCGGGACATATCGAGTGGCGACAACATGCACTCGCGTCAGTGGTGTGCTGTTTCGCAAAGCAATTCGAACGGCCTTTCCGTCAGCGCTCAACGAAGCCATCTGCAGCGGCTGGTCGTCTCGCACCTCGATATTCTGCGTGGTCCCGAGAATGTAATTCTCGCGCCGTGTCCCTTCGATGACTCTCAGTCGAACGTGAGTCCCCGAATCTTTGAGCCACAGATCGTATTCACCGGACGGAAGTCCCTGGATGTGGAGGATTCCATCCTTCAGTTTTACCGAGTCAAAGCGGTCTGCGACGTAAGTGTCGCCACGACGTTCGAGCAACGACACGTTGGATCGCTCCAGCCGGTCGCCCTCCATGTACGGTATCACAATTTCCTGACCCGCTTCGCCACTCACAACGCGATGATACGTGTGTTCGTCGCGGGCCATCGTCCACTGACGCGACACTCCCTGCGGAGACGAGGCACTCACGGAAGTGATGTCCTGCAGCGAGCCCAACTGGACACGACCGTTGGCGTCGGTTTCCAGAAGTACGGTCGCCGCTTCCGTAAAGTCTTTGTGCTTGATCGAAAAACGAATGGCTCGATCGCCAAGCGGCTCGCCCGTTCGCCCGAGCAATTCCAGAACGTAGTTACCGTTGATAGCGACGAGATGCACATCCTGAATCTTGTCCGCTCGTTCAATTTCGTTGAGTCGGAACGCCTCCTGCGTCGACAGATTGACCTTCTGATTCTGACTCAGGTTCTGCACTCGGGCGGTTAAGCTGAACGAAATCGCCTGCAGCCGAGGCGGCACCTGAAACTCAAAAGACGATTCGCGATCTTCGAACAGTTTGAACTCACTGACCTGCTTCGAGCTGGAAACGCCGTCGTGGTCGGTCGAGGTGATTGTCAGCCGAACGTCCTCCAGTACTGACAGGGTGACCGGCGTCCCGTTGATCGTTAATGACGGTCGAATCACGACGCTGGCTTTTTTCCGGGTCAGCAGGCTTTCACGGTCGACAAAAATGCCGGCTGTCAGCGAGTAGTTTTCAGCTTCATGCTGAAACGACTCCAACGTTGCGAATTCGCCGTCACGAAGAATGATCGACTGACGCATCGGGCTCGCCGTGAACGGAGTCGTGATTTGTCCTTCCTTGTCGGCCTTGTATTCATGACCTGAAAGAAGAATTCTCGCGTCTTTGACAAGTTCTTTTTCATCATTGAGCACCGTGAATACGTGCCCCGCAGTGCTGGTGCGAACGAGAAACTGCAGTCGACCTTTGCGGACCAGAACACGACTACTTTTTCCGTTGCCGATGAAGTCAATGATGTAGACGCCTCGTTGATTGAGCGTCGGGAAGTCGAAGTGACGAGTCACTCTACGCAGAGGCGGCTCGGCGTATTTTTCTGTTGATTCCAGATTGGCGACCAATCCATCCAGATTCATGTCGGTGTCAACTTCGGTCAGATTGTCGCGGTAGTAGTTGTCCGCTTTGACCTCGAAGACTTTGACGATCAGCGTTTCGACATTCTTCACAACCAGATCAAGACTGACCGGATCATTCGGCCCGTAGATGGTTCGGTTCGTCGGGAGAAACTCCAGGTCGACGCGATCCTTGAGACTCTTGAACTGCTCCGGCGAGAGCATTGATGACCACTGCTCGGAGTCACCCAGTCCGTTGACAATTTTCGTCTCGGCCAGCACTCGCTTCAAATACACATCGTTGATGTAGGGCTCGTATCGTTTAGCGGTTGGCTCTGTCAGGAAGGCATGTGCCAGATAGCTGCGTACGAGTGGTTCGTCATCGCCCACCAGCGGCAGCAGTGTCTGCTGAGTAAAGTCCGCCCCAAGATTGCAGGCAAAACGGGAGTTGTCCGGCTGCTGCATGTACTTCGCGTTGATGTAGCTGACCCGTCGCGGAAGCTTGATGTACGTCATGAAACGCTCTTTATTGAACTCGCCGCCCGCACGATCAAATTCGAGACGACGATACAGAACATTGGCCTTCAGCGAATTGTGAACGGGCTCCAGCCGGCTGACGAATTCCCACAGTCGATTGAGATAAGCGTCATGCTCGCGCCGATCGTTCATCCAGTCGACATGCGACTGCGGATGCAGATTAGCGAGCCACGCGTTGACGAAATCGGAATGATTGAGCAACGCTGGCTGTAACTTCAGCAGTGATTCCAACTGAGTCGGCATCAACAGGTTGTGAATGCCCAGCTTGCCGAATCCCTGGCTGGTTTTCTCCTTGAGGTCTTCCGAAATCAGCGAAACCAGTTCCGCATGATCGGGGCGATTGATTCGCTGCAGCAGGTGCCGCCGTCGTTCGACATTCAACGGTTGAGAAACAAGCCATTCCAGCGCTGCGTCTTCGAAGCCCTGCAGATTTCGATGTCGGTTGTAGGCGCGCGCCGCCAGCGTTTCGCGACTGATCAGATTCTGATCGAGCGTCGACGGCAGGTTCGGTTTCTGGCCGAGGATCTCCCGTTGATGATTGAACTGCAGATTCAGTCGTTCCTGGATGCGGCCCAGCGCTCGCTGAGGATTGCGGTCGTAGGTGAGCAAAACCTGGCGGTTTAGAATCTCATGGACTCGTGCGGTGTAGTTGTGCCGCTTGATCCACAGGTTCACCAGTTCGTCAGCCTTGTCGAACTGCTCCGTGTGCTGCAGATGCAGACAATTGTAGTAGTAGTAATCCTCAGTTCCCGGAATGAGCTGCTGCAGGGCCTGCGTCCGGTCCTCGCTGAAGACAAACTGCTCGACGTAGCCAATCTCCTCAGCACTTGCTGACGGGATGCTGAACAGCAGAACGGAAACGGCAAGAGTGAGGATGCAGCGCAACATGGCAACGCTCCGGTGAGCAGGATGGGACAACGCGAGAAGTACGTGAGGTCCGGTGTCGGATTTGTGGGTCACGTCGAGGGAATGATTCAACGACGACACGCAATTCTATGTCAGACGATACGATAAAACGTTTCAAATGGCAGGGGCTCGGACTATTTCAAGAATCATCAACCAGCCGGCGCACCATCGCTTGCAGAGTGTACGGACGAGGTGAGAATTTCCTGGCATAAATCTCTGGAATTGGCAAATGTGACACAGAGCCAAACAGTTTGAGGCGTCGCGTCTGGCGTTCGCTTGTTCGAATTGTCAGGTTGCGCGACGATAAGTTCCTCAGGCTGATTCTATTCCTGCCGGGACATTCCGAAATACTGCGTCGTCCCGCATCACCAACTGCCACGAATCTTAAGGGCTCAGTTTATGGCTCGCTGGCTGTTTGCTTTGACTGTTTCCGTTGTGACCTGCTTCGCGAGTCAGCATGCAGATGCCGCAGAGGGAAAAACTGTCCCTCCTGACCATCCTGAACGAGTAAAGCGGGGACTGGCACTGTTTAAAGAGAGCGTCCGTACCACGCTGACGAAGTATTGCCTGGACTGCCACGGCGGCAAGTCCACGAAAGCAGACTTCGACCTCACCACGCGCGACGGATTACTGAAGAGCGGTTACGTCGAGAAGACTGCCGCTGACAGTCATCTGATGTCTCTGATTCGGCATGTCGAAGAACCACACATGCCGTTCAAGCTGCCAAGACTTCCCGATGCGACAATCGAGAAGATCGGGCAGTGGATCGATCTCGGCGCGCCGTACGACAAACCGCTCATCGAAAAAACGGGAACCGGCGCACCTGCTGAATTGGTGGTCACCGACGCCGATCGCAATTTCTGGTCGTTTAAGCCATTGATGCTGGCGAAACCTGCCACCGTCAGGAATGAAACATGGTGTAGAACTCCCATCGACCACTTCGTTCTGGCGAAGCAGGAAGAACTCGGTCTGCATCCGAACGAAACGGCAGAGCGGCGAGTCCTGGTTCGGCGAGCATATTTCGATCTGCTCGGCCTGCCGCCAACTCCCGAACAGGTCGATGCATTCGTCAACAATCCGGATCCCGAAGCGTGGCCGAAGCTGATCGACGAACTTCTCAAGTCACCGCACTACGGCGAACGCTGGGCGCGGCACTGGCTGGACATTGCACGCTTCGCCGAATCGCACGGGTATGAGCAGGATTACGACCGACCGTTCGCCTATCACTATCGCGACTTCGTGATCAAAGCACTGAACGACGATCTGCCGTATGACGAATTCGTCCGCTGGCAACTGGCCGGAGACGAACTCGCGCCGGACAACCCGCTGGCCATCATGGCGACCGGGTTTATGGGGGCCGGCGTGTTTCCGACTCAGTTGACCGAGAAGGAATTCGAATCCGCCCGGTACGACGAACTTGACGACATGGTGACCACGACGGGCGTTGCGTTCCTCGGATTGTCGATCGGCTGTGCGAGATGCCACGACCACAAGTTCGACCCGATCCCCTCGCGAGACTACTACACGATGGCCGCGAGTTTCACGACGACGATCCGCAGCGAGATCGAAGTCGACCTCGAACCTGTCGAGAATCAGTCGCGGAAACTCGCCTGGGAAGGAAAACTCGGCGAATTGTCCGCTGCGGTGCAGGACTTCGAGAAGCAACAGGTGCCTGAGCGGTTTCGAGAATGGCTGCAGAAGGCTCCTACGATCACTGAACTGAGTCCGTGGGAAACGCTCGATCCGAGTACGGTTGCTTCATCCGGCGGTTCGAAGTTTGAGAAGCAACCGGATGGCTCGCACCTCGCGATCGGCAAAGCTCCGAATAAGGAAGTTCTCATCATCGTCGCGGACACTCGCCGACGATCAATCCGTGCCATTCGGCTGGAAGCGCTGCGTGATGACTCGCTGCCGAACAAAGGTCCCGGTCGAGCCGACAACGGCAACTTCGCTCTCGGCGATGTGAAGATCACTGCGAAGCCGCTAAAGGGCGACGGCGCCGCACAGAATGTAAAGCTGGTCGCGGCCCGAGCCACTCATCAACAGAACACGAGTTCACTTTCGGTCGCCGCCTCAATCGACGCCGATCCGATCAGTGGCTGGGCCGTCGATGTTGGCGGGATCGGCAAAGACCAGGCAGCCGTCTTTGACTTTGAGTCACCCATCGACTTTGAAGAAGGCTCGCAGCTGACGATCACGTTGACTTTCAACCACCCCAACTCTCGACACGCCGTTGGTCGGTTTAGATTGTCGGTTTCAAATCGCGAGCAGCCGAAAGCCGAAACCGGCAATGTTGGACTCGATGCGAAGGTCAGCTCAGCACTGACAGAACTGCGAAACAACTCCGACGAGACCTCGGCGGCCTGGAAAACGGCAACCGGCTGGTTTCAAACAACGCTGCCCGAGTGGCAGGCTTTGAGCAAAGCCGTGGCCGATCACAAAGCCAAAGGTCCCGAACTCAAACTGGCCAAAGTCATGGTATCGAGCGAGGGATACCCTCACATGAGTCACCACGCCGACGGGCGAGGCTATCCGCACTTCTACCCGGAAACGAATCTCCTTAATCGAGGCGACGTCCATCAGAAAAAGGAAGTGGTATCTCAGAGCTTTCTGCAGGTGCTCATGCCCGAGGGAGCAAAGACGCAGAAATGGAAAGTCGATTCGCCCAGCGACTGGAAGCGAACCAGCTTTCGCCGAGCGGCACTGGCGAACTGGATCACAGATGCAGATTTCGGCGCCGGCCACCTGGCGGCACGAGTCATCGTCAACCGACTCTGGCAGCATCACTTTGGACAAGGGATTGTGTCCACGCCCAACGATTTCGGATTTCCTGGCGAACGACCGACGCATCCGGCATTGCTCGACTGGCTGGCGTCGAACCTGATCGACAATGGCTGGAAGCTGAAGCAAATGCACAAGCTCATGATGACCAGCAGCGTTTACATGCAGTCCGGCGACTTCGACGAGCCGCGAGCACACATCGATCGAGAGAATACCTGGTTCTGGCGACGTGCGCCGCAGCGACTTGAAGGCGAAGCGATCCGCGACTCCATGCTGGCAGTATCCGACCAACTCGACCGCAAGATGTTCGGACCGGGAACGCTCGACATGAACATGAAACGTCGCAGCGTGTACTTCTTCATTAAGCGGAGCAATCTCATTCCCGTCATGATGCTCTTCGACTGGCCGGAGCATCTTGTCAGCATCGGACAGCGAACCAGTACGACAATCGCTCCGCAGGCGCTGATGTTCATGAACAGCCATCAGGGGCGTGCTTATGCAGTAGCGTTGGCCAGCAAGCTGCAGAACAAACCGGACGCGATCGTTGCAGGCTATCGACTGGCATTTGGTCGCGAGCCATCAATCGATGAACGGCAACTTGCCGGGCAATTCGTGCAGAACCAATCAACAGAGTACCGCGAAGCAGGGCGAACCGACGCTGATAAACTGGCACTCTCCGACCTGTGCCAGACCCTCTTCAGCATGAACGAATTTGTCTACGTCGATTAGTCGGACCCTGACTCTGGCCAATTAGTGAGAACACAACCATGCGAAACATCGAGCAACCGTCTGATGAAACTTCGATCGATACTTCACTGATTCCGCGACGCAGCCTGCTTGGCCGGGCGGGAGCAGGGTTCGGACTCCTTGGCCTGACCGGCCTGCTTCAGCGCGAGAACCTGCTGAGTTCAGCAAACGTTGCCGCCGCTCCGCTGGCGAGTCGTGCTCTGAATCCTTTGGCTCCGCAGGATCCGCACTTCGAGCCTAAAGCGACACGAGTCATCTGGATCTTCATCAACGGAGGTCCCAGTCCCGTCGACACCTGGAACCACCGACCGGCACTCGACAAGTGGAATGGAAAATCTATCAAGGAATTCGACTCCGGGTTCGACAACACGACCGGCTTCTTCAAGAACTCGGTCGGCAATCTGATGCAGTCGCCTTTCAAATTCACTCCGCGCGGCGAGTGCGGAAAAATGGTGCCGGAGATCTTTCCGCACCTGGGTGAGCACGTCGACAAAATGGCGTTCATCCGGTCCGGACATACGGAATCGAATAACCACTCCCCTGCACTGTTCGCAATGAACTGCGGAATGCCTCGAATGGGATTTCCGTGTGTCGGGTCCTGGGTGACTTACGGTCTAGGCAGCGAGAGCGACAACCTGCCGGGGTTCGTCGTGATGAGCGACCCGAAAGGCCGCGGCCTTCCCAAGGGTCACGCCGCCAACTGGAGTGCAGGATTCCTGCCGGGCACGTATCAGGGAACGTATCTCAAACCACAGGGAGAACCGATTGACAACCTCATTCGTCCGGCAGCTATGACAGACGGCTCTCAAAGAAGGCAGCTTAATCTGTTGAAGCAGCTCAACTCGCTACACCGCGAGCAGCATTCTGCCGAGAACGAACTGGCTGCGCGAATCGAGAGTTTCGAACTGGCATATCGCATGCAGTCTTCCGCACCCGAAGCGCTCGATGTCGCGTCAGAGCCAAAGAGTGTTCAGGACCTGTACGGAATCGGCAACGAACGCTGCGACCACTTCGCGAAACAGTGTCTGGTTGCTCGGCGGATGGTTGAACGAGGTGTACGGTTCGTGCAAATCTATTCAGGCGGCATGGAAAATCAGCGGTCGTGGGATGGCCACTCGGACATCGACGGCAACCACCGTCAGTTCGCTGGCGAGACTGATCAACCTGTGGCAGGTTTGCTGGCGGATCTGGCTCAGCGCGGCATGCTGGAAGACACACTTGTCGTCTGGTGTGGCGAATTTGGTCGGCTGCCTGTTGCTCAGACGGGAACGAAACCCGGTCGCGATCACAACCCTCATTGCTTCTGCGCATGGCTGGCTGGCGGCGGCATCAAAGGTGGTCTCGACTACGGTTCTTCAGACGAGATTGGTTACAAGGCCGCTGAGAACAAAGTTCATCTCAACGATCTGCACGCCACGATTCTGCACCTGCTGGGCCTTGATCATGAAAAGCTGACCTACAAGTACAACGGTCGCCGCTTTCGTCTGACCGATGTTGCCGGAGAAGTGATTAAGGACATTATCGCCTGAATGTTTTCTCGACTTTCAGCACAGAGGACAACGACATGACTTCAAGCAATTCACTTTCGCGTCGGCAGTTCCTGGCGACAACCGCTGCAGCAACGGCGGCCACTGCAGTTGCTCCAGGCGTTATTACGGCCAGTAAGACCGACTCGCAGACGATCCTTGGAGAAGGCGATTATCGTTACGAAGTCATGCATGCATGGCCGCAACTGCCCGACAAGTACACCTGGCAGACGACTCACAACGTCGCTGTCGACAAGGCCGGCAACCTGTACGTCATTCACGAAGGTCATCCAGATCTGAAAGACCACCCGTCAATCTTTGTCTTTGATGCTGCCGGGAAGTTCATTCGCGCATTCGGCAGCCAGTTCCAGGGTGGCGGACACGGCATTGAGGTTCGCGACGAGGGCGGCGAAGAAGTTCTCTATGTCTGCGCCTATCAGCAGGTAAAGAGCTTCGCCAAGCTGACACTCAAAGGTGAAACCATCTGGCAGAAGTATGCCCCAATGGAATCCGGAGTTTACGCCGAAGGTGAAGCGAGCAACCCTCAGAAGGTCTGGGGCCGCGATCGCTTCATGCCGACCAATTTCGCATTCCTGGACGACGGTGGATTCCTGCTGACCGACGGCTACGGTTCGTTCTACATCCACCGTTACGACAAAGATGCCAACTGGGTTTCCAGATTTGGCGGCCCCGGCGATGGTGAAGGTAAGTTTGCGACTCCACACGGAATCTGGATCGATCGTCGACCGGGGCGCGAAGAACGGGTTGTCGTCTGCGACCGTGCTCACGGCACCCTGCAGATCCTGAAGCTCGACGGCACTTACGAAGAAACACTCACCGGTTACGGCCTGCCCGCGAACGTCGACAGCTACGAGGACCTGCTGCTCGTACCTGAACTTCACGCGCGCGTCACACTGCTGAACTCGAAGAACGAAGTCGTCGCTCAACTTGGCGACGATGTCGCGCGGATCACATCCGTGAAAGGCGTCCGCAATGACAGCAGCCAGTGGATCGATGGTCGGTTCGTGCATCCGCACGACGCCTGCTTCGGGCATGATGGAGACATCTTTGTCGCCGAGTGGGTCTCCACAGGTCGCATCTCCAAACTGAAACGACTCTCGTAAGGGCGTCGACATTGGATTCGCTGAATACCAGTGTGAGCGAATTTGGAAAGAGCCCGGCTTCGATGAAGCCGGGCTCTTTCGTTTCCGTCTGTTGCTGTAACGGTTTCGTCGCGGTTCGAACGCAAAGTTACTTTACCTGGCGACGGAGAATCTCCTTCGCACGTTCCAGGTCAGCGTCGCGTTCGTCTTCCGGATTGTTGCCTCGCCACGCCACGTTGTGTTCGACAGGCTCCTCGACAAGTACGTCCGGAGCGACACCCGTCTTGCTGTGGTTGTGTCCGTCCGGTGAGAAAAACTTGGCTGTCGTAAGACGCAGTCCTGTATCACGACCGACGTTGAAAATGCTCTGTACCGACCACTTGCCGTATGTCTTGCGACCGACAATGGTTCCTCGACTGTGATCCCGCACCGCTCCAGCGACGATTTCGCTGGCACTCGCACTGTCACCGTCCGTCAGCAGTGCCAGTGGTACATTCAACGTTCCCTGTCGATGAGCCCGGTATGTCCAGTTCTGATCTCCGGTACGACCTTTGGTCGAAACAAGCACGCCATTCTCGATAAATCGATCAAGGACAGACACCGCTGCAGTCAGCAGTCCACCGGGGTTGCCACGAACGTCAAGAACCAGTGCATTCATGCCCTGCTGTCCAAGCTTTTCCAGAGCCGCGTCTAATTCTTCGGCAGTGGTCTTTTGAAAGCCAGACAGCTCGATGTAACCGATGCCGTATTCGACATCGACGATCTCGGCAACAGGGATACTTTTCACCTGAACAGCTCGCCGAATCAGAACCGCTTCCCAGTCGCGTTTGTCGGAAGGACGCTCAATTCGCAATTTCACTCGGCTGCCGACCTGTCCCCGCATCATTGCCGCAGCTTCGTCGATCGAAGCCGTTCGAATGTCTTTGCCGTCAATCCAGGTGATCCTGTCACCTTTGCGGAGCCCGCCGACTGATGCCGGACTCTCCGGAAGCACGTTGACCAGCAACATTCCGGCGTCCTTCTCTTCCTTCATCTCAACGCCGAGCCCGACAAATTCTCCATCGATGTTACTGTAGAGGTCAGACAGTCGGTCAGCGGTCAGGAATCCGCTGTAATCATCCAGAGCGTTGCAGCCACCGAAAACGTACTCCATGACCACTGCGGCCGGCACGATCTTCAATGACTCGCTGGCGTGGCGGGTAACCTCGACGATGACCGA
Organism: Planctomycetota bacterium; assembly: GCA_027624335.1. Classification (GTDB taxonomy): domain Bacteria; phylum Planctomycetota; class Planctomycetia; order Planctomycetales; family Planctomycetaceae; genus JABMPE01. Next base: position 19,641 of record JAQBWV010000007.1, read on the forward strand.
ACGTGCGTGCTGTGAGTTGTAAACCTGCTTGTTCCAGTACTGTTCCCGCAGGACACTGCGAAAGTTCTGAATACTCTTTCGGCGTGCCTGCTTCTCTTCGTCCGTAATTGCCGCCGGCAGATTCGCTTCAACGAACTTTGGATTCGCCAGTGCGATGTAAAGACTCTCGGTCCCGTGGGCGACGATCGACAGCTGGCTCAAAGGGTCAACAAAACTGTTTCGAATTCGGGACGCCGTTTCGTCGAAGAGATCCAGTGCCTGATCCTGCGAAAATCCCAGAAGTGAGTTTTTGAAGCTCTGGTCGGAGTATCGACGTTCAACTCGGAAATGCACCTGAGCACGACGACGTCCGTACTTAAGATTCTCATCTTCCGGCCATCGTTCGAGTGCGCGTTCGTAATGTCGAACGGCATCAAGCCACTGGCTGGACCGCTCCATCTCTTCGCCGATCGACAGCGCGCTGCGGCTGTCGTCGAGGTCGAGCGGAAGCGGCGGTTCGGCATACGTTACCGAACTGCTGAAGAAAAGAAGGCCGAGAAGTAGAGTCAGAAGTTGTAGTTTTCGTGTTGGCCGTCCCAGTTGCATGTTTCCCCCCCAGGTGATTCCGAGGATCACGTTTGCAGCGACAGTGCCCACTGTCTGCCTGCAAAGCTTACCGATCCTCATACCGGATTTCCGGCAAAATCGCGGCGTGACAGACAATTGTCTCAAGAGACAAATCCCCTATCACGCGACGATCGACTATATGCCTCAAAGATGCAGAGTCAAACTGCGGACAAGCCATTCCGGACGCAGAGTTTTCGCAACCGTTGCAACCGGAACGACACCAGCCGGTCAGGTAAAACAGAGCGCCATTAACGACGTTCCACTCATGTTCCCGCCGACGTAGCCGCCGCAGACAGTGCTAATCTAGGCCCGGTTCCGGGACAGGATTCCCAACGAGACCCGTGAATCTGGATTTTCCCTGCTGAGAAATTCCACCTGGTGCGGTGTGTCACTCGACCTATGAAAGTTGTTGCGATCGTGCAACAGATGCAGCCCCGAAACGTGGACAGTCGCAGTCGGCTGCTCGGACATTGAGAGCAATGAAGGAGAAGAACCCCTCGGCTGAAATCGCAGTCTCGGGCCAGGAGCCAGTGAAGATTCCAATCGTGCATCCGGGTCATACTGCAGGGTGCGTGAAGCGGAGGCTATTTCAGATCGTCATTGAGATAGACGAAGTCCTTGCCGCCAGCGCCGCTGTGGCAATCGATGCACGATTGAACTCGGCCAGCCAGTCGCTTCGAACCCATCTCGGGTGGCGACGACGCAACTTGCCCCGATGGCGTGTACTTGACGTAGTACCAGTCGCGATTTTCCGGATCCCAGGGCTGACCGTTCTGGCCACGGGTACGATACATCACGGTGATCGCCATCAGCGTCTTACCGTCAGCTCCGTAGTTCTCTTTGATCAGAATGGACCCGTACGGTGGCTGCTTCGAATTTTGCCGGGCCATCTTATTGGCAAACACTCTGACAAACGCTCCGTGAGGACTCTGCCCCTTGTACAGCTCATCCGATCGACCGGCAAAGGGAGCCCATTCGTCATATCGGAACGTCGACGCTGTCAGATATTGCCAGAAGCGACCTTCGAAGGTGTTGTCCACCTGCTGTGGCGTTGCGGAGCCGGGATTCGCGTTCGGTTGGCTCGTGGATTGCGCGCTGACCTGCAGCGTCAACAGTACACCGGTCACGATGAAGGTAGTCGTGAATGTGACGATTTTCCGCACCAGTCTGGCTCCTTGAAACCGAATATCGAACCGTCAGAACCCGCATCATGAAGTGACACTGATCGCCGCTTACTCCCGGAGTCGCGAGACCGGATCAGCGTCACATTCTGACACGCCAATCGTGACTGATTCCGGGACGACGTCAACACATCACGGAATCACCCTGATCCTCGCGCCGACCCGAACGGCGACGCTGGTGTGACGTCGTCGCTGGAGGAAGGCACAACTCATACACGGACACGCATTGCGGATTGCCGAAAACTGCCGCTCCTGGACGACATTACATTACCTTTTGTGCATCAGTTTTGAGCCAGACTCCGCTAACATGCAGAAGGATGATCACATGGCCGATGTGCGATACCTGCGACAGCCCATGACGGTGGACTCCGGAATGATTGAAAAGAATCCTTTCGGGAGATCGTTATGTGAAAGAAATCGAAGGGACCACGCAGGTCGTTCAGTGATGAATTCAAACAGGATGCTGTTGATCTGGTCTCCAACGCCAGTGACACGATGGTCAACCTGCTCGCATCCCAACGAACAATCTGGCTGACACTGCAGCACGAGGACCGGCAAGCAACGGTGGAAATCATCGATAACGGAGCAGGTTTCCCTGCTGAGTCACGGAAGCAGATCTTCGATACGTTCTACACTTCGAAGTCCTGCAGAATGGGTATGGGACTAACCATCTGCAACGACACCATTAAATCCCACTTCGGAACAATCAGCATTGAGAACGCACCGAACAAAGGCGCTCTGGTTCGGTTCGCTCTCCCGCGTTCACAGGAGACTGCCGATGAGCAGCAGCACGGTAACTCAGAGCACTGATTTGGTCGTCTACCTCATTGATGACGACCCGACGGTATTACACTCGCAGACAGAACTGCTTCGCGCCGCCGGGCTGACTGTTGACGCGTACCGATCTGCAGAGTCCTTTCTATCGGTAATCACCCAGCGCACGGCCGGATGCGTGATCACAGATCTGAAGCTGGCCGGCATGAGTGGACTGGATCTGCAGCGGGAACTCGTCGCGTCTCACTCGCCATTGCCGTTGATTGTTGTCAGCGGATACGCCGATGTTCAGACCGCAGTTCAGCTCATGGAAAACGGAGCGGTGACACTTCTGCAGAAACCATACGACGCTCAGGAACTGCTTTCGGCCGTGCATAGAGCGCTCGACCAGTTTCAATATGACCGTGATCGTGACGCCGAAATTCGATCAATTCAAAAACGTCTGAACTCGCTAACGCTCGGTGAGATGAGCGTTCTTGAATTGCTGGTCAAAGGTCGTCCGAACAAGGCTATTTCGACCCAGCTTGAGATCAGCATGCGAACGGTCGACAGACGCAGAAGCATTGTGCTGGAAAAAATGCAGGTTGCATCCGCACCCGAACTGGCACGACTTGTCACAATCGTCGAGACAGCTCGCGACCCGCACTGACTCGTTTATCGAGTTCGACTCTTCGCCGGGAGTGTCAGCAGGTCGCTTTACTGGCCGGCGTTGACCTGAACATTCTCGGGAAGGACGGGAGGAGCAAAGCTGTGAAGCACCTGCCCGTTGGTTCCATTCCACACTCGAATGACACCGTCTTCTCCGCTGGCGACGACGATCTTCGAATCGCGTGATGAATCCGCAGCATACATGAAGTCTGTCCCACCGCTGAAACTTCGCGTATTGCCTCCATTGGAAGCCGTGTGATAGCGAACCGACTTGTCACCGCCGCAACTGATGGTCGTCCCCGAGATGCCTGCGAAACTGATTGACGTGACCTGTTTCGAATAACCCGCGATCGTGCGAATCTGTTCTCCGGTTTCAACATTCCAGACCTTGATCGCGTTGTCCGCTCCGGCGCTGACCAATGTGCTACCGTCGGCCTGCCACGAAACATCCATCACATGGTGAGTGTGACCTTCGAAAGAGCGAACATGGTGACCGTGTTCCACGTCGTGAATCTTCACAAACTTGTCCGCTGATCCAGAGACGATCTGTTTGCCGTCCCGAGAGAATTCGATTCCGAACACCGTGTCGCTGTGAGCGTCTTCGATCTCACGAATAAGTTCCCGTTTGGCGACGTCCCAGATCATCAACTCGCCACTTCGCGACGGTTCGCCACCGCCGGTCGCCAAACGACTGCCATCCGGACTGAACGCCAGAGATAGAACACGGAACTCGAACGAAGAAGCCGACGTGTTGAGAGGGGCATCCTTTGCCGCGCCGAGTTGACCAACGAGCTGCCAGTCGGGGTTGGTATCCCAGACAACGGTCGTCTGATCGTCTCCTCCGGAAATAAGCAACTTCTCAGACGAGAAGGCCAAGGCTCGGATCGGGCCGCCATCTCCGGTCAGCACGTTCGAAGCAACACCGGCATCACCAGACCAGATCGTGATCGAGCCGTCATCGGCGGATGTGGCGAGTCGTTTCCCGTCTGCTGAAAACGCAACAGCCGTCATTGGTTTCTCGGCGGCCTTTGTGGCTTCCTGAGCCTGTTTGTAGGCATCGTCCTGGGCCTTCTGATGTTCCTGTGCCGCGGCATGAACTGTCGTTGCCGCAGTAGCGTCTTCTTTCGCTTTGGCATCAGCTTTGACCGCGAGGTCAACGCTTCTTGTAGCCGACTTAAGCGCCTCATCCTGCTTCTTCAGTTCGTCTTCCTGCTTCTTCAATTCGTCATCCAGTTTTTTCTGAGCGTCTGTTAGAGTCTTCAAAGCGGCAGTCTGCGTTGTGACGTTAGCATCGGCCTGCGTCTTCGCAGCGTCGGTTTTCTTTTTAGCTTCGGTTGCAGCCACCAACGCAGCCTGCGCATCAGTCAAATCCTTTGCAGCAGCCGTCGATGCTGCAGTCGCCGTTGCCGTCGCTTTCTGAGCGTCCGTCACTTTGGTAGCCTCAGCCGTCGCTGCCTTCTGAGCTGCGTCCAGTGCCGCTTGTGCGTCGGACTGTGCCTTCTGAGCCTCAGTAAGCTGCTTTGTCAGTTCCGCATTGTCCTTGTCTTTCTCGCTCGCAGCTTTAGCTGCTTCTGCCGCCTTACTGGCCAGATCAAGTTTTGCCATAGCATCTGCCGCAGCCTTGTCCGCCGTTGTCTTCGCGGTCACCGCAGCATTCTCCGCAGCCTGTGCGGCCACGAGCGCCTTCATGGCGGCGTCAGCTTTCGGCACAGCGGATTTCTGAGCATCTGTCGCAGTCGCCAGTCCCGCCGTCGCTGCGTCGGCAGCCTTCTTCGCTTCATCCGCTATTGTCTGTGCATCGGTCGCAGCTTTCGTTCCTGCGTCGAGTTTTTTCTGTCCTTCGTCGGCCTTCCCTTTCGATTCGTCCCGCTTCTTTTTTTGATCGGCAACGGCTGTGTCTGCTTTAGCTTTGGCCTCATTCGACTTCTTCACCGCATCTGCACGTTCAGTTGCATTCTTTTCGGCCGCTTTCTGAGCCTTGTCACCAAGCGCCACCAGTTGTTTCGCCAGGTCGGCCTCTTCTTTGGCGACGAGGTCAGCTTGTTGACTCGGCAGATACCCGCGCAGCTCCGCAATCTGTTTCCCGCTGGCTGCTTCCCAAAGTTTGGCCGTGTTGTTTGAACTGGCCGAAGCGAGAAACAGTCCATCAGGCCGTGCAGCAACGGACACCACTGGGCCACCATGATTCAGAGAACGAACCGCCGCACCATTGGCCACGGTCCAGACCCGAGCCGTGTTGTCGTCAGATCCAGATAACAACTGCAGCCCGGTTGGCAGAACCAAAGCCAGTGACCGCACCGGCTGGCTGTGCCCCTTGATTTCTCGCACGGGTTTCTCGGCTTCCCCTTCTGCAGGGGCTGTCTCCGGAGCGGCGAACGTCCAGACTCGGATGATCGCGTCATCGTGAGCCGAGATAATTTCCTTCCCATCAATCGTCAGGCACAGATCATGAATCGGTGATGGTGTTTCGATCTGTCGCGTCACCTGACCAGATTCGAGAGACCAGATTCGGAGTGTCTTGTCATGTGACCCCGAGACAACCTGGCCTCCATCAACGGTCAGGGCGACTCCGGAAACCGGTCCGGTGTGTCCATCAAGCTTTCTGATCTCTTTGCCGTCCGCCAGCGACCTCACAGTGACAAAATTCTGTTGAGTGCCAAACACGGCGAGCTGTTTCGTGATGTTGACATCGATATCAGCCGCGACGCCTCCCAGTGGCGACTTCGTGATCTGTACGTTCTGAGGTTGTTCCCACAGTTTGACCACTCGAAAACCGCCGGATGCGAGCAGGCGACCATTCGGATGGAACGCCAGCGAATGGACGAAATCCCGATGAGACGCTCCACCAGGGTACATCTCCCGTTCTTCGAATTTGAGGGCTGCGAGGTTCGGATCGACCAGCTTCACTTCTTCGCTCGAATTGAGGTCAAAGATGCTGATCTGGTTGGCGCGGCTGGCAGCGACATGGTTCGCCCACGGATCCAATGCCACCGCATAACTGGCGGCCATTCCTATCGGAATTGGTTGCCAGCTGACCTGGGTACCGGTGTCCATTTCATCTGATTTGGCACCTTCCAGAATCCACTGTCTCAGCACGCCGAGTTCTTTCGGCGTCAGTGAGGCGGCCTCGACCTTGTTCGGGAGCGGCGGCATGTGTGGAGCCTTCTGCCGGGACGCCACCAGGTAAATCAGACTTTCGTCCGGCTTGCCGGGAACGATGCCCGCACCGCGTTTGCCCCCTTTCGTCATCGCCTTGGCACTCTCGACAACGAGCCGACTCTCCGCGCCGCCTTCGTAATGACAGGCAACACAATTCAGTTCGAAGATATCTCGAATGTCTTTCTCGAAACTGACGGGACGGCCCAGCGCGACCGCCTCGGGCTCGATCGGTTTGCTGGCCTTCTCGTCAGCAGCAAACGCCGGAGCATACAGAACAACGGAAATCAGAATGAAAGAGCATGACCGGATCATCGGATACCTCGCAAATCGGCTATCGCCAGACGATGAATGTTACTTGACCACTTTTAGTTTTACTGCCTGATCGGCAGACACTGGACCGTTCCAGTCGGTAGCGCCTCGAACAACCAGATTCGCAATGTCGCCTTCTGTCGCATCAGCTGTGGCGGCGACTTTCAGCACCGTTTCGGTCTGATCAGCCGCGATGGTAACCGCATCAGCAGAAAGTCCCTTCGTACCCGGAGGTGGGGCCAGCCCAATGGTCACCGGACCAGTGAATCCGTTTTCCCGCTTGAGAGTGATTTTAAGCTCGACTTGCTGCCCCTGCTTAAGGTCTCCTCCACCGGCCACCGCCAGAGTAAACGCACCCTTCCGAATGGTAATGGTGATGGGTGTCGATGGAGCATAAACATTCAGGTTCGCCGCCTTGGAGTAGGCTGTCGCCGCTTTATGCTCATTATCAGCGGTCGTCTTCGTGGCCGTCTGTGTCTTGACCGCTGCATCCGCCTGGACCTTGGCATCGTCAGCTTTTTTCTTTGCAGCCGTTGCCGCAGCAAGCACAGCCTGAGCGTCGACAAGCGCTTTCGCTGCAGTGGTCGCTGCTTCATCAGCCGCCGCTGTCGCCTTCTGAGCGTCGGCAGCTCGCGTCGACCCGTCCGTCGCTGCTTTCTGAGCCACGACGAGTGCCGCTTGAGCCTCTACCATGGTTTTTTGAGCTTCAGCAAGTTGCTTCGCGAGTTCGGGATTGCCCTTATCGTTCTCGCTCGCCGCTTTGGCCGCCTCGGTCGCTTTACTTGCCTGATCAAGTTTTGCTTGAGCGTCGGCCTCGGCTTTGTCTGATACCGCCTTGGCAGCCACAGTCACTTTCTCTGCATTCTGTGCGTCCGCGAGAGCCTTCTTCGATGCATCAGCTTTCTGTTGAACGACCGTCAGTCCTGCCGTTGCTGTCGCGAGCGCCGTCGCCGCTGTATCGGCTACCGTTTTCGACGCCGCTGCGGCATCGGTCGCAACTTTGAGTGCGTCAACAGCAGCCAATTGTGCTGCAGTCGCTCGGTCGAGCCGTTTCAAATTTTTCTGATAGGAAACCTGCCCCTGAGCCTGAAGAAACATCGTGTAGGTTCCCTCGGCGACAGTAGTCGGAACGAATACTCTCAGCAGCGCTTCATCTTTTCCTTTTTCGATCGCCAGGTTCTGAATCTGAAGATTCTTAGGAATGCCCTGGAAGGTGAGTTGAACCTGATTATCGAACCCGTTTCGTTTCACAAGTTGGACGGGAATCAGCAACTGCCGGTTGTGGCTGAGCTCCTCGCGATCCACACCGGCAGTGACCTGATAAGGGGCTGTTTCATCCATGATGGACAGCGTGAGGCCGTGTGAGATCCTTGAAACAGCTGGCAGAGCGGCAGCTCCGTTCCACACGATCGTGCCAGTTCGCGCCGAATGTGACACCACTCGAATCGCGGCAGCCTGCGTTTTACGCTTTGCAACCAGATCGGCTTGGGCGCTGGCAATAGCAGCTTCAGCTGCTTTTTTCGCCGCTTCGGCGGTCTGAAAAGCGGCGACCGCCGCGTCATTGACTTTGACCGCTGCGACCAACGCAGCATCTGACTGCTTGGCCTTCTGATCGGCTTTTGCAAACTCCTGCTGAGCTTTCTGCGAATCGACCGTCGCCAGCTTCACAGCGGCTTCCGTCTCGGCGAGCTTCGTCTCCACCCCTTTTGCCGCATCCTGTGCAGCAGCCAGAGTTTTATCGCTATCGGCCTTCACTAAAGCTACAGCAGCGACTTTGTCTTTCAGTGTCTGGTTCTCTTTGTCTTTATCAAGTTCCCCTTGAGCAGCCTTGAGATCGCCAACTGCCTTCGCCACGGCAGCGGAAGCTGTTTCGACCGCTTTGTCCGCCGCCACTTTCTCCGTCGCAGTGGTCTTTGCCAGAGCCTGAGCATCAACAAGCTTCTTGTCTGAGACTGTTTTTAATTCAGTCGCCAGCTTCGATGCGGCGGCATCTGTAGCTGCAAGCACTTCTGCGGCCTTGCGAGCGACTTCGGCTTTATCCTTCGGAACCACCGTTTTCTGCAGAGCCACATCGAGTGGTGGTAAGGCCGCATTCGCCTTGGTCAGAGCCGCTTCTGCGGTCTCGACAGCTTTCACAGCAACGTCAGACTCAATTCGGGATGTCCCAGTGATCTGGATCAAGTGGTCACCTGGTTTGGCGTCTTCGGCAACCGAAAAGACGAGCGTCGCTGACGTTTCATTCCCGCCAATACTGGCTCCCTTGCAGGACACGCCCGCAGGCAGACCCACGGCAGAAACATCGATCACTCCTTTGCATCCGTGTTTCCGTATCGCAGCCACTTCAACGTGCAGATTCTCACCTCTTCGCAGACCAGCAGCCCACGTCTGATAACCGGCTGCAATATTCGCCAACGGCGCCGACGGGATGACGACAATCCGAAAATCAGGTTCTTCTTCTCGAATAGCCAGGTGATACTGAAGTTCTGGCGTGCCACGAGACTCCCAGTACCGGTCTCTGACGGCCACTCGATAAAACCCGTCTGCGGGTATCGCCAGGCGATAACTCGGATCATCCTGAAGAGTGTCAAACAAGTTGGCGATCGAGTTTTTCGCATCATCATCCTGAGCTGTCAGTCGTTTGACGGTCTCAGTACCGTCATCCTTCTTTGTGATCTGGTCGACTGTCAGATACGGGTCAGTCAGTCCGCCGAGCTGCTGCCCGAACACCTCAACCCAGAATACCTGCCCCGCCCTGGCCTCAAACTCAAACTGATCGATGTCCGCTCGCTGCTGAAATTGGCCAGCAATCTCGCCCGGTACGGTGATCTTCTGAGAGTTTGCTGGTTCGTTGTTGGGTTCGATCTCCGATTTCAGTGCTTGCGGTGCGAACGCGATCGTCACGGGGTTCGCCACTCCATTGGGCCCCTGATAGACATAGCTGGTTCCGTCGATTGTCGCCTCGAACGAAAAGGCCGTTGGTCCAGGAGTCAACGTGCCGGGCTTAGCCGGAAGCGCGATGTCGACATCAAGTTTCTCAAGCTGCCGTCCGTCCGCGCCGATCCCTGCCGGTTGCGATCCAGGAAGGTTGCGACCGATGAGAGTATATCTGGCCGTGCTTCCCGGAACACCGGCCGGTGGAATGACCAGATCAATGCGAGGGCCCGTATGAATCTTCAGGCGATACCCATAGTCATTGCTGCCCCCATAGACGAAATCGGTCGCTCGGATGAAGTACTCGCCATCTTCAGGCAGTGTCATATCTAAAACGGGGTCGTGAGTCCGCATCTGGGAAATACTGTGGCCGATACGGCGCCCAGCCCTGTTGTAGATTCGAAGCTCAGCCTGAAACTTTGAGTCGATTCGCAATGCCTGGCACTCGATCAGCAGTCGCTGACCTTTCATTCCCGTGACCTTGTAGAAATCAACATCCGCTCCCCGATCAGAGCGGCCATTCACGACACAACCAATTTCGACAGGCTGAGCCTTGTCTGTGGTGTCGTTGGCGTCGACCTCCAGAATTTCCGGAAGCGAGCCCACTACGAAACTTCGAGGGTTGCTGGATCCGTAAAGTCCGTGAACTCGGGCTTCGTAAACACCTGGAGGCACATCCGCCGCAACGGTCACGACAAACGTGTTCCCGGACTTATGCTCAGCCTTGATCCCCGAATGACTGAATGTCATCCGGTTGATCTCGTCCAGGTCCGCGCCATTTGAGACGGAGACATCGACAGTTTGTCCAGTCTGAGCACCTTGTGGAAAGACAGCGTACAGCCGAGTCTGCGGCAACTGAGCCAGACCGACTGATCCACTCAGACAGAAAGCCATCGAGACGCAGAAAGCTAAGGCGAAGCGACGTGGCGCAATGACGCAAAAGTGCATCGAACTGCCCTCTCGGAAATTGGCAGGCACTCAGTCGGATAATTGCTCAGCATCACTGCGGCAAGAATACAATCACAGCGCGATGAACCGACCGGGTAGACTGCGGAATATCTCAGAACTGAAACATGAGGAACCGTTTCAACAGACATGACGGGCAGACTGTCGAACTGGTATACGCGGTGTGACTCGGCGAGGAAATCAGTGGCAGGAAAAAGTGGCCGCGATCAGATGATCGCGGCCTTTCTGGAAAATCAGTGTTAGTGATTAAACAGGAATTCTTTAGTGTTAATGAGTGCCCAAACAATGTCTTCGTATGCGATTTTTACGTTGGCTTCGTGCTTTTGAATGTGAGCCAATGCGATCTGAAGTTCGTCATCTTTCGGCTCGCGAGAGTATGCCCAACGGTAAAGTTCTCGAACCTTGTCATCGTGTGCACGCTCTTTGTCGCCGGCCATCTTCGCCGCTCGGCCCGAGCCACCGCTAATCTTAGTCTGAACTTCAGAACTATTCAGCAGGTGCAGGCTCTGTGCGAGGTTGGCTTCCTGAGAACGCTCACATTCACACGCTGTGTCACCCTGCGGTTGGCCAAAGACTTTCAGAAAATACGGGCCAATCGACGCGTCTGGCAATTGCACCGCCCGTGTGCCAGAAGGCAGACCGGTGTATGCCTGAGTCGAATCGGTCACCTGGTGGAAAGCGTCGTACAACACTTCTGCCGTCAATCGCTTCGGGTAATACCGCGAAAAATTCTGTTTGTCCTTCAGGTTGTAGTCGTTGGGTAAAGCACTGAGCTGGTAGGTCTTCGACAGGCAGATCGTCCGGACAAGCCCCTTCAGATCGAATCCACTCTTGACAAAGTTCTGAGCGAGTCCATCAAGCAGCTCCGGGTTCGACGGCGGGTTGGTTTCCCGCATGTCGTCTTCCGGTTCAACGATACCGCGGTCGAAGAAGTGCTTCCAATATCGATTGACCAGAGCACGGGCAAAGAACGGATTGTCTTCGCGGGCCATCCAGTCAGCGAGATAGTGCCGGGGGTCACGCTCGACCGGAATATCAAAAGCTTCGCTGCCCAAACCGGCCGGCTTCAGGTTTTCCTTACTGCGAGGATTCTGTGCCTGCGCAACTTTCTCGTTATGAAAAATCCGTTTGTCTGCCTGACTGGTGAGGGCACCGAAAACGTTTTTCTTTCCAACCGTCGTAAAGAACGCTGAGAATGCGTAGTAGTCGTTCTGACTCCACTTCTCGAATGGATGATGGTGGCAGCGTGCGCATTGAATCCGCAAACCAAGGAACAACTGAGCGGTGTCTTCAACCTGCTCGTTAACCTCATCGACTTCACGATACCAGACGACAGCCGGGTTTACCGTCGACTCACCGGACGCGGTCACAACGTCCCGCACGAACTCGTCATACGGCTTGTTCTCGTAGAGGCTCTCCCAAATCCAGTTATAGAACGAGTAAGTCGCAGTGAGGTCTTCCGGGCGACGCTTCTTGTTGCGAAGAACCAGATTCCATTTATTAGCGAAGTAGTCGGCGTACGCTTCGGTGTCGAGCAATTGATCGATGAGCTTTTCCCGTTTATCCGCTGAAGGGTCTGCGAGAAATGCCTGGACCTGTTCCTGGGATGGAGTTGTACCGGTCACATCAATGTGAACTCGACGCAGGAATGTCGCATCGTCACAAAGGACCGACGGCGGAATGCCTAGCAGTTTCAACTTCGCAAAGACGGCTTCGTCAATAAAGTTGGCGGGAGCGGGAACGGACGACGTGTCTGCACCAAGCGGAATGGTCGCTCGAAAGGTCGAAACCTGTCCCTGATAGCGTGCCATGATGGCGACCTCACCGGCGAGGTCGAGAGTCTTGATTAGTGCCGTCTCGGTCGCTTCAGCCATTTCGGTATCGTTGGCTTCGTAAAGCGCCATGCGTGTGACGTCTTCGGATGAGCCGTCACTGTACTTTGCGACCACCGTAATCTGCTGGTCAGCTCCCCGACCCATCAAACGTTGAGCAGGAACACACTCAATACCGACAACGTATGGGTCGTCGGGATTGCCATAGGGCGTCCCCTGTTCTACCCAGCGGTACAGCATGCGGTATTCATAGCTGCCTTCTTCCATCCGCTTGCCGCCGCCGTGAGGCGACTTTCCGGTTGCCTTCAGAAGGAGAAGACTGTCCGCAGGCGATGTCGGAAACAGGCGACGTCCCCGAGCTTCCTTGACAAGATATTCGAAATCTTCGTCCGGATAGAAACCCAGCAGGGAAAGCTTGAACCCGTTCTGGCCGCTAGCCTTGCCGTGGCATCCACCCGAGTTACATCCCAGCTTCGTGAAGATCGGCACGATCTGATTCTTGAAGTTAATTTGAATCTGATTGGCGACTCCTTCGACGTGAACGGCCACCTTTGTTTCTTTGCCGCCATCAACGACTTTGACTGAAGCAACACCATCTTTAAGCGGTGTGACCATCCCGTCGGCGGCTATTTCGATAATCCCAGCAGGCTCGACGGAGTATTTCGCCGAGTGAGTGTGGTCGCGGAACTGACCGGACGAGTACTCGCCTGTCACGACCAGCTGCTGCCTCGCATCGCGGCCACGAATTACAACACCATCCTGCCCCTGGGCAGCTTCCGGTTCGACTCGCAACGAGTTAAGAACACCGGGATCTCCGAGACCTCGCGGCTCCACCTGTTCGGCAAATGCCGGAAGAGTGGGAACAAGGATAGTCAAAATGCCTGCCAGCAGAGTTTCCGAACGCGTCATGTGGATAGCTCCATGTGCCTGGCTATAGCTCGACGGACAATTTTCCATGCAAGCCAGAGTGGAAAGTGGCGGGAGTGTTCAGGAGGGACAAACAGGTGTGTTTCCGGATGTATTGGTTTAACGACTTTGAATCCAGTTGCGTAGAGGTCGCCAAATCAGCTCGGACCGGACCGAGATCAAACAGCCAACATATCAGCGGGCATTTGTTTGTGCAAGACGCTGTCCCCCTGCCGCAACCAGTTTTGCCATGACGGCAGAATAGTCGTCCTGATCAGGTCAACATTGCGGTCTGAGAGTCGGCATCGTTCCGCCGTTTAGTCAGACATGCCGTCACAGAACCTTTGCCAGACTCCTTACAGCCACTGGAGTCTCAAACTCATCCGACTGAATCAGATGGAAAATCTTCATTCCGCTGAACTCACGCATTGACATTGCGTCTACGTGTATTACAGTCGTACGACACTCAACTCGAAACACGACAATGGTAAACCCTTCCATCCAGTTCGAAGTCCACCCTTCATCGGGCGTACCGATTTATCGGCAGCTGATGGATCAGGTGCGGGCGATGATCGCCAGCGGGCAACTGGCCGATGGCGACCTGCTGCCCAGCGTTCGCCAGATGGCCGACGAACTTCAGGTCAACATGATGACGGTTTCAAAGGCGTGGAGCCGGCTGGAAATCGAAGGCATCCTGGAGCGCGTGCGCGGCACCGGAATGCGGGTCAGCTCTGGAGTCGCCAGCGGCCCGCTGAAGGAACGCAAGGCCGACCTCAAGCCACTGGTCGAGCCAATGGTGACGCGAGGTCATCAGCTGGGGCTTACGGATGGGCAGATACTTGACGTTGTGAAATCCGTTCTGCGGGAGCGAAAGCTATGATTGAAGCTTCAAGAGGTGCCCCTTTGATTGAGATCTCAGGCCTGATGAAGAGCTTCGGCACAGCTCACGTGTTGCGTGGCGTTGATCTGACGATACCGCGTGGGTCGGTCACGGGACTGCTCGGCAAGAACGGGTCGGGCAAGTCGACACTGCTTAAATGTCTGCTCGGACTGCTGAAGACTTCCTCCGGCAGCGTGCGGATTCTGGGCGAAGAGCCGTGGCATCTCTCCGCCGAGGCAAAGTCGCGACTCGGATACGTCGCTCAGGAAGTCAGTCTGTATTCATGGATGCGGGTGCGGCAAATCATCGAATACACGGCCGCGTTTTACCCGACTTGGAATCATGACTTTGCTCGCGACCTCGCCCGGCGCTGGGAACTGCCCACCGAAGACCGCGTCGGACCGATGTCTCAGGGTCAGCAGCAGAAACTGGCTCTGGTTCTGGCACTCGCCCACGAGCCCGACCTGCTGATTCTTGACGAGCCGGTCGCTAGTCTCGACCCATCCGCGCGACGCGAGTTTCTCGGCACGCTGCTGGAAGTGACGCGCGATCAGCGTCGGACCGTGCTTTTTTCCACTCACATCACCACCGATCTTGAACGGGTCGCTGATCATGTGGCCGTGCTGCGGGACGGAAAAATTGTCTATCACGACGAACTGGACGACTTGAAAGACAGCGTTAAACGGCTGCGGATTACTGCCGAACGAGATCTGCCGAGTTCGTTTGCTGTGGCCAACTCGCTGCGCTCAGAGATCTCAGGCCGACACGCGATGGTTGCTGTGTCGACCGTCGAACCGACGCTGGTGGAAGAACTCGAATCTCAGTGGGAGGCGAGTGTCACTGTCGAAGACTTGAGTCTTGAAGAAATATTTCTGGAGATGCACGGCGACGCCTGAGTCACACGTGCGAGTCTGCTTGCACGATCGATGCCGAGTTTTCGTTCGAGTCTGCCGGGAGTGATTTCATGAATCAGCCAGCTTCAAACAGTGCCTGCACGCTGGAACGCCAGTTGATGGTCGCGATGAAGGCTTACACCTCCCGCTGGGAATTTTGGGCGGTGGCCTTGTTCACAATCGTGATCTCGCTTACCAGCCTGGGTATGACCGGCGGACCGAGGCACGTCGCACAGTCGCCGCCGCCGGGGGAAGTTCCGACCGCTCTGCCCGATCCATCAACGCTGCATGCTGGAGAATTCACGCAGACGATCACCGAGTCAGGCGAACTAAAAGTACCTGCTGCGGAAACGTTCGTCACACTGCGAGGCCCGCTCGTCACCGATGCCAGAATGCTCGAACTGCTCAAGTCGCTTCAGCTCGACACTCTGCACCTGTGGGGTACTTCCATCACCGATGTCGGTCTGGCAACACTGGGCCGGCTCCCCAATTTGAAGAGGCTGTCGATCTCTGGCTCGAAAATTTCCGGAGAGGGATTCGCCCTGTTCGAAAAAACTTCGCAACTGATCCAGCTCGACTTATTACAGACAAAGGTCAACGCGGCAGGCGTTCGTGCGATTTCTCAGCATCGGGCGCTGCGGGACCTGCGAATTGAATTGACACCACTTTTCTCAATGGACCTGGATCCTCTGCGAGAGCTGAAAGAGTTGAGATCGATCAGTCTGGACTTTACGAACGCCGATGATCGCGCCGTCGACTGGCTGGTCGAGGTTCCTCAACTGAAGTTCATCAACATCGCCCACACCTACATCTCACAGGAAGGTGCACGACGACTGCGACGCGAGCTTCCAGGGATTCACATCATCGGCGTTTCTTCGATTGGGAAACGGCTGACTCAGTCTCAAGAGGAATCAGCCAGACTGAAAAAACAGAGGCACGCTCAGGGAGTCAGCCGGATTCTAATCTTCCTGCTGCCCTGTTTCTTTCTGTCGTTGATTCTGGGCATGCATTTGAAACTGCAGTTCGCTGCTCCGCGTTCTCAGATGATGCCTGGCTTTGCGAGGGCTCACTTGACCGTGGCTGGGGGGCTGCTCGGGTCGGCTGCAGCGTTGCTGACGCTGGCCGCCTGGACGGTTTCAGACTCTTCGCCGATCGGCCTGCTGGCTATTGAACTCGCCTGCTTCGCGTGGTTCTTATGGATGGCTCAGCTGAACTTGGTGCTGATGTTCTTTTTGACGATGATTGGGTTCGGGTGGTTGTTTTTCGGAGCAGGTCCGGCAACTCACGATCAGGTGACACTTCTGTTTCTATCGCCGACCGTCAGCGTCGCATCCATTATTCTGTTGTTGGCTGCACTGTCGGGCAACGCAGTGACGGATTTCAGGCAGCAGTTCCGAGGTGCTTTGGATCATTGAGTTTTTTCTCTTCGGCAGGTGTGAGTTGCCGGATGTTGGGATCCCCCAACGGTTTCTTGTCCGGGTTCGGAGGGCGGTAGCGCGCTCGTTTTGATTTCTTGCGTTGGTAACTGTCAGTGACGGCATGGCGAAGCTTATCGGGAAGACGTTCACCGCGGTTTGGCACCTCCGACAGGTGCGTGAGCGCGTGGCGCAGCGCACGCATCGTGTTCGCGAGACTGCGTTTGTCCGGGTTCCCCTCCGACTCATCAGGCGACGGCGCAAGCTGTTCCTTCAACGCGAACAGTTCCGCCAGCGTCATCGCCATCAGAGACCAGTTCAGCTCGGCCAGCAGACGCTGTGCATCGCGGCAACGCAGCTTCGCACGGTCCAGCGTCTGCTTCAGCCCGCGGAATTCCACCTCGATTCCCCACCTTTTTTTGTACAACTTCACGATGTCTTTCTTCGACAGGTCCGATGCAGACAGCACACTGGTCAGGATCCAGACTTGCGTCTTTCCGATCCTGACACGAACCAGACGCAGCTCCAGCGGAAGCCTGTCCGATCTCATCATGGTTTTCGGCCAACACAACACACGCCCGCCGCTCTTCATGCAGAGGTCAACTGTTTCAGACAGCAACTGGACGTTGCCTCCAACGCGGACCATGAAGTTGTGACCGCGGTCAATGATCCGCTCCCACAGTGGGTAGCCGACAAAGCCGGCATCGCCGCAAAATAGCGTATTTTCCGGGAAATCTTCGTCGTTGAGCATCTCCATCACATGCTTCCGCTCGCTGGAATTCGACGGGCCCAGACGCCAGGCCCACGGCAGGCGAAGAGCCATGTGCCACATCAAAGTGATCCACGCCTGCGGTTCCTGAGGTTGCGGTTTGTTCTTTTTGTTGTTTGTGCGCCGCATGCCTTTGGTTTTCTTTTTCCGGTACTTCGCCGTCTTACCCTTGCCATAGTTCTTTGCGCAAAACTCCTGCTCGTTGGATTGCGTTCGAGGAGCCGTGCTGCGGGAACCGTCAAACGCAATCGGAATCCAGCCGCTGATCTCCCAGAAACTCCCGGCAATCTGTTTCATTCGATGATGAATCACCTTCCAGAGAATCGGCATCAGGGAATCTGTCCATCTCACGAGCGCCCGCATGAATCCTTGATAAGTTGCAGGGACTGCAACGTGTCCCATCCCGACACACCATTCCGAAGCGTGAGTGAATGCGTCCGTCACATTTCTCGACTCTGCCCACGCCCAGCACACGGCCAGCACGACCAGACATCGTGGCAACCATGTCGTATTGCCATGCAGCCTGAGTCCGGCGAAAATCTTGTCGTGCGGCAACAGCCATTCGATAGCGCCTCGGAGATGATCCGCATTGGATTTCTGTTTCTGCTTTCGGGTTTGTTGTTTCGACCGCGACTTGTTCCGTCGCGTCCGCTTCGACGTCCTTGTGCGAGACATGGGCCAGATTCCTTTCTGACTGAAATGTGTTCAGCTGGTATTCCCAGGAATCTGGTCCTTTCGCATATCCATTCGCTTAATGAAACCCTTGTTTTACAGGCTCAAAATCCGTCACGGCGTTGCCTTAAGGGGCGAGCCCGCCCTGCATGTCAATGACGTTGGTCGCCGCGTGGTCCGGCACACCGGCCATGCACAGTTCCTGACAGAATGCCCCGAGCAACTCGCAATGACGAGCGTGATGAGATTCCTTGGCTCAGTGAACACGTTCCGCCACGGTGGCACGCGGCAACGGCTACGCCGCAGGATCGACAGGCGATCGCGCGGCTGTTACTCGGACTCAGGCACGACAACATCGAAGGCGATTCTGAACGCGTGGATGTCGAAGGATGCTGAGCTGACGGCTTCGTCAGTCGTCACACGCTGCGACGTCCGGTACAGAGGAATGAGCATCCTGTACCACACGGCGTTGTCCCTTGAAGGCAACAAGACACTGCGTCAGTCATCGTTGCCTGGTCCACGGCGGCTTTGTTTTTTGTCCGACTGCTGTTTCTTATCCTGCAAACGACGCTGTACGGAGCCTTTGGTTCGGCGGGTTGGTCGTCTGACGCGTGGGGCGACGGCGACTTCCAGCAATAACTCCCGCAACTTCTCCAGGCAGTCGGCGACGTTGCGGCCCTGGTCACGGTATCGCTGGCTGTTCATCACCAGCTCGCCGTCTTTGGTCATGCGTCGGTGATACCTGGCGACAAACCGTGCAAGGACGTCCGGAGGGAGCGTTGGCGACTTCGTGATATCCCAACGCAACGTGACTTTGGAATTCACCTTGTTGACGTTCTGCCCGCCCGGTCCACCGCTGCGAGCAAACGTGAAATCGAACTCGGTAAGTGGAATCGCAATTCGATGGTTGACTCGCAACATTGAACACAGTCCGGTCTGACCTGGAGGGCAGTGCCCACCCTACTTCAGGAAAACAAACTCTTTCACGTTGAAGAGGACGTGACACAGGTCTTTCCACGCACGCACATCCGACTGCCAGTCCGCTGCCGAGTCATAGGCCGCAGCCTGTGCCTTGAGAAACTCAACGTCGTCCTGAATCTCTTCAGGAGTGGCGGGTCTTGAGAAGGCGGTCTCGTACAGTGAGTTGATTCGAACGTCGGCGGATTCGGCAGGCAGGCTCAACGTACGTTTTGCCCAGAGTTCGGCCTGTTGAACGACGAAGGGATCATTCATCAGGATGAGTGCCTGAGCCGGAACGTTGGACTGCGTCCGCTGGCCGATCGATGTAAACGGAATCGGCGTATCGAATGCCAGCATCATCGGGGGCAGAAAGTTTCGGTTAACCGACGTGTAAATGCTGCGTCGACCGTTTCCGTCCAGCGGTCCGCTGCCAGGACGGCCTCGCCCCTGCATGAACGCGGTCAGGTACACGGGCACTGGTGCGCCTTGCAGCGTTGGATCGAGCCGGCCGGAAACCGTCAGCATCGCATCGCGAATCGCCTCGCCTTCGAGTCGACGGATCGGCATGCGATGCCACCAGAGATTCTGCGGGTCAGAGTCTGCGTATGCTGGATCCACTCGGCTGTCCATCTGATAGGTTCGAGTCAGCATCAAGGATCGGATCAGCTGCTTGATCGACCAGCCGTGCTCGACAAACTCGATGGCCAGATGGTCGAGCAGTTCCGGATGAGTGGGTCGTTGTCCGAGCACTCCGAAGTTGTCCGTCGAAGCCACGATGCCGCGACCAAACAGGTGCTGCCAGATTCGATTGGCCATCACGCGAGCGGGAAACGGATTGGTCGAATCCAGCAATCGCTTTGCCAGTTCGAGGCGTCCACTACCCGACTTAAACTCTGGCTGCTTCTCTCCCGAGATCGCAGTCAGCAGTCGTCGTGGCACGACTTCACCAGGGTTCTGATGGCTCCCTCGAATGAAAACATGCTCGTCCTCACTGAAACCGTCAACGGTTGCAAGAGCATACAGAGGAGCAGGAATACTGAGTTCGATTTTCTGAGCTTCTGCCAGTAGGGTCGCCAGCAGGTCCTCTACTTCTCCGAAGGGCACGAGTCTGTTCGCGATCGCCCATGCAAATGCGTCATTCGAGTCATCAGCACTCTTTGCGTCAGACGAATCGGAACCGGCGGCTGGAGAATTCTCACTCACACCTGCATTGGTGAGGGAACTCGCAAATGCTTCGCAGACGTTCCGGAAAGTAGCCGTCTCCGCTGCCGCCAGCGCTGTCGAGTTGGCTTGAGAGACTGGCTCGGCCGTCCTTTGCTGCGGGTCGGCGAGCCGCACATCATCCAGCACGACCCAGCCATCTCCATCGTCGACAATTTCGATGTGCGCCCGATGGCCGACGTAATTAGCAACGTCGCCGCCCTGTCGTGCCCAGTGCGGGCGAGGATTCGTCACGTCGAACTTGCAGCCGCCAAACAGCAGACCACTGAATTCGTTCATCACGTAACCATCGATGATCAGTTTTACGGTGACGTTTTTCCCGGCGATGCGGTACAGCAGGTGCGGCTTCGTCAGCGTGAACGTCGGCGACCGCAGCACGCCTCGAAGTTTGTTGCCGAGGCGCGCGCTGGAGTAAAGACCCGTCGGTGACTGCGAATCAGTGAGTAGCGACACAATGCGCGAAGTGCTGCCAGTGTCGAAGGCCCAACCGGTGGCCAGCCAGTCTCGCAGTTTGCCATTCGAGTTGCCGACTGGAGCGTCAACTCGAACAGAATCTATCGACGTCGTCTGAGCCAGGAACTCCTGCCAGGCAGTGGTATCATCTGCGAGTTTCGCGGCAGCGGTTTCTCGAACCTTCTGCAATGCCTGCTTCGACGCATCCGTGTTGGTATCGGCATGATTGATTTGTGACGCGGCGAGCTGTTTCCAGGCCCACGCTGGATGTGTGGATGATGCGACTTCTTCTGCCGAAAGTGCGGTTACCCACCGGCTTAACGCATCAGGGTTCAGATTTCGTTGACGGGCAACTGCTTCGATGGGACGTCTGGTGGCGATCGTGTTTTGAGCATCAGTAAAGACAAAGTGATCGACGTTGACGTGTCCCCAGCCTCCTTTCTGCTGGTCGACAATCTGCAACACCGCTTGCTTACCAGCCAATTCTGTGACGTCCCACTCGTGTGGATCGAGCTGTTCGCGATTTCGTCCGACGGCGGTGCGAACGACTTTCTGATCAACCAGCAGATTGGTACAGGTTCGATTCTTGAAGTGCCCTCCTCCGATCAGGAAGCGAATCACTTTTCGTTCGATGGTGAACTCGGGTGATGTCAGCGTTCCGGTTGCGTTGTCCGTTCCAACATAAGAATTCACGAGCTTCTTCCCGTTGAATCCGGAAACCGGTTGCTGCCGTTCGGCGGTGCCTGCAGCAGGGCCTCGCCCAAAGGCGTCACCATCGGGTTTCCAGTCGCCGAAGTCGTCGCCTTCGAAGTCAGCAAAAACGATGTCTGGACGCTGTCCGCCTGACTGCAGCGCGTCGTCGCCTGGCTGCGGGGATCCAAACAGCGCGTCAGCTGCGCCCAGTAGCAGCGATGTCGTATCCGTGACATGCTGGTCGTGCCTGCTTAGCAGAGACGTTCGAATGTGGTCACTCATCTGCTGGCGAATCGTTCGCAGTTGGGTGACGGCGGCTTCGATCCGCCCATGCGGATCCTGATAAGCGTGTTGCCGACGGGAACTCTGCATGAAACCAGCGAGTGCGTAATAGTCGGCTGTTGAGATCGCGTCGAACTTGTGGTCGTGGCATCTTGCGCAAGCGACAGTCAGTCCGAGGAATGTCTTCGAGAAGACGTCCAGTTGGTTATCGATAATGGATGCCTCTTCGCCCTTCACATCGACGGGTGCGTGTTTCAACTCGCCCAGCCACCAGAATCCGGTTCCGAGAATCGACTCGTTGGTCTGGTCGACAGGGTTGCGGCGAGGATTCGGCAGCAGGTCGCCCGCAATCTGTTCGGTCACGAACTGGTCGTAAGGGATGTCGTCATTCAGTGCTCGTATCACATAGTCGCGGTAGTGATGCGCGTGACGAAGCGGATAATCAAATTCGTGTCCGAGTGTTTCGGCGTACCGGGCCAGGTCGAGCCAGTGCCGTCCCCAGCGTTCTCCAAAGTGCGGCGACTTGAGAAGTCGATCGACAACTTTGGCAAACGCCACGTCAGCAGGATCTTTGTCATCAAGAAACTGCTTGACGTCCTCCACCGTCGGCGGGAGGCCGATCACGTCGAATGACGCTCGACGGATCAGCGTTCGACGATCAGCGTCGGCTGCGGGACTGAGGTGGTGCTCGTCAAGTTTCGCCAGAACATACCGGTCGACATCGGACCGTGGCCAGGTGGACTGCGACACTTTCGGCGCCGGAACGTTCTTGATCGACTGCCACGCCCAGTGCGACTGACGGCGCGCTTCGAGCGGGAATTCTTCGTCCGTGACGTCCGTGGTCAGGCCGTCGTCCGCCCAGGGCAGACCGAGCTCAACCCACTTCCTGAAGATGGCGATCTCACCTGCCGGCAAACGGCCTTTTGGCGGCATCTCCAAAGATTCGTAATTGACGGATTCGATCAGAAGGCTCTCGGCAGGTTTGCCGGGGATCGCGGCAGAGCCAGTATCTCCGCCCTTCAAAACGAGAGGACGGGCGTCGAGCCTCAATCCACCTTCCAGCCGCTTCGCATTCTTCGAGTGACACTGGAAGCAGCGAGATTCCAGCAGCGGTCGTACCTTCTGCTGAAAGAACGTGACGGCTTCCGGCGTGAACGGCAGAGCGGTGTCACCGGCAGGTGGTTTCTGCTCAGCGGCGGTCGCACCACCAAGCGCTACGGCCACCACCAGTAACAGAGAAGGGATTATTTTCCACATTCGATGGCATTTCCGCGCGCCGGCAGTGGCATTCGTTGCAGCTTTCACGAGTCTGATTCTGGCTGTCGCCAGTCCCGGCTGAGGGACGCTGACTATCCGTCGAGACATCGAGCAATCTCCGATTCCGTGTCAGTTCGCAATTCGGCCAGTTCGCGAGAAGTCAGTTGGCAATGAGGTATCTGCCTGAATCTTATGCGAGAGGCGACTCATTCAGAAACAGACGCGACTCCAACGACCCAGCCTGTCGATTCGAGTGAAGCGAGAGTCGACGTCGCAGATTGCGCGGACATTCCGGACTCTTGCCTCGCTCGCGATTTCGAACAAGGCTGGAGTATGGCTAACCTGACCGACCAACAGATTGACCAGATTTTTGAAGCCTGCCGCTCCAAGGTACAGAGTCTGGCTCAGTCACTGAGTACGAACCTGGGCACTGAGGTACAGCTAGAGCCCGGTGAAGAAGGGCAAGGGACCTTTGAGATTCTCAATCAGGTCTCCGAAAAGCCAGGTATCGCCATCACGCTTCAGTTTGACGGCTTTGGCGTCGTCTGCCTGATCCCGGATAGCCTGCCACTCCCCGATTGGTATCGAAGCCCGGACGAGGCTCAGAAATCTCAACTTCAGGCATTGTCAGCAGAGTGGTCCAGCGCCCTGTTGCCATCGGAGCTTGAGACCACGCAGCTAAAGGCCGTCAGGTGTGAGAATCTTCGCACTCATCTGCGGGCCTGCCAGCCAACCGACGATGTCCGGTTGCTGGAACTGTCAGCCACCGCCCCTGGAGGCGGTGGTACTCTTACGGCGATTCATTTTGTGATGCCGGTTGCAGTACCGTTGCTGGAAGGGTTCACCGGTAAGGACGAGCCGACTGTCGAAACACTCACGGGTAATTCGATGGCCGTAGATGAAACCGCAGCGACTATCGCGACCGACATCGCGAATGAGCGGTCACAGAATTCGGCGATCGACAATCGCAAGCAACGGATCAACAAAATTCCAGTGAGTCTGATCGTTCGCATCGCCGACCGGCAGATGGACCTGCAACAGTTGCGAGCCATTGCTCCGGGGACGTTGCTGATGTTCGACAAGACTTACGATTCACTGCTCGACGTTTACATCGGCAACAGGTTGTACTGTCGCGGTGAGGCGGTCAAAGTCGGCGAAAACTTCGGCATCAAAATCAACGAGTGCAACGCACAGGTCATTCGCGAGAAGAAGGTCCACCAGGTATAAGGTGCGTCGATTGTTCCGCACCTTGTCCTTCTGCGTCTGCTGTCATGAGTTTACCCGTTGATTCGTTGCCCCATCCGACACGCCGCAACGTCGTCTGGCTGTCGCTGCAGTACATGATGCGGCTGGTGTTCATGTTCTGGCTGAGATACCAGGCTCGCGGACTTGAGCATCTTCCGAAGACCGGCGGCGGACTGGTTCTGGTCAATCATCAGAGCTTTCTGGATCCGATGCTGGTCGGACTTCCGTTACAGCGACCAGTCAGTTATCTCGCCAGGGACTCGTTGTTCGGAGTCCCGGTGATTGGCTGGGTGCTTCGCAACACTTATGTGATGCCGATCAACCGCGATGCTGCCAGCACAGCCTCGATCCGAACCGCGTTGCAGCGAATGCACGCAGGCTTTCTTGTCGGTCTGTTTCCCGAGGGAACCCGCAGTCCTGACGGCACCGTGGGCGAGTTCAAACCCGGATTCATCACGCTGATTCGCCGGGCAAGAACGCCAGTCTTTCCCGTGGGCATTGCGGGAGCACACGAAGCCATGCCGCGAGGCGGTTTCCGCCTGTGGCCTCAACGGGTGCGAGTTGTTTATGGCAAGCCTCTATGTGCTACCGAGATTGCCAGACTCAGCACCAAAGGGCACGAAGACGAACTGGTCGCCTTCGTGAGATTCGCAGTCGAAGCGTGCCAGCTGGAAGCTCAAGCCTGGCGGGACGGGCAGCCTCAAGATTGATTCGAAATTTACGATCAACGGTCGAGGCAATTCGGATCGTTGTGGTCGATCACTGGCAGGCCGTCGAGCGGGAATAGGTGGTTGTACTTCAGGCCAGTTCCCGTATTGAACAACACGACTTTCTCTTCAGGCTTGAGCCAGCCGCTTTCAAGCAGCTGTTGTGCGGCTTTCCAGACGGCACCACCTTCCGGGCAGGCGTACACCCCCTGGTGAGCAGACATTTCTCTGACGCCTTTCAGCAGTGCAGTATCCGAAACGCTTACTGCTGTGCCGCCGCTTTCGCGGAGTGCGCGGATCATCAGGAAATCGCCAACGGCGATCGGAACTCGCAGGCCCGCGGCGACAGTGGCAGCATTCTCGAACAACGGAGCGTGCTCGTCTCCCGCCTTGAATGCGTCGACAATCGGCGAGCAACCTTCAGCCTGGACGACGACCATGCGCGGCCGTTCTGAGCCGATCCACCCGAGCTTCTCCATTTCGTCGAACGCCTTCCACATTCCAATCAGGCCAGTCCCGCCGCCGGTCGGGTAGAGAATGACGTCCGGCAGCTGCAGCTGGGTTGACCCTGCCAGGTCGGCGAAGTCAAACGCCAGTTCGTAGCCCATTGTCTTCTTACCCTCGATGCGGAATGGCTCTTTCAAAGTGGACAGGTCGAACCAGCCAAAACGATCTTTGCCATGCTTCACAAGCTTCCCGCAGTCGCTGATCAGGCCGTTAACCAGGTTGACGGTCGCTCCGCCAACGACGGACTCGATGATGTTTGCCGGGGGCGTGTCTTCGGGCATGAAAATGACACATTGCATGCCGGCCCGAGCTGAGTAGTACGTTGCCGCCCCCGCTGCATTTCCAGCTGATGGCAACGCGACGGTTTCGACTCCCAGTGATTTTGCGCGAGTGACCGCAGCCGACATCCCTCGGGCCTTGAAGCTGCCGGTCGGGTTAAACGATTCGTCCTTGATGAACAGGTTTTCGAACGGTTCAAACGGGCCAGTCCGATTGCAGGTCAGCAGCGGAGTCAGACCTTCTCCGAGCGACACAGCTTCAGAAGGATCGTTGACCGGAAGCACGTTCCAGAACTTCCACATCGATCGGATCGATCGTTTTCGCACGACGTCTGGCGTAAATGACGACCGGATGGCATCGAGGTCGTAATGGGCCAGCAAAGGTTTCTGACACTCGATGCAGAGATTCTGCAGCTGGTCAACATCGTGGTCAGCTCCGCAGGCAGCACAGGTCAATGAAGTATGCATGTTAAAAACTTTCAGCCTCTACCAGGTACGGGACACCTGGGCAAAGTAGTCAAGGACACCCTGAGTATCTACGGAGTTGATGACGTCAATGTTAGTCTGCCAACGATCGATACCTCGCTGGTCAAAGACGGTCGCTCCGCGAGTTAACGTGCCGTGCAACTCAACTCCCAGCGACATCGCCTTCGAGGTGAAATGACGCGGTTCGGCAATCGATGCCAGGGCGGTCACCTCTCGCAAGGGGAGCCCTTCGAGTCCCAGATCTTCGTGATGTGCTCGCAGCGCGAAGGGGATCAGCTCGTCAAAGAACCATCGCAACGCGTATTTTCGATTCTGTTTCAAGCGGTCGAACTGGTCGAACGTGAGTACTGCTTTGCTGCTGACGTCGAGCGGGACCAGCGTCCTCGTGGAAGCAGACTGCAGAACCGTTTGAGCCGACATGGGATCGGCGAAGATATTAAATTCTGCGGCGGCTGTTACGTCACCGCCAACTCTGATCGAGCCTCCCATGCAGACCAGTCGCTGCAGAGAATCCAGGAAATCAGGAGCCATTTCGCAGGCGATGGCGACGTTAGTCAACGGCCCCAACGTCAGCAGCGTGACTTCGTGCGGGTTGTTCTTCACGAGGTCAATCAGCAGCTTTGCGGACTCACGCTGATTGTGGAGCTGGGCAATGGTGATCTCGGCTGTTCCCAGCCCGTAGTTTCCATTCAGCCGCAGCGGGTCCAGGAATCCCGGAGCCTCAACTCCGTCATGTCGGAACACCGGCCGTGTCGCAGTCGATGCCCCCAGCCGAGGATGCTTGTCCGGATCAACGGACTCGATCACGCTAAGAATATTCTGAGTCGCGATCATCCCGGAAACGCAACCCGAGGTCGCAGTGACTCCGACGAGATCGATGTTCGGATCGAGAGCTGCCAGCGCGATAGCCAGCGCATCGCCAATCCCCGGGTCGGCGTCGATGATCAGCTTTCGAGTCATGCCGGCTCCTGCCACACAATCGTATTTCCAGTGCCACCTGGTTCAGACTCCACCCGGCGGCCTCGTGGTCCATCAGTGAAAGAAGTCGACTCTGATGACAACTTGACGCTGGATTTATCACGAGGCGATACGAACCGGTTAGATCGCCCCATCGATCAATCTGCTCACGAAGATTCCTGGCCGAACGACAATCGCATCTGAGGGTCTTTCTTCTCTTCTTCAAATTCCGTGTAGAGAAGGCTCGGCTGGATATCGTCGTTGTTCTGGTACTTCCTGCTGGCGTACTCGGTGATATCGCCTGAGACTGTGTGGTAGCAGATCTGGCAAATTGGAACCCCTGGATAGATCCGCACCGGCTGGACAGCAAAAATCTCCAGTGTCCAGTAGCCGCAGAAGCCGATGTCCCCGAATCCGGCCGTGCAGTTGACGAAGAGGCCCAGTCGGCTGACCGACGATCGTCCCTCGATCATGGGCACCAGATTGTGGGTCTCGGTTCGCTCCAGCGTCCGACCGAGGTACAGCTGGTTCGGATTCAGAACAAATCCCTCTTTGGGGATCGTGTATCGCCGCAGCCGGTTCGGTCGCTGCATATCGAGGACGATTTCTTCGTACACCAGCAGCTCATCATGCAACCGAAGGTCGTAGCCGTTCGGATTGAGCCGCTTCTCGTCGAACGGCTCGATTACGATATTCTCATTAAGCTGCTGCTTGATCTCGTGACCGGTGAGGATCATGGACAGCCTTCTTCGGTGCGAGCTGATGAGCCAACTACTGACGAGGCGGCACAGTACGACTTCGCAGCCTTCGATTCAACAAAGGCCAGTGTCAAACTCTTCTTCCGTGCCATTCAATTCGCGCGACGATATCGATATCGATCACGTCTGGTAACTGGCCAGTCTGCCATAATGACTGACGCCAGCTCGTCGGCCAGCAGGCGCTCGTGTTGCCAAAATGGCACCCCGTCGCACATTCACGCGGTTCATTGTGGTGTGACGCAACTTGTTTAATAGCAGCATGATATGGGTAAGAGAGAAGAAGTATTCAGCATTGGCATGACCTTTGCATTTTCAATGTGATAACTGTCGAAATGCGAGCCAGGTCTGGCTTCAAAGCGTTGAGTCGCCAGGCGATAACACGTCCCGCAGTGCGGCAGGAGTATGGCGTTCAAATTGCTCAAGCACGACATCGTCACTCAATAAAATAGAGACTAATAAGGAGAGACATCATGGCTGCAGGTGAAAAAGTCATCGGTATTGACCTGGGAACGACGAACTCGGTCGTTGCTGTCATGGAAGGTTCTGAGGCGAAAGTGATCGCCAACCTTGAAGGCAACCGGCTGACTCCGAGCGTCGTGGCCTTTACGGACAAGGGCGAAACGCTTGTTGGCGAACCAGCCAAACGTCAGGCCGTCACGAATCCGCACAACACGATCTACTCGGCCAAGCGGTTCATGGGGCGACGCCACAGTGAAGTCGCCTCGGAAGAGAAAATCGTTCCGTACAAAGTTGTTGGCGGCTCGGAAGATTACGTCAAAATCGAAGTGAACGGAAAAGATCACACGCCGCCGGAAATCTCCGCGATCGTCCTTCGGAAACTGAAGGAATCTGCCGAGAGTTACCTCGGCCACAAGGTCAACAAGGCCGTCATCACGGTTCCGGCTTACTTCAACGATGCTCAGCGACAGGCGACGAAAGACGCCGGCCAGATCGCTGGTCTGGAAGTTTCGCGAATCATCAACGAGCCAACTGCTGCGGCGCTGGCTTACGGTCTGGAGAAGAAGAAAGATCAGAAGATCGCGGTCTTCGACCTCGGCGGTGGTACGTTCGACGTTTCCGTACTGGAAGTCAGCGACGAACTCGTCGAAGTTCTCAGCACGAACGGCGACACACACCTGGGCGGCGACGACTTTGACGAAGAACTGATCAAGCACATCGCCAATCAGTTTCAGAAGGACAACAGCATCGACCTGCGCAAAGACGCGATGGCGCTGCAAAGACTTCGAGAAGCGGCTGAGAAAGCCAAGAAAGAACTTTCGAGCCAGCAGAACACGGACATCAACCTCCCTTTCATCACCGCTGACGCTTCCGGAGCGAAGCATCTTCAGATGTCGATTTCGCGATCGGACTTCGAACGCCTGATTGATCCGCTGGTTGAACGTTGCCGCAATCCTGTCGTCAACGCGTTGAAAGACGCAAAGCTCGGCAAGGGCGAGGTAGACGAAGTGGTGCTGGTCGGTGGTTCAACTCGAATTCCTAAGGTTCAGGCGTTCGTCAAAGAACTGTTCGGCCGAGAGCCTCACAAAGGTGTGAATCCGGACGAAGTCGTCGCAGTTGGAGCAGCCATTCAGGGTGGAATCATTTCCGGCGAAGTCACCGACGTGGTCCTCATGGATGTCACTCCACTCTCGCTGGGCATCGAAACCGAAGGCGGTGTATTGACTCTTCTGATCGAGCGAAACACGACGATCCCGACTACGAAGAGTGAAATCTTCTCGACTGCGGCCGACAATCAACCGGCTGTGACAGTGACCGTGTTCCAGGGTGAACGACCGATGGCTCGCGACAACCGTCAGCTGGGTCAATTCAACCTGGACGGCATTCCGCCGTCACCGCGAGGTGTTCCGCAGATCGAAGTGACGTTCGATATCGACGTCAACGGAATCCTGAATGTGTCGGCCAAGGACAAAGCGTCTGGTAAGGAACAGAAGGTTCGCATCGAGCAATCCAGCGGATTGTCCGAGGAAGAAATTGCGAAGATGCGAAAAGATGCCGACGCCAACGCTGAAGGCGACAAGAAGCGTCGTGCTCTGGCTGACATCAAAAACCAGGCATCATCGCTCGTCTTCCAGACCGAAAAGTCAGTCAAGGAGTTCGGAGACAAACTGGATGACGCGGCGAAGTCAGCGATCGAGGCATCCATTAAGAAGGTGACGGAAGCTGCCGAAGGCGATGATGCCGAACGCATCAAGTCAGCGATCGAAGACCTGCAGCAGGCTGCTCAGGCATTCGCTGCTCTGTACCAGCAGGCTGGTGACCAAGGCGGAGCAGAGCCTGAAACTGCCGGAGCAACTGCTGGCGGCGGAGACGACGACGTCATCGACGCTGAGTTTGAGAAGAAGTAATAAACTGACTCCACGAGGCGGTGTGCCGCTCCATCCGGCATACCGCCGCCGTGGGGCCGGATTCTGGATCGCAGGACCTGGTCGTGAAGACTGAGCTTCTTCGATCCTGAATCCCGCCTCGCTGCGGTCGCTCGACCGAGACTGATTCTTTCAGCGTTTCCAACAGCCGTGATGGCCGCGGCTTGTTCCCTCGTTCGTCTTCTGCGTCACCGTTGCGCGCTGTCTGCAACACCATCGGGAGAAGCAACATGTCCATCCGATTCGACAAACTGACGGTCAAAGCTCAAGAGGCTCTTCAGCGGGCTCAGCAACTGGCCGAAGATCGCGGTCATCAGCAACTTGTCGCCCTGCACCTGCTGCGAGCGTTGCTCGATGAAGAGCAGGGTGTCGTGCGACCGCTGGTTCAGAAGATCGGTGCCAGCCCGGAACTCATCGGGCAGGCGACTGATGCCGAGCTGGAGCGGCTCCCGAAAGTCTCTGGAGCGGGAATCCAGGTCGGACTTGGGCCTGAACTGACGCAGGTCTTCGACGCCGCTCAGAAGCAGGCGGACCTGATGAAGGATCAGTTCCTGTCCACCGAGCATTTGCTGATGGGGCTGATCAGAATCGACTCTGCTGCGAAAAAAGTGCTCAATCTGAACGGCGTCGGCGAGCACGACATTCTCGAAGCGCTGAAGTCAATCCGTGGTGGTCAGGCAGTTACGGACCAGTCTCCCGAAGACAAGTACCAGGCTTTGAAGAAGTATGGGATCGATCTGGTCGAGCAGGCTCGCCAGGGAAAGATCGACCCGGTCGTTGGCCGCGACACTGAGATCCGTCGAGTGATCCAGGTGCTCTCTCGACGCCGAAAAAATAATCCGGTTCTGATCGGCGAACCCGGCGTCGGCAAAACGGCGATCGTTGAGGGACTCGCGCATCGCATCATCATGGGCGACGTGCCGCAGAATCTGAAGGACAAAACCGTCGTCGCGCTCGACATGGGAGCGTTGATTGCCGGAGCCAAATACCGCGGCGAATTTGAAGATCGACTGAAGGCCGTGCTGAAAGAAGTCACCGCATCCAATGGCCAGGTGATTCTGTTCATCGATGAACTGCACACCGTTGTCGGTGCGGGTGCCAGTGAAGGATCGATGGATGCGTCCAACCTGTTGAAACCGGCTCTGGCCCGTGGCGAGCTGCACTGTGTGGGTGCGACCACGCTCGACGAATACCGCAAGTACATCGAAAAGGATCCGGCGCTGGAACGCCGCTTCCAGCCGGTGCTGGTTCAGGAGCCGAACGTCGAAGACACGATCTCGATTCTGCGAGGCCTGAAAGAACGCTACGAATCTCACCACGGCGTCCGAATTACCGATGACGCGGTGATCTCGGCGGCGACTTTATCGGACCGGTACATCTCCGATCGTTTTCTGCCGGACAAGGCGATCGACCTGGTGGACGAAGCGGCCAGTCGGCTGCGGATGGAAATCGATTCGATGCCCGCGGAAGTCGACGAGGCCACTCGCGAGCTGACCCGAATGCAGATCGAAGCGGCGGCCCTGGCGACCGAAAAGAGCGCCGACAGTCAGCAGCGTCTGGATGAACTGCAGCGACGGATCGCCGACCGCGAAGAAGGCGTGAATCAGTTGAAGGCTCAGTGGGAATCCGAGAAGCAGGCGCTTTCCGGAGTACAGCCCTTGAAAGAAAAAATCGACGGACTCCGCACCGAGTACGAGCAGGTGTTTAATCGTGCCCGGCAGACAAACTCGAACGAAGACTTCATGCGGGCTTACGAGGTCGAGCAGGAGATTAAGGAAGCTCAGAAGCAACTCGAAGCGGTTGAGTTAAACCTCACAGAAACCCGCGCTGGTGACGGCGAACGCCTGCTGAAAGAAGAGGTGACCCCTGAAGACATCGCTCGCGTGGTCAGCACCTGGACCGGCGTGCCCGTTTCGAAAATGCTCGAAGGCGAGCGTGAAAAACTGCTGTCGATGGAAGACCGCATCCACGAGCGGATGATCAATCAGCACGAAGCGGTCGTTGCGGTTTCAGACGCCGTACGACGTTCGCGATCGGGACTGCAGGATCGCAACCGGCCGATCGGTTCGTTCATTTTCCTCGGACCAACGGGCGTCGGCAAAACCGAACTCTGCAAGGCACTGGCGGGATTCCTGTTCGACGACGAGCGGAACATGGTTCGCATCGACATGAGCGAGTTCATGGAGAAGCATGCCGTCTCGCGACTGATCGGAGCGCCTCCGGGATATGTCGGTTACGAAGAAGGTGGCAAGCTGACGGAGGCGGTTCGACGTCAGCCGTACTCGGTCATCCTGCTGGACGAGATCGAGAAGGCTCATCGAGATGTGTTCAACGTGCTGCTGCAGTTGCTCGACGATGGACGACTGACCGACAGTCACGGGCGGACTGTCGACTTTTCAAACACGATCGTGGTCATGACGTCAAACATCGGCAGTCATCAGATCATGGGAATGGCAGGGTCGTCGACAGACGAAGAAATCCGGATGGCGGCGATGGATGCGTTGCGTCGTGAGTTTCTGCCGGAGTTCCTCAACCGGGTCGACGAGACCGTGGTGTTCCATCCGCTCGACCGAAACGAGATTCGACAGATCGTCGATTTGCAGCTTCGCGGACTACAGAAGCTCGTCGAGGAGAACAACCTGCAGCTAGTGGTCACCGACGCAGCTCGCGATCTGCTGGCCGAGGAAGGGTACGACCCGGCCTACGGTGCGCGACCACTCAAGCGAGCGATTCAGCAGCGAATCCAGAATGCGCTGGCGAAAGAGCTTCTGGCTGGCCGGTTTGAGGACGGTGCGGTCATCACGGTGGATGCCGAGTCCGGAGAATTCACCTTCTTCGCGACGGAGTAGCGCTGCTTGAGACCGAAGACGATACATCCTGTCTGAATCACAATTCGAGGAAGTGTGTATATGTGTTCACTCGAAAAACTCATCTTGTGCCGTTCGGGGCTGCTCCTTCAGACTGCGACTGCGGAGTTACAGCTGCCAGAATCACGCAGGAACGGATCAACGTGCACGGACGCGTTCATCGATTCGAACTGTGGAGTGTCACGAATCCATGGCACGATGGCAGTTTGTTGTGCTGCAGCGTTTCAAGAGCGGAATTCGGAACGGCTGTCACTATTCAATAAGGAGATTCACGGATGTCTGCTTTCGACAATGTTCGTTCCACTTATGAGAAATTCGGAGCCGACGATCCGTTCTACGCAGTGCTTTCGACGCCGGAATTCCGGTCAGACGTCCTTAATAAAGACTCGTTTTACGAAACCGGACGACAGGAAATCTCTCGACAGATGCAGCTGATTGGCGAATCAGGAATCGAGGTAGCCCGCAGCAGGGCACTGGATTTCGGTTGTGGCGTGGGCCGGTTGTCCAACGCTCTGGCGACATCGTTTAATGAAGTGGTGGGCGTTGACATTTCATCGACCATGGTGAAAGAGGCTCGGCAGAATTGCCACACTGAGAATTGCTCGTTCATTCAGAATACGAATCAGGATCTGAGCATTTTCCCTGACGGGCATTTTGACTTTGTCTACTCCAGTATCACGCTGCAGCATATTCCGATGCCCGCGTCTGGACAGTACCTCGCCGATTTCCTTCGAGTTCTGAAGAAGGATGGCCTGATTATCTGCCTGGTCCCTGACGGGCGATGGTCTGCTCCGGGGTCAATTCAGGAAAGAGCTACTAGACTCTACAGAAATCATCTGAGGCCACTGCTGAAAACGCTTCGAGGCAAGCCTGCCGTCCAAATCCACCCGATCGCAAATCGATCCATGAAAGAGATCATCGTTTCTGCGGGTGGTCAGATCGTTCATACGGAAGTCACTCCGGAATATCGGGAAAGTCGCAGGCAATACAAGCCGACTTACTACTGGATCAGACATGCCGAGGCAGTTGGCGATTGTTCGCTCGATCAAACTACGAAGTCTTCGCAGGATTTGATTTCGTCCAGAGCGGCCTGAAAGTTTGACGCGGCAACTGCGAATCGCACTTGCTCGCGATGTTTGTGAGTGCGGCCCGTTGACTCAATCCGTCAGCAACACGATTTGACTGGTACGCCCGGAGTGACCGGCGCAATCGAACTTGAAATAGGCGCCAACAACTGAGCGCGCTATGCAATTGCAACAAGCTCGCGATTCCCCATCCGGTCAATGCCGGAACGGCATATCGGTAGATCGCGACTGCACTCAGCTGCGTTGATATTGGCGCACGCTGTCCGTAGACTGCTTGGCTTCCCGCCGCGTCCTGACGCCAAGCGGTCATTACAGAATAGATCACGTCGAGACTTAAGCTGCGTCGTCGCAGGAGTTTACGACCTCTGACGACAAATCGGTTCCGGAATGTTTGAAGGCATTACCGACAACTTAAAAAGCGCGCTGTCGTTCATGAATCGCGGACGCCTCACCGAGGCGAGCATTCGTGAGGGTATGCAGACAGTGCGGAAAGCGCTGCTGGAAGCCGACGTCAATTATGATGTCGCCCAGACCTTTGTTGACCGTGTCACCGAGCGTGCGGTCGGTGACAGCGTTCTGAAGTCGCTGAGCCCGACCGAGCAGATTGTCGGGATCGTCAACCAGGAACTCATCGATCTGATGGGGCCGGTTGATCACTCGCTCCACTTCGTCAAAGGCAGCATCACGATCCTGATGATGTGTGGCCTCCAGGGAGCAGGTAAGACCACAACCTGCGGTAAGCTTGCAAAGCTGCTGCTGGCAGAAGGCCGCAAGCCGTTGCTTGTCGCTGCCGACCTTCAGCGTCCGGCGGCTATCGAGCAGCTGCGTATCGTTGGTGAGCAGGTCGGCGTTTCGGTTTATACGGAAGACCCGGCAACGAGCACTCCTCTGAAGGTTTGCCAGAACGGAGTTGCTCAGGCAAAGAAAGTGGGGGCGGACGTCGTCATTCTCGATACCGCTGGCCGGCTCCATGTTGACGACGAGCTGATGAACGAGCTTGAGCAGATCGATCGGCGAGTGCAGCCGCATCAAATCCTGCTGGTCTGCGATGCGATGACCGGGCAGGATGCCGTCAACAGTGCCAAAGTATTCAACGATGCTCTTGAGCTGGATGGGGTGATCCTTACTAAGCTCGATGGAGACACTCGCGGCGGTGCGGCACTCTCAGTCAAGGAAGTCACCGGCGTTCCGATTAAGTTCATCGGGGTCGGCGAGCAGCTCGACAAACTGGAACTCTTCCATCCAGACCGGATGGCGAGCCGAATTCTGGGCATGGGTGACGTCGTTACCCTGTTCGAGAAGGCTCAGGCGGAAATCTCTGAAGAGGAGATGGCTGACGCTCAGCAGAAGATGAGCGAAGGCAAATTCACTCTCGTTGATTTCCAGAAGCAGATGCGCATGGTCAAACGCATGGGTTCGGTCAAGGACATCATGAAGATGATCCCCGGCCTGGGCGGCATGGCTGACAAGCTGGGTGCGGCTGGCGAGGACCCCGAGAAAGAGCTCAAACGAGTCGACGGCATCATCAACTCGATGACGGAATATGAACGCGAAAATCCGTCGAAGATTGATCGCAGCCGTCGCAACCGCATTGCGTCTGGGTGCGGTGTGGCACCATCGGAAGTCAACGCTCTTCTGAAGCAGTTCGGCGAGATGGCCACGATGATGAAGCGGATGTCTGGCATGGGAGCGATGGATCGAATGCGGGCGGTTCAGGATATCGCTAAGAACAGCGATCCCAGTGGGAACTTCAAAGTTCAAAAACTGCGGAGCAAACGAGGTCCTCAAAGCAGCGACAAGCAGAAAGACCTTAAGAAGAAACAGCGTCAAGAAAAGAAGAAATCGCGCAAGCGAAACAAGTAGCGTTGCCGATTAGTAACGCTTATTTACAAGGAGAATCTGACAAGTGGTTCGAATTCGACTGAAACGTATGGGACGGACTCATCGACCGTTCTACCGGATCTCGGTAATGGACGCGCACATGAAGCGCGATGGCAAGACGATTGAAGACATCGGGCACTATGACCCGATGGTTCAGGACAAGTCGCAGCGAGTAGAGCTCGATCTTGAGCGGCTCGACTATTGGCTTGGTGTCGGTGCACAGCCAACTGAAAAGGTTGCAGTGCTCATCAGAAAATTGAAGAAGAACGACTGGGGCACTGTTAAGGCTCCGCCGGCACCTCAGGCCCCGAAGCAGCCTGAACCGGCAGCGGCGGCAGTTGAAGCTCCAGCGGAAGCGGAAGAAGCAGCCAGCAGCGAAGAGTGATCTTTGGTGTCGGTGTTTAGTGAGTGACTGAGTGAGGAATTGAAAAGGTGATGGTTCTCGTCCTCATGCGTTGGTCGCCTCGCTGTCCACTTTCTCCATCACCCTGTCACGCTCATGCGGTTTGACGTCCTGACACTCTTTCCCGAAATGTTTTCCGGATACATCGGGCAGAGTCTTCTTAATCTGGCCATCCAGAATGGGTTGGTGGACGTCAAGCTGTGGAACTTTCGTGACTGGGCTCAAGGGAAACGGAAATCCGTCGATGACAAACCATTCGGCGGCGGTCCGGGGATGCTGCTTTCGTGTGAACCGGTTTACGACTGTGTGGAAGCGGTTCAAGCGGACGCGGAAGAGCCCGGTCAATTAATCATGCTGACGCCGCAGGGGCGGAAGCTGGATCAGGATCTGGTGACAGAACTGGCAACCGACCACAAGCGGTTGCTGCTTCTGTGTGGTAGATACGAAGGGTTTGACGAGCGGATTCGTCAGGGTTTGAAGCCGATGGAGATTTCTGTTGGCGATTTTATCTGCAACGGCGGCGAAGTGCCGGCGATGCTGATTATCGACACCGTCATTCGGATGATTCCGGGAGTCCTTGGCGATGAAACAAGTAACAGATACGAATCTTTTGCTGAGAAGGGCCTGCTGGAATATCCGCAGTACACGCGGCCTCGCGAGTTTCGCGGGATGAATGTTCCAGAGGTGCTGCTCAATGGAAACCATAAAGACATCGTTCAATGGCAGACGGAACAGTCTCTCCTGCTGACTAAGGAGCGGCGGCAGGATATTTTCGATTCCTATCGAGAGCGATTTCCTGAAGTTGATTGACCACTGAAGAAAAAGAAGAGGTAACGTTCGGGCTGCTCGGTTTTGCAGGCAGCAAATCACGTTGCCGAATATCGCTAATGATGAAGTTGAAATTCTGCTGCGGCCCGACGGGTTGTAGCTTCCCGGCTCAGTCGGCAAAGTCCGATAAGAATATCTCAATGAGAGAGGGCAAGTGCTGCTCAGAAATGGAGTAGCACCTCTGCCGCCAGAAAAAGGGTTGGAATCATGCGACACGAAGCGTTTGACATTGTTGAGCAGGGCAGTCATCGAGAAGAAGCTCTCGCATTCGAAATCGGAGATACCGTGGACGTTCACTGCCGAATTCAGGAAGGCAATAAAGAACGAATCCAGGTCTTCTCCGGCATTGTGATTGCCCATCGTCGAGGCAACGGAATTAACGCCACCTTTACCGTGCGACGAATTGTTGCCGGCGAAGGGGTTGAGCGAATCTTTCCGGTACACTCGCCGAAGATCGCCAAACTCGAAGTGAAGCGACACGGAGTTGCGCGACGGGCCAAGCTGTACTACCTGAGGAATCGTGTCGGTAAGGCAACGCGACTGGCCGAGCGACGTACAAAGAAGCCTGAGTAGAATTGAAAGATCGCAGCCACTCTCGGTCTATCGAGAGTGTGCAGTTTTCGCCCCGATTCGGCATACTGGTATCTCGACGAGGTGTCCGGGGTGTTCGTCAGGTCGATGGTGCCGCCCCGATGAGAGTTACTCTCGAAGGAGCGGAACCTATGACAAATGTCGCTCAACATTCAGCAGAAGCCTCGACAGGCAACGCCTGTCGAGGCTTCTTTGCGTCTATGCCAATTGCGCAGGCTTCCAGTCGCCTGTCAGTCCTGACATTGCTGGTATCGTGTTGCGCTGCTGGTTGTGGGGGGAGCAGTACTCCCCAACCGACGTCTGCGCAACCGACTGTCCAGCAATCGAGTAGCGATTCCCGGCCCGTTGGGTTTGCTCAGCGGGTTCAGGATGAGCCGGAACCAACCGCCGACTTTTCCGGAGTTGACCCGAACGACATGTTTGCGGTGGCGACATCTGCCCCGCCCAATTTCCTCACGACTGGTACGGCGACGGATTCTCGGCTGGAAGACAGATTCGTCGCTTCGATCAACTCTGCTGCCGGCTCGTCGCAGTTTCTTATGGCTGATCGTCCCAGGACGCAAGACGCAACCCGTGAAGTCGCAGAGCCATTACCAGCCGGATTTACCGCTGTCCCCGGGTCGCCGATCGTTGACGGTCGCCCGTCACAGATTACCTGCGACGCGGATCAATCAGAGATGGTTCTGATTCCTGCTGGCGAGTCAGTTATTGGGACATCGACCGGGCCACAGAGCTGCACTCCAGAAGTTTCGGTTTCGCTCAGTCCGTTCTACATCTCCGTGCTGGAAGTCAACGTTTCGCAATTCTCGGAGTTTCGCAGCCGATCAATCAAGAGCGGGAATGTCATTGAAAAGTCTCTCAATGTGGATGCCCCAGCCGATCATCCGGCCTTGGGAGTGGCGTGGGTGGAAGCGCGAGCCTACGCAAAGTCCACAGATCGAGAACTTCCTTCCGAATGCCAGTGGGAAAAAGCCGCGAGGGGCGCGGCTGGTCTCTCGGCGCCGTGGGGCAATGGGCGACCGTTGTGGAGCCTGCCTCGTGCAGTTGGCCAGATCGATTCCTGCGGAACGTTCCCCGATGATCGCAGCGTCTTTGGAGTCGTTGACATGGCCGGAAACGCTCGTGAATGGTTGCTCGACTTTTACAGTGAAACCAATCATCAGGATTTGGCCGCGATGGATTCTGGACGCCGCACCGACTGGTCCGGCCCTCGACGAGCGTCAGAATCGGGGCAGCGAGTTGTCAAAGGAGACGGTCCCGAGTGGGCAGTCTGGTTCCGACGTGGACAACGCATGACCGAACGCAATCCGAATGTCGGGTTTCGATGTGTTTTGAATCTGACCGCTGGAGCGACCACCGAACAATGATTCGCGTCGCATGTTGGTACCGACACGTTCGGATGTGGCGAACTCAGGACGAGGCTGCTGGGCGCTGATACTTGATCGGATCTGTGACGTCATTTGCAAGGAACCCTTCGAGACGCAGAGTGCAGGCGTCGCAGTTTCCGCACGCTTCGCTCGCGACGTTGGGGTCGTAGCAGCTGCAGGTCAGGCTGTAGTCGACGCCCAGTTTCAGGCCGCGCCGAATGATCTCGGCCTTTGTCAATTCAATCAGAGGCGTGTGCAGAGCGAGGGGTTCGTCGCCTTCCATCGCCGACCTGGTCGCCAGGCGAGCCATGCATTCGAATGCTCGAATGTAGTCCGGTCGGCAGTCCGGGTATCCCGCATAGTCCAACGCGTTGACACCTACAAAAATGTGATTGGCACCGAGGCTTTCTGCATAGCCCAGTGCGAATGACAGGAAGATCGTGTTGCGAGCAGGAACGTAGGTAACAGGGATCCCCTCCTGCATCTGCGCTGCGGAGCGACCTTTGGGGACTTCCATGCTCGACGTGAGCGCCGATCCGCCCATGGAACGCAGATCGAATTCTACTTCCAGGTGCTCCGTTACGTTCATGGACTTAGCGACGCGGCGAGCTGCTTCGATTTCGATGGCGTGCCGTTGCCCGTAACGGAACGTGATGGCGCACGGTTCGAAGCCTTCATCGCGAGCGATCGCCAGCATGGTGGCGGAATCAAGGCCTCCGCTGAGCAGGACAACAGCTTTCGACACGAGGTTTTCTTTCGGCTTCGGAGTTCTGAAGTCGAAGAAGCTTCTTCGCCGTACGTGGCGGCGTCAACCGGTCGGAGAGCAAAGAAAAAACGACGCCCTGGAAAACTCCAGGACGTCGTCAGGTCACTGTCGATTGTTACGCCGGAGAGATGTCGTTCCGTTGTAACCAGGTGCGGTTCGTCGGGGGGACGACTATCCAAGCAGTGCAAGCACCTGCTGTGGCTGCTGATTCGCGATTGACAAAACCGAGATACCAGCCTGGCTCAGAATCTGAGACTTGGTCAGGTTCGCCGTTTCGGTCGCGAAGTCGGTATCGACGATCTGGCTGCGAGCTTCGGAAATGTTTTCCAGAGCCACGCCCAGCGTTGCGATGTTCGTTTCGATGACGTTCTTCTGAATGGCACCGAGTCGACCTCGGATCGTCGAGACTCGGTCCAGAGCTTCGTCGACGATGTTGACCAAGGCACTTCCCTGAACGCTTGGGCCGACATCCAGGAGGCTCTTGCCGCCGCCGGTTCCGAGCTCGTACAGCTTGCCGCTGACGCCGCCGAGTCGAGCGGTGTTCACCGCTTCGATTCCCAGGCCAATCTGACCGTTGGCCGAGACGTTCTCGCCAATCTGGAAATTGGCCCCGCCACCAGTCACGGTGAATGAAGCGGTGTTGCTGTCGGTGTTGGCCGCCGAATCAAAGATCAGATTGACGTCGATCGTGGCAGTCCTCAATGACGCCTTCAAGCCATCGCCATAGGCCCGTGAGCCGTTGATGGTTGCGACGATGTCAGTTCCTTCGTCTCGACTCACCAGGTTGCTGTCAGCATCCTGTGTGACGAAGACGCCACTCAGGACATTGACTTCGGCGAATGCTGATGAGCCAAAATCGGTACTCGTAAGAGTGAGCGTTTGAACTGCCTTGCTCGTGTTCACGGTGACCGGGCCGTCTCCCGCTCCGAACACGTCTGTCGTTCCCGCTCCGACAGCTGAAATCACTGCACTGGCGTCCGTGCTGGCCGTGATTGCGGCGGTGATGTCGGCTGCTGTTGCATTCGCTGCGCTGCCAGCGCTTGTTCCGAGTTCGATGGCAACGGTGATCGTACCGGTGCCTGAGCCGGAAACGCTTGAAACAGACGTCGCAACGCTTGCTCCCGTTCCCTGCGTAAAAGTGACCACAACTTCATCGGCAGACCCAACCTGACCAGCCGCTTCCGTAAAGACAACTGTCTCAGTTGTGGCTGTGGCTGTGCCAGTTCCGGCTACGTTGCTGCCCGTGACGGCTGCTGCAACACCCGTTGCATCGGAGACAGCATTGATGGCTGTCGCGACGTTGGCCAGCGATGCTCCCGTGTCGAAGAACAGCACCTGATTTCCGTCCTTGCCACCAACTTCAAGCGTGGTATCTGCACGGACGAAGCCTGAAGTTGTCAGTGAACCTTTCTCGGCGGCGGAGTTGATCGTTGCGTTGACGGCGACGCTTGAGCTGGAGCCGAAGAACAGTTCGTTGACCTGGAAGTCGTTCAACTTGGCCGCGTTGGCTGCTGTAATCTGGCTGTTGTAGCCTTTCGAGCCATCGATCAACTTGTCGCCGCCGAACGTGGTGTTCGCCGTGATTCGATTGATAGCTGACAGAGCGGCATCAACCTGAAGCTGGTTGGCTTCGATTTCGGTATCGGACAAGGCTCCACTATTGAGGCCTTCCTGAACCAGGCCGCGGACCTGATTAAGCAGCCCGCTGATTTCTCCAAGAGCACCGTCAGCAGTCGCGATGACGTTGCTGGCCCGGTTGCTGTTCTTGATGGACTGCTCGATCGTGGTGACCTGCAGTCGCAATTTCTCCCCTGCGATCAGACCGGAAGGATTGTCCTTCCCGCTGTTGATTTGGGAGCCTGTCGACAATCGCTGCAGAGCGGTGTCGAGAGATGAGTTTGCCTTGTTGAGGTTACGAAGGCCTCGAGTC